>QWHO01000074.1 GCA_021404945.1 bacterium CPR1
CCGAAAGGACACAGAGTAACCCCGGGCTCTTACCAAATTCAGAAAAGACCGTCTCTGCCAGGCAGCAAATGTTACCAGGATATGGCCGGCTGGATCAGGAGATCGGCACCAGGCGGATCCCGAAGTTCTTCATCTGGTAGATGGGCAGCCCATCCACCACCAGGTATCCGGCGGCCGTGAGAGAGTGCCCCTCGATCGCCGTGATGCAGGCCTCCACTTCCACCTTGCGATTGGGAGGGATGACCTGGCCGCGATAGATCCAGGTGTGCTCCTGGCCCACCGTGATGGCTTCCACCCGGTGGGTGGCGGCCAGCTCGGGCCAGCGCTCGAAAGCCACCACCTTCAGGAGCTGCAGGAAGGCCTCCAGCCCGAGAGAGCCGGGCCAGACGGGATCCTGGTAGAAATGGGCCTTGAAGAACCACTCCTCGGGATCGACCGTCTTCACGCCGCGGATGAAGCCGAGCCCGGCCGGGCCGCCCTCGCTGAGCCAGCAGTCCACCCGGTCCATCATCAAGAGCGCCTTGCCGGGCAGGCCCAGGCCGGCCAGGGCGGGCTCCTCGGGTCGCTGCGGCTCGAGCTGGGGCAGCTCGAAGGCCCGGCCCTGGGAGGGGGGAACATAGCGCACCGCATCGCGCACCCCCAGCTGTTGGGCCAGGGCCGCGGCCGAGAAGAAGCCAAAGTTGGTGGTGCCCTCGTAGACCATCTCCTGGCCCAGCAGCACCTGCATCGCGAAGTTCTCGATGATCATGCCGCCCGCCTCGCTGACGTCGGTCATCTTCACCCTCACTCGCATGGTGCCGTCCTCGGGCCACACCTCGCGGTGCAGCACGGCCGTGCCTCCCAGGTTCCGAAAGTGCATGTCCTGGGAGCTGCGCAGGGCCGAGCCCAGGTAGGCGGCCAGCCAGCCGCACGGTTGCAGGGCGGCCTCCAACAGCACGCAGAACGGCATGGTGGGCTGGCGATTGGCGCCAAAGTACCAGGCATGACGCGGGATGTCGTAATGGCTTTCGATCCAGCCGCCCGCCTTGAGCTCCCAGGGGGGCTGGTTGACTTCCACGACCCGGTCCATGAAGAGGTAGGGCGGCCCGGGCAGGCGCGCGATACGGCGCTCGGAGTCGAACACGCGGTAGGGCTCGCCGAAGGCCAGCGAGGGGCGGCCCACCGAGAACTCGAGAATGCTCTGGGCGTCGTAGAAGGGGGCCGGGTGGGCCCAGCGGGCGGCCAGGCGCTCGCGGGTCAGGCCGGTGAGCTGCATGCTCATCCCGGTGAAGCGCACGATCGGCTTGCCGTCGGCGTACATCAGGGCGTCGGCCAGCACGTAGGGCTCGGGGCGATAGCCGATCTCGGAGATCTCGACCTCGTAGATCACTTTCCTGGTGCTGGCCGTGACCGGTCCCCGACAGCGCAACACCGCCGGGATGCCGCAAATGGGCTCGTAGGCCACTTCCTCGGTTTCGGCCACCCAGCCCAGGCGCAGCAAGAAAAAGCGCAGGGTATGGGCGCAGCATTCGTACATCAAGGTGCCTGGCATGACCATGTCGTCCACGAAGTGGCAGGTCAAGAACCAGTTGTCAGGCTGGATGTCGGCCTCGGCCACCACCCGGCCCAGGCCGAACCGTCCGCCCCCGGGATCGACCTCGAGCACGCGGTGGAGCAGGTTCATGGGCGGACCAGGCAGGCGGGCCGGGTCGCGCAGGCCGAGGTGGGCGAAGGCCGGGCCGAAGCAGCCGGCCAGGTCGCCCCGGCGCAGCGCCTCCACCTGCTCGTCGGAGTAGCTCTCGCGCTTTTCGAAGGAGGTCAGGGGGGCCCAGTCGGCCGGGAAGGGGCGCGGATCGCGGGGCAGGTTGCCCGCCTCCAGGATGCCGCCCGAGCCCTCGATCTCGGCGTAGGTGAAAAAGCCGGCGCAGCCATTGCGCATGGTGATCAGGGGCTGTCCGGCGATGCTGCCCTCGAAGCTGAAGAAAAACAGATAAGACTCGCCCTGGCGCACGAAGCGGTCGATTCGGATGTCGTACTGGATGGTTTCGCCGGCCCGGGGCAATCCACGGTGGAAGAAGACCTCGGCGTCGAGCAGGCGGTAGACCCGCAGGCCTCTGGTCGCCAGGTCGATGCCCAGGTAGGCCGACAGGAACAGGTCGGCCTGGCCGGCCTCCACGCTGATGCACACCGGAGCCCGCCCGCAGTCGAGGTACCAGGCCCCCGGCAGGACGTCGTGCTCGGTGACCACGCGCCCGGCCCCCAGTGATCGAGGCTCGCCCTCCACGGCCATGATGCGGTCCACCAGCATGAGGGGCTCGTCGGGCAGGCGCACGCGGGTGGGGTAGCTGTCCACCTCGGCGAACTCAGGCCCGAGCACGCGGGCAATGGAGCCGATGGCAAACTCCATGCAAAGCTCGCGCGGGAAGAGCGGTGGGGGAGCGGCGGGTGGAGTGATGACCGCAGGAACGATAACAGCCGGGGCGACGGCCAAAGGAGCGACTGCCAGCCGAGCGCCTCCAACCAGGCTCTCCAGCAATCGGGTCTGCAGCTGCACCGCCTGGCCCATGCCGGCCAGGTTCTGGCTGGAGAAGCGAAGGTAGGCATCGTGGGCTTCGGCACGGGCGGCGGCGGCGGCCAGCACCTGCTGCTCCAGCTCGCCCGGCGGAGCCTGCGGCCTGCTGGCGACTGCTAACGCGGGCGCGCTGGTTGCCGGGGCCGGGGCCGCGACCCTGACCGGGGCCGGCCGCACGCTCTCGACCGCAGGGGTCACCGGACGCTCGGGCTCCTGGACGGGTGTGGGCACGATCCCCACCTGCACCCGCACGACCTGATCGGCCTGAGGCGGGGGAGGAGCAGGACCCGGTGCGTAGAGCGGCTCGAGCGAGACCCCCGGGACCTGCTCCACCAGGCAGGAAGCCAGCATCCGCAAGAGGGGCCCCACCTCATCCTCCGAGCCGGCGCTTGCCGAACGGGCCAGGTGGGGCTGATCCTCCAGAATCAGGTCGATCATCCGCGAGCAGGAGCTGCCCGGTCCCATCTCCAGAAACACCCGGACTCCGTCGGCGTAGGCCTGGCGCACGGTGGCGGGGTAGTCCAGGCCCGACTCGGCCTGCTCGAGAATCGAGCGGGCGCAGCTCTCACTGGAGAGCTCGTAAGCGCGGGTCCAGTGCCCCGAGTAGAAACGCTGGGGCACGGCCTTGACGTTCAGCAGGTGCAGCTCATAGTAGGGCCTGGCCACAGGCTCGAGCAGCTCGCAGTGCACCGTGGGCACTCCGGCCAGCTCGAAGGCTTCGCACTGCAGGGTGGCGACCACCCGGTCCACGGCTTCGGCGTGGCCTCCGATCAAGCACTCGGAATCGGTGTTCACGATTAAGAGGTAGCTGCCGCTCACCAGGGCCGCGCTCACCGCCTGGGCGCCCCGGTTAACCACGACCGCTTTCCAGACAAAGGGCTCACCCAGCACCTGGCGGGCGGCTCGACACTCGATCCCCAGGTCCTGGCTGAACAGGGAAGACTGCTGGATGCGCCGGTAGATCAGGTCTCGCTCGGTCCAGGCGCCCAGCGAGAAGAGGGCCGACGACTCCCCCAGCGAGTAGCCCAGCGCCGCCTGGGCTTTGAGGCCCAGTGCCAGGGCGACCCGGGTGGCCAGAATGCCAAAACAGACCTGACCAAAGATCATGCGATGGGGATCGGCTTCGATGTCATGTCGCGCCAACTCGCGCCAGTTGGGGCCAAAATCGCCTCGATAGGGGGTGTAATAGCGGGTCATGAAGTGGGTGGAGAGCTCCTCGGTCTCCTGGTCCAGGGCGTGGACCAGCTCGGGGAAGCTGCGCGCCAGTTCGCGGCCCATCCCCAGGAAGTGGCTGCCCGAGCCGGGATAGACGAAGGCCACCTCACCCTGCCCCAGGGGAGTCGGCGCGTAGAAAAGGCCGCTCTGGCCCCGCAAGGGCACCTCCCGGTGACGCTCCAGGTGCTGCTCGGCCAGGTCCAGGGCATCCTTCAGGCCGGCCGGGCCCGAAGCTACGCAGGCAAAGGTGGGATGGCCCTGCCAGGAGCGAGCCAGGGAGGGGAAGTCCTCGGCCAGCCGGGCCCGCAAGGCGGGAATCTGGTCGGGACCGAAGCAGAAGATGGCGGCTGGTAGCTCGTAGAGGCGCGGGGGCGGCTGCTCGAGCCCTTCCAGCATGACCGCCATCGCGTTGCCGTCGCGAGCCGGGTAGGCCACAGCCGCTCGGCGTGGGCCCTGGATCCGATCGCGAAACCAGTAGAGGGGCTCGCGGGTCACGTGCATGGGCTCCTCCACCCGGGCCCCGGCCGGTCCGGCGGGCAGCAACTGGTGGTAAAGACAGCCGGCCACCCGGGCCAGGGCGGCCAGGCCGGTGACCGCGCCCAGGTGGTCGCTCAGCTCGGTCACGGCGCAGAGACGGTCGACGGCGGGCAGCTCGGGGCCGTCGAAGAGCGAGAAGCCGCTGGCTCCGCTGCGCTCCAGGGCCAGCCTGGGCGTGTTGGCCGCTCCCACGCCTGCGATAAGGGCGTAGATCTTCTGGTCCGGAGCACAATCGCCGAGCCGCTTCAAGACCAGGGCCACGGCCCCCTCGCCGGCTGGCAACGAGGGGAAGAGCTGCTTGTGAGCGTGCAGCGAGCGCGGATCGGCATAGAGATCCACCGCCCCCACCAGGGCGCAGTCCAGCTCACCTTGCTGCAGGGCGCGCACGGCTAGCTCGAGGGCTTTGAGGCCGGACACCTCCTCGGCCGACAGGCTGAAGCTGGGCCCGCCCAGCGAGAGCTCTCGAGCCACGCGGCTGGCCACGATGCTGGCCAGAGCTCCCAGGGTGCGGGTGGAATCCAGGGCTGGATGGGCCCGGGGGCCACGCACCCAGCGATGATGGTAGTTGTTGGTCTCCGCATCGAGACTCACGCCGATGTAGGTGCCCATGGAGGGCTGGGGGCCGTTCAACTCCAGGCCAGCATCCTCCACCGCCTGAGCGGCCACGTTCAGCATCAAGAGCTGCTGGGGCAGAAGCGAGGGCAGATCGTGGGGAGGCACCCGGAATTTGCCGACCGGCAGGGATACCTCGCCCACCCGTCCGGCCGCCGACTCGCCCTTGAGAGCGGCTCGCAGCCAGGCGTCGCGGTGGGTGTGAGGTCCGATGTGAGCGCCCAGGCCCACGATGGCAATGGGGTCGGAAGGCTTGCCGGGGGGCTCGGGGACCTCCTGGCCCAGATCCTCCTCCAGCAGCAGGTGGCCGTTCACGCCACCAAAGCCAAAACCGCTCACGGCAGCCCGGCGAGGCACGTCCGGGGCCCTCCGCGGCCAGCTCTCGGCCCGGGTGGGCACCACGAAGGGAGAGCCTTCCAGTGCCGGCAGGGGCTGCTCGAAGTTGAGGTGGGGAGGGATCGTTTCGTGCCGCATTCCCAGCAGCACCTTGACCAGGCCAGCCGCGCTGGCGCCAGTCAAGAGGTGCCCGATCATCGACTTGACCGAGCCGATGGCACAGCCTCGGGGCTCGGCGCCCCACATCTCGCGCAGGCTCAAGAGCTCGGTCTGATCGCCCGCGGCGGTGCCGGTGCCGTGGCACTCCACCAGGTCGACCTGGCCGGGGCTCCAGCCGGCCTGGCGGTAGGCAGCCCGCATGGCGCGCAACTGGCCTTCGGCGTCAGGCGCCAGCAGGCTGCCGCCGGTATCGTTCGAAAGGCCGATACCGCGGATGATGCCCAGCACACGGTCGCCGTCGCGGCGCGCGTCTTTCAGGCGCTTGAGCATGAAGACGGCAGCCCCTTCCCCCACCACCAGCCCGTCCCCACGCCGGTCGAAGGGCCGGCACACCCCGCTGGAGCTCAGGGCCTGCAGGGCGGTGAAGCCCATCTGGGTGTAGAGGCTGTCGGAGCGATTCAGGCCGCCGGCCAGCATGGCGTCGCGCCGCTCGCTGAGAAGCTCGTCGCAGGCGAACTTGAGGGCGTACAGGCTGCTGGCGCAGGCCGCGTCCAGGGTGAAGCTCCCGCCGCCCAGCCCCAGATCGCGAGCCAGCTCGGCCGCGGGCAGGCTGACGGCGGCGCGGTCCTCGGGCCGACCCTGGCCCCGCTCGAGCACGCTCAGGCTGTGAGCCGAGGAACGCTCGGTAGGCAGCGCCATGGAGGCCAGAATGACCCCGACCCTGGAGCGATCCAGTCCCTCGGTGCGGGCCTGGGCGAAGGCCTGGCGCCCGGCTGCCAGGGCCAGCTGACAGACCGGGTCGGGGTGACCGCCGGGCAGCTCATCGAGCAGGCAGGCGATGCGCGAGGCCACCTGGTCGGGGCCTTTTCCCACCTCTGGCTGGAAGGCCCAGCGCGAGGCCGGAACCTCGCGCGCGGCCGAGCGGCCGGCCGCCAGGTTCTGCCAGAACTCCTCGAGATTTCGGGCTCCGGGGAGCACCGCTCCCATGCCCACGATTGCGATCGCCATCAGGCGGGGCTGATTGACCAGCAAGGCTTCAAGTTCCTTTCAGACGCTCCGAATAAACTGCCCCCATGGTCGCTCGAGCAGCCCGGCTGCAAGTGCCTGTGCGTTGGAACAGGCCCGTCCGGTCTTCTTCTACCCCTGCCCCGGAGGTTCCGGACAGGGTGGAGCCTTTCCGCTCACCCGCGCCTCCCGTCAAGAAAGGCCTGGCCGCCATGGCCCTGGCGGCCGCCGCGAGGGCCGGCCGAGCAGCCCTGTTCGGACCGGTGGCCCAGTGTGTGGGCAAGGTTGTCTGCGGCCTGGGCAAGACCCCGACCTGGTGCATGCCCAACATCCCTCCCAGCGAGCTGGGACCGCTGCCTTCGTCCACCCTCCAGCGACCGCTGGTCTTCGTGCATGGCTGGCACACTCACATCGAGCGCTTCGGAGCCATCGGCGAGAAGCTGACCGAGAAAGGCCGCAATGGCGGACGGATGGGCTACGTGCAACAAGGACTGTTCTTCTCAGACCCGCATTGCCAGCAGCCGTTGGCCAACCCCGGTCCGGACACGCTGGTCTTCGTGAGCGTGCTTACCTCCAGCCGGATGGCCCCGGACGAAGCCCAACCCGAGCTCAGTCAGAACCTGGCCGCCATCAAAAAGCTCACCGGCCAGGAGGTCGTGGACGTCACCGCCTTCAGCATGGGCGGTCTGGCAACCCGGCTCTTCCTGGACCAGAATGAGGATCACGGCATCGGCAAGCTGTTATTTATCGCCACGCCCCAGCAAGGTGCCGGCCTCGCCGGCCTTTCGCTGGGCCTGCTGGACGCAAAGGCACGCGGCTGGGACACCGAGTGGCTGCTGGTGGGCAAGGACGTGCGCGAGGAGGATCGGCGGGCCCTGGAGTGGCTGCGCCCGAGCTCGGAGCCTCGGGCCGACCTGAACAGCCGCTGGCCCCAACAGAGGGAACGTGTGGAAGCGGTGCTGCACCTGGGAGCGGCCTCTCGCACGACGGTGGGCACGAAATTCGGCTGGCCGGGCAAAGGGGACGGCCTGGTGCCTCTCGCCAGCCTGGCTCTGGAAGGCCTGCCGGTGGAGGTCTTGCAAGATCAGACCAGCAAGCACGGAGAGCTGATCCAGAGCCCCGAGGTCTACCTCAGGATGCGTGACTACTTCGGCTGGAGCTGAGCGATGCGCTCGATCTGCTCGGCCAGCCGGTTGCCCCCTCAGATATTCGAGGACCAGAGCCAGGTTGGTGGGTTGACGGAGAGAGGTCGGGTGGCCCTGGTCTGGTGCGGGTGAAGAGGCCGAGCGTGGCCGTGCAGGCGTCGGTCGACTGCAGGGGAGCGAGCACCGGCTGCAAATTCCACCTCCCGACAAACCTTCTGGGAGTGGCATGCATGGAGAGAAACGAGGCCTGGAGAGTGCTCAGCCAGGCCACCGGGGAACTGCTGGGGGAGGGGAGAGTGTCCAGCGACGTGACCTTCAGCTTCTGCCTGGTGGAGTGTCCGTGCGGCGAGACGGTCTTGATCCCGCGCCTGGAGCATGAGCCCACCAGCGACGAGATGGATTTCATCGGGGCCATGTTCGTTCGCTGCGTCGAGTGTCAGCGCGAGACGCGCCACCTCGAGGTGCGCAGTGACGGCTCGGCCCCCCGCCAGCGCGAGGATCCCCGCTGCTCCAAGTGCGGCGGCAACGCTTTCCACCTGGGCCAGTGCGATCGGTACGAGGATGGAGGCTTTTTCGACTGCGGCGTGGTCATGGGGATCTGCCCCCGTTGCCAGGAGTTTGAGGTCATCCTGCACACCGACTGAGTTCAGCTCTCTTTCAGGGCCGGGCGGTAGATTGTTCACAGACAAGCAACTTTTGGAGGCTCCGCCGTGAACGTCACCACCGCTCAAGTACCCGCCAACCCGTGGAACCCTCAGGGTTATCAGACCCAGGGCCCGGCCCAGGGGGCGCCTCAGCCGACGGACGGATACGTTCCCAGCGGACGACCCGCCACGGTGGACCTGATCAGTCGAGGCACGGCCGTGGGCGCCACGGCGCTCCTCCTGGCCTATGCGGCGGGAGCCTCGGAGGGTGTGCTGGGCTTGCTCGGACTGCCGGTCGCGCTGGGCGGCGTGGCCGCGGTGGCGCTCACCTTCGCGAGCAAGGACGGCAGCTTCAGCGCTTTGAAGGACAAGGGAATGCTGGACAAGTCGGCCCGGGTGGCCGCCTTCAGCGCCCTGGCCTCCGGACTGGCCTCGGCCGCCGGGATGGGCGACGGCATCACCGGTTTGCTGGCTCTGCCGCTGCTGGTGGCCGGCCCGGTGGCGACCTTCCTGTGGGCCAAAGAGGCCATGAATGGGCGCAATCAGGGCGGGCAGCCGCAGCAGCCCCCCACCCAGCTCCAACCGCCGACCCCGGGCCAGACCTGGCAGGCGCCGACGACTCGGCCCGCGCAGGCTCCCACGAACTGGGGTCAGGCTCAGGGGCAACTCGTCGCACCCGGTCCGGTCGCCACGCCCCCGGTCCAGTTCGGCTCCAATACGCCTTCACCGACCCAGTTCGGGGCTGTTCCCACCGCTCCGGTGCAGTTTGGCTCTAATCAGCCCGCACCCCAGCAACAGCAGGCCCAGGAGGGTGACGGACAGCCGCCGGCTCCTCCCAACTGGGCCCAGCGCTAATTAATGTGCTCGCACTTTGGTTTTGCACAATAGCACAATCTAACGAACGCGCCGGAACTGCGTTCCTGCGCCTTGTTAAGTGCAAGACCAAAGGCCTTGCAATTTAGAATCGAGCCGGGCCTGAGTCAGGCGGCCCGGGCCAGCACCGTCTCCAGCCAGCGGCCGAGCATGTCGGCATCCAGGAACCCGGTGTGCTGAGCCACCGGCTCACCCCGGTGAAACACCATCAGGTGGGGGATTCCGCGCACCTGGTAGCGCAGGGCCAGACCCTGGTTCTGCTCGGTATCCACCTTCACGACCTTCACACGACCGGCGAAGCGATCGGCCACTTTGTGGAGCTCGGGAGAGAGCAGGCGGCAGGGTGGGCACCAGCTGGCCCAGAAGTCGACCAGCACGGGAAGCGGTGAGCTGAGCACCTCGGAGGCAAACTGCGAGTTGTTGACGGCTGTGATGGACACGTTTCAAAACCTTCCTTTCACTTACTTTGATGCAAGTTAAGCCAGAAGGATTCATCTCCGAGGAGCGGCTGGTCGAGCAGGCTGCCGGAGGCGACTACGACGCCTTCGAGCAGCTCGTCGAGCGGCACGCCGGCGGCGTTTACCACCTCGCTCTCAAGATGCTGCACAACCCGGCCGACGCCGAAGAGGTGCTGCAGGAGACCTTCCTCTCGGCCTATACACACATGGCCAACTTCCGCCGCCAGTCCTCGTTCAAGACCTGGCTCTATCGCATCGCAGCCAATCACGCGCTGACGCGCCTGCGCAAGGATAAGGGCAAGCTCGAGCAGTGGCTCGATGACGAAGCCGAGCTGGTCACCACCGATCGGTCCTCCGACCCGGAGGTGGCGGCCGAGGATGAAGAGTTGCGGCGTCGCCTGATTCAGGCCATGGATGCGCTCCCCCCTGCTTATCGACCTGTCTTCTGGCTGCGGGACGTCGAGGGTTTGAGCACCCAGGAGGTGGCCGACGTGCTGGGACTGGAGCTGGCTAACGTCAAGACGCGCCTTTTGAGGGCCCGTCTCAAGTTGCGTGAGTTGTTGGCGGACTATGTGGGGGAAACTGCATGAAGAAGTGCTGTGAAAGCTTGAAAGAATCGCTGCTCGACTTTCTGGAGGGAGAGCTCGCGCCCGAGTTGTGCGCCTCGCTCGAACAGCACTTGCGCGAGTGTCCCGAGTGCGAGGTGGTGGTCAGCACGACCCGCCGCACCATCAGACTGTACCGCGAAGGCTCGCTATACGTCGAGTTGCCTCTAGAGGTGCGCCAGCGGCTCACGCTGCGTCTGCGCAGCACTCTGCGGCCGGACTAGAGGTTGCCCCGCGCGGCCGGAAAACCGTGTGAAGGCGATTCTCGCGCCCCCCAGGATAATCTGCTGATCGGCACGGCCGCATCAGCGGGGTTTGGAAGGCCTGGCGGAGAAGAACCGGGCCGGATGAACGCGCGACTTCGAAGAATTGACTTCCCCACGGTGCTCTTTCCGGGCGTCTATATGACCGTGCACGTGGGTGAGCCCTTGCTTCCTGACCTGGCTTTGCTCAGTCCGGGCGACACCTTCGTGCTGCGGCCCGAGGGGAACCCCTTGCTTGGATGCCTGTGTCGTCTCGAATTCGTGCAGGCGCTGGTCAACGGCGCCAACTACAAGATGGTCGGCCTGCAGCGGGTCGTGTTCGACAATGACGGCCCCTGGGCCAGCAATCTGGTGATCTGCCCGGAGCGCAACCGCGAGCATCCCGAGGTCTTCGAGCACTATCGCAGGCTGGGTGGGGCGACGAGCCTCTTCCCAGGGCTTCCGGCGGTGGTCGGAGAGATGCACGGGCGGGCCCCGGCGGGTATCTGGATGGACCTTCTGGCATTCCATCTTCCTCTCAGCTTGCCCACCCGGGTCTGGATGCTGGCCCAGGCCGACGTCTTGCAGCGGGCACGCATGCTGGTGCACCGTCTTGAGAAAGCCCCCGCCCCCGAGCGCGAGCGGGTCTATCAGAACTAGAAGCGCAGCCGGACCCCCCTTGACGCAGTTTTCCGGCTGCGCGACGCCCAGCCCAACAGATGACAGGGTTTGCGGCCGGACTTCTAATGCGCTCGCACTTTGGTATTGCACATTGGCACAATCTAACGAACGTGCGCGTTCCAGCGCGTTGTGAAGTGCAAGACCAAAGGCCTTGCACTTTAGCCAATCATTCGTGTCGCAGGGCTTCGATGGGGTCGAGTTGGGAGGCTTTGACGGCCGGATAGAGCCCGAAGAAGACGCCCACAATGGCCGAGAATCCGAAGGCCAGGATGATGGAGCTGGGGGTGACCACCGGGGGCCACTGTGACCAGGCCGCCGAGAGCAGGGCCACCGCGTAACCCAGCCCAACCCCCAGGGCGCCGCCCAGCAACGAGATGACCACCGCCTCCACGAGAAACTGAAGCAAAATGTCCTTCCCGCGCGCCCCCAGGGCCATCCGGATGCCGATTTCGCGAATACGCTCGGTCACCGAGACCAGCATGATGTTCATGATCCCGATGCCGCCCACCAGCAGAGAGACCGAGGCGATGCCCCCGAGCAGCATGGTGAAGACCCTGGTGGACTCGTCGGCGGCCTGAGCAAACTCGGCCTGCGAGCGGATGGTGAAGTCGTCCTCTTCCCCTTCCGAGAGCTTGTGGCGTTCGCGCAAGAGCGCGGTCATCTGCTGCCTGGCCCGGTCCACATCCTCCGGGGTACGGGCCGAGACCAGGGCGGTGCGCAGGGAATCCTGGCGGAAGATGCGGCGCATGGCGGTGGTGTAGGGGACCAGGATCACATCGTCCTGGCTGCCCCCAAAGGCAGAGTCGCCCTTCTCGCCCAGAATACCGATCACGCGCATGGGCACATTGCGGATCCGGATCACCTTGTCGAGCGGATCCTCACCGGCAAACAGGTTGTCGGCCACCACCCGTCCCAGCACGCACAGCTTGGCCGAAACGCGTACCTCGTCTTCGGTGAAGAAGCGGCCTTCAACCACCGGCCAGTTGCGTACGATAGGATAATCCACCCCGCCCCCGGAGACCTGGGTAAACCAGTTCTGGTTCTGGTAAACGATCTGGGCCCCTTGCTGGGTCATGGGAGTGGCCGCCCCCACCGCCGAGCATTCCTCCAGGATGACCTGGACGTCATCGGCGGTCAGGGTCGAGCGCCCCCCGGCTCCGCTGCGCACCCCGCCGGTCGTGGAGGATCCGGCCATGATGATGAGCGTATTGGTGCCCAGACTGGCGATGCTGGCCGAGACCGACTGCTGGGCCCCGGTGCCGATGGCCAGCATGGAGATGACTGCGGCCACTCCGATGATCATGCCCAGCATGGTAAGAAAGGTGCGCAGTCCGTTGCGCAGCAGAGCTCGGAAGGCGATGCGCAGCGTCAGGTACCAGGTCATCCCAGCTCGGCCAGCACCTTCTCGGCATCCAGGCGATCGAGAACCGGTTGATCGGAGCGAATCTGGCCGTCTCGGAACAAGAGGGTTCGCTTGCAGTACTGGGCGATGTCAGCTTCATGGGTGACCACCAGGATGGTCATGCCCTGCTCGTTGAGCTCTTGAAACAGTCGCATGATCTCGACGCTGGTGCGGTGATCGAGGTTGCCGGTGGGCTCGTCGGCCAGGATCAGAGCCGGCCGGGTCACCAGCGCGCGGGCGATGGCCACCCGCTGCTGCTCTCCTCCCGAGAGCTGGGTGGGAATGTGATCCAGGCGCTTGCCCAGATTGACCCTTTCCAATGATTCGCTGGCCCGGCGGGCGCGTTCGGAGGATGAGGTGGTATTGCCGTAGAGGAGCGGCAATTCGACGTTCTCCAGTGCAGTGGTGCGGGGCAGCAGGTTGAACCCTTGAAAGACGAAACCGATCTTCTTGTTGCGGATGCTTGCCAGCTCGTCGCGCGATAGGGTGGCCACCTCCACCCCGTCCAATCGGTAGCTGCCGCTGGTGGGCCGATCCAGACAGCCAAGCATATTCATTGTGGTGGACTTGCCCGAGCCAGAGGGGCCCATGATGGCTACGAAATCGCCCTTCTCGATGGTGAACGAGACCCCCCGCAGGGCGTGTACCTCCACCTCGCCGGTACGGTAGATGCGGGTGAGGTCGCGCGCCTCGATAACCGGCGCGCCGCTCAGTAGAACCTCGGCCCGCTTCGGCGGCTGCCGCC
Source organism: bacterium CPR1 (assembly GCA_021404945.1). Taxonomy (GTDB): domain Bacteria; phylum Vulcanimicrobiota; class Xenobia; order Xenobiales; family QWHO01; genus QWHO01. The sequence continues at coordinate 13,211 of QWHO01000074.1, forward strand.
GGATTGACCGGTGGAGACCGGCTTGGGGTTGTCCCCGATGGCCTCGATCACCACCGCATCACCTTCTTTCAGGTCTCCCTCCAGGATCTCGGTGTTGATCCCGTCGGTAATGCCGGTCTTGACCTCGTGGGGCTTCAGCTCACCATTCTCCAGGGTATACAAGGTGCGGCTGCCATTTTTCTTCCCGGGTCGGCCAGATTTGCCGCCGGCAGGCGAGCGACTGGCGGCCGGACTTTTCTTGGCGCTGGTCCCGGCGGGCAGGAAGCGCAGGGCGGCGTTCGGCACCATCAAGACGTTCTCGCGACTCTCGACCTGGATGCCCACGGTGGCCGTCATGCCAGGCATCAGGCGCAGGCCCTCGTTCTGAGTTCGAATGATGACCGTGTAGGTGACCACATTTTGCACCACCACGGCTGCCTTGCGCACCTCGGTCACTTTGCCGGTGAAATTGTCGGCCGGAAAGGAATCCACGGTGAAGCTGGCTTCAGCACCCAGCTTGACCTGGCCGATGTCGGCCTCGTCCACGGCCGCCTCCACCTGCATGTGGTCGAGGTTCTGGGCCAGGGTGAACAGATCGGGGGCCTGGAACTGGGCCGCCACCGTCTGACCGATGGTCACCTTGCGGTCGAGCACGATACCGTCGATAGGGGAGCGCAGGATGGTGCGGGACAGGTCCACCTCGGCCTGCTCGAGGTTGGCCCGGGCCTGGCGCACCCGGGCTTCGGCCGAGCGCACCTGGGCTCGGGCTGCGTTGGCCTGGGCGATGGCTCCGTCGCGGTCGGTCTGGGCCGACAGGAGATCGGCCTCACGGGCCTGCATCAGGGCCAGCGAGGCGCGGTAGGTGGCCTCGGCTGCCTCGGCCTGGCTGACCAGCGAGCTCAAGCTGGCCTGCGACTGGCGGTAGAGCGCACGGGCATCGTCCACATCACCCTGAGAGATGAGGTCTCGCTTTCTTAACTCCTGCAGACGCTCAAAATCCAGGCGAGTATTCTCCAGGTCGGCTCGTCCGCGGTCAATGTTGGCCTGAGCCGCCTCGGCGGAGGCTTTGTTGTTGGCGATGGTGGCTCGGGCCTGCTCGATCTGCGCCCGAGCCGAGGCCATGGTGGCTTCAGAGCGTCGAATGCCGGCCTGGGCATTCATGGCATTGGCGCTGGCGTTGTCGAGGGCGGCCTGGGCGTCGCTCAAGTTGGCCTCCTGCAGCTCTACCCGGGCTCGAAAGGTTGAGGGGTCGATCTCGGCCAGAATATCCCCTTTCTTGACCCGCGAGTTGAAGTCGACAGAGAGCTTCTCGATTTTGCCGGACACCTCGCTGCCAACGGTGATCTTGGTCACCGCTTGCAGGCTGCCGGTGGCCGAGACCTTGGAGCTGAGGTTCCCCCGGGTCACTGGCTCGGTGCGGTACTCCACTTTCTCGGATTTCCCAGCACCGCTCAGCCAGTAATAGATGGCCAGGCCCACCAGCAGCAGCGCCAGGATTGGAACGATGCGTTTCATGGCGCCTGGTCCTCCTCGGTGAACGGGATCTCGTCGGCTTCGACCGGCGGGAGAGGGGGCGGAAGCTCTTCCAGGTTGGCCACCCCGATGGCCCGCTCGAGGTTGATGCGAGCGGTATGGTAGTCGGTCTGGGCCTGGACCAGCTCGACCTGGGCCGTGCGCCAGGCCAGCTCGGCGTCCAGGAACTCGAGGTAGCTGCCCACCCCCACCCGGTAGCGCTCCTGGGCGATCACGAAAGCCTCCTTGGCCGCCTGCTCGTTCACTTCGGCCCGAGAGATGGAGCGATAAGCGGTGCTCCAGTCGAGGTAGTTGCTCTGCACTTCCTGGTAGACAGTGTTCTGGCTCTGGCGCAGCTCCTCGGCCTGGGACTGGGCGGTCTTGATCTGCTCCAGGGCCTGGTAGCGGGTCAGAAACCCATCGAACAGAGCCCAGCTGAGGTTGACCCCCACCGACCAGCCCGGATCGAGGGGCGAAGGGGATCCGCTCAGGTTGTACCCCATGTTGGCCGAGAGCCGGGGAAGACGGTCGGCAAAGGTGGCCTCCAGGTTGGCCAGGGTAGCCCGCAAGCGGGCCTGCTGCGTCTGCAGCTCGGGCCGCAGGGCCAGGGCCGTCTCCAGAAGGCGCTGGCGGTCCACGATGGCCGGATTGAGTTTGTAAGTCTGCTCGGCCAGATGATAGCGGGTGCTCTGGGGCAATCCCATGGCCACGTTGAGGGTGACCCAGCTGACATCTAGCCGGTTCTTGGCCCGCTCCAGCGTGAGCTCGGATTGAGCGAGCTGGGCTTCGGCGCGGAGCACGTCGATGCGGGCCCGGGTGCCCACCTCGTAGAAGCTTTGAGCCTCGCGCAGGTGGGCCTGGTCGGTCTCCACCTGGCGAATAGCGATGCGAACCAGCTCTTGATTGTTGCGAGTGGCTACGAACTGACGCCTCACCTCGGCGACGACATCCTGGCGGGTGCGGTCGAGCTCGAACTCAGAGGCTCGGTAGCCCTGCGTGGCCGATTCCACCCTCGGACCGAGGGTGGGGTCGAGCAAGACCTGGTTGAGGTTGGCCTGGATGCTGGCCGAGTTGGTGACGTTGACCTGGCTTGCGCTGCCCTGCAGGTTGGTCACGGCCACCCCGGTGGGGGTATTGATGGCCACCGTGCGCTGGTTCTCGGAGTGATTGAAGGAGCCCGAGAGGTTGAGCTGGGGGTAGTAGCCCGATTCGGCGCTCCCGACGCCGGCCTCGGCCGCCTGCACCTGGTAGCCCGCCGAGGCGATGGAAGGGTGATGGCCCAACGCGATCTTGACAGCATCCTCCATGGTCAGAGCCGAATCGTCGGGCCCGGGGAAGGACGGTGGGGGAGAGGTCGGTGGGGGCGATGGGGAAGGCGCAGCCACCGGCAGCCCCTGGGCCCGGGCGGGCACCAGAAGAAGCCAGATGACGACCAGGGCTATGAAGATCGCGCGCTGCACCTTGAGGCCTTTTAGCTTAATCCGAGAATCTTAGGAAATTCCCGGAACTTCATCAAGACTTTGTAAGCTGTTCAACCGGCCGAGGACCGATCAAGTTGCGGATGCTTTGGGACGGAGCGAGAATCCCCTCCGCCTCGGCGGCACAACTCCTTGTCCGGACCCACAGCGGCTCGGGAGAGGTCTTTGCTCCATTGGAGTATGTTCCGACGACTGATTCAGCCGTTGTCGTCTCAGAGTTTCTTTCTCTTTGGAGCGCGAGGGACCGGCAAGTCGACGTTCCTGCGGCAGTTCTTCGCTGAACCCGACCAGGCCGTGGCCACCCGGGACCAGTTCAGGCCCCCGCTAACCACCAACTCGAGAGAGGGTTTGCTCCCGGGACCGCAAAATTTGGCTGGTGGAGCCGAAACGCCCTCGTGAAATGTCCGAATTCTCGGTGCGCTGCCTGGAGGCACTGGCCGAGCAGCACCTGGGACATTGTGTTTCCATTGGGGGGGCTCTCGGACTGTTCCATTATCTCGATTACCGTAACACCCACGATGTCGACGTCTGGTGGAGCTCCAGCCTGAGCTCGGAGGAGCCAGCGAGGGTGATTGCCACGATCCATAAGGCCCTCGCCAGCTATGGCGAGGTTCGAGAGCGCCGTTGGGGAGACGTTACCAGCCTGGAGCTCTTGCAGGGGCGGAAGAAGGTGTTCAGTTTTCAGATCGCGCGCCGAAGCGCCCAGCTAGAGCCGCCTCAGCCGGCTCCCTGGGTCGATGTGAACCTGGACAGCCTGACAGATCTGGTGGCCAGTAAGATGGCAGCCCTGGTCGAGCGTGGCGCCCCGAGAGATTTTCGCGACCTGTACTCTCTGTGTCAGGCCGGCCTGGTCGATCCAGGCCAGTGCTGGAAGCTCTGGTCCCGGCGCCAGGTTGCAGCGGGCGCGGAGGCCGATTTCCAGCGCGCCGCTCTGGCCGTGGAGACCCACTTGACCCGGATCGAAGACTACCGTCCGCTGAGCTCGATTCAAGCTCCTTCCGACCTGCAACAAGCCAGGAGCGTGCGTAAGTGGTTTCGTGAGGTGTTTTTGAATGCCGCTCGATGAATTTCTCCCGGATGGAACCTTGTATCCGGATTGTCCACCGCCAGAGCGGCTCGAGACCCTGGGAGATCGCGTCGATTTCCTGGCCCGCCTGTGCGGAGCCTGGGACTTCGGGCTGCTTCCGGAAGCCGACACCGTGACGGAGATTCGTAAGCCAGAATGGCTCTCTGCCGTCGACGCCTGCGATATGCCGACCGCTCATTCCTATCATTTACTTCGCCGTTGGCACGGTTTGCCCGAGAAGCCCTATCTCGGTCAGCGCTCGTACGAAATCCTTAACGACTCAAGTTTAGCCTTCATCTGACGAACAGCGCCGAGCGTGGGCTTGACGGCGCTTCGCCAATCACGTGATCAGCGACGACTTACCGGGTCGCGACATGTCGCGTATGCGGTCCGGGGAACAGCAAGGGCTGGCCCTGAAATTCCTCGAGG
>QWHO01000577.1 GCA_021404945.1 bacterium CPR1
GTCCGAAATCCCGGCTCTCCCCGTCCTCTGTGCTCTCCGTGGTTCCCCAAAGAGCACCAAGTAGGTGGGCATCGAGGGTTTCCGGCCGCGCCCCTAGCGGTGGTCCCGGGGCATCCGCTGATTTACTGGTGGGACGAAACCTTCCTCCAACGCTACGCCGAGACACCCAAGGTTGGCGAGACATCGGAAGCAAGGGCCGGACTACAAACCTCAGATAATGCTCGTTTCCTACGGCTTCCCTGGGAGGTCAGCCGCACCGACATCGGGCTCTTCCGCACTACGGAACTACTTGGACCTAAGCCTCGGACGCGCTGGGTGCCCTGCGTCAAGGGAGCCGCCGGCCGATCGTGGTTCGAGCCAGTGGACGATCTTGTGCGATGGGAGCCAGCGTGTCTGGAAGTTTATCAGTTTCCACGCTCTTATCCCAAGAACGAAAGATTCTGGTTCCACCCCGGCGTGGCTTTCTCAATGATCGGCTCCAGCTTTATCGCCCGCGCCCACCGCTACCGCAGCGTTTTCGAAGTCATGGGCTCCTCTGTTTTCCCGACTGATATCCCTCAAGCCCTGTGCCTAATGAACTCAGCACTTGCCCGACAAGTGATGGAGTCCCTTAACCCGAGCGTCCACTTCCAGGTCGGAGACGTGAACCGCCTCCCCCTCTTCCCCATCGAGTCGGCCGACGCCATTGTGGCCCGGCTAGACGAAGCCTTCACCCAGCACGAGCAGGCCCGCGAGACCTCCGTCGAGTTCCGGCGCCCCGGCCCCTCTCCCTGGCGCACGGCCCAGGAGTGGGCCCAGCGCGCAGTCGATCGGGCTCATGGCGAGCCCCTGCCGGCACACGAGCCAACCCTCGACCCCGAGCCCCCGCTCGACCACCTGAGCTACGCATTGGGCGTGGCGCTGGGCAGGTTCGGTGCCCAGGGCGAGGGCATCCTCGAACAGGCCCCCGACACCGCCCTGCCCAACGGCATCCTGTTCCTCAGCGCTGCCGGCGGACCTGACAGCCTGGAGCACCCTGCCACCCATCCTCTCCACGAAACCTGGCAGAAGTATGGTAAGACGATCGCGCCCAAAACTCTTGAGCTGCGCGATTACCTGCGCACGAAGTTCTTCCCCGACGACCACCTCAAGCGCTACGAGAAACGCCCCATCTACTTCCCGCTCACCTCCGAGAAAAAGAGCTTCGTGGCCTGGTGCTCGATTCACCGCTGGACCGACAGCACGCTGCAGGTGCTGCTGGCCGACCACCTCCAGCCTGAGGCCGGCCGGCTCAAGGCTGAGCTTGCCGACCTGGCGGAGGCCCGCACCACGGGCGATCGCTCCACGCAGGCCCGGGCCCAGGGGCGCTTCACCGAAGTGCAGGCGCTCTACGAGGAGATGCTGACCTTCATCCGAGCGGTGCAGGAGATCGCCGAGAAGGGCGCCCCGCCCGCCGGCCCCAAGTGCCCGCCCCGCGAAGCGGATGCACGCTTTGCGATGGATCTCGACGACGGGGTGATGATCAACAGTGCCGCGCTCTGGCCGTTGCTGCAACCGCAGTGGAAGGATCCGGCCACCTGGTGGACCGAGCTCTGCACGGCCAAAGGGCGCAAAGATTACGACTGGGCCCACCTGGCCAAGCGCTACTTCCCAAGCCGGGTGGAGAGCAAATGCCAGTCGGACCCTTCGCTGGCCGTGGCCCATGGATGTTTCTGGAAATATCATCCCGAGAAGGCCTACCAGTGGGAGCTGCGCCTGCAGGCGCCGGACGAGTTGGGGCCGGACTTCCGCCTGGATGAGCCGGGCTCCGACGCCTACCGGGCCGACCTCGAGGCGCGCCATGCGAGCAAAGTACGCGAGCTGCGGGAGGCCGAGGAGAAGCGCCGGGCGCGCAAGGCAGACAAGGCCGAGGAAGAAGGGCTTGAGCTCGAGTTCGATGAGGACGAGGCTGAGGAAGATTGATCGGGAGCGACTTCCGAGCCTTCGATACGATCTGTGGACCCTACTCGAAAGTATCCTTACTCGGGTCAATCGGAGCGTTGCTGCTTCGGCCCGAGAATGCACCCTTCGAGGTCAGGCTGGGATTTCTAGCCAACCGCTGCCTGGAGACGGAGCTCCCCTCGTCGCGAGCCATCCGGTCCAAGGAGTTGCGCACACTCGTCTGCGACCAGATGGAGCGATACTTCCCCAACGTCCTGGTCATGGAGGACCCGGCTGAGAACCTCTATGTCCGACAACTCCGGTTGGAGGGTACGACCTGGGCGTTCCTGCCCGGTTTGAGCGAAGGAGTCGCGGTCGACTTTCAAGCCTTCCTGTGTGCGCTGGAGGTCCTGGAGGGCGCCGGCGAGTTTCGAGAGCGAGCGATGCGCCTGGCCCGGTCGATTCTTTCCCTCAGCGACGCGATTCTGAGCCGGGCTGGTCTCGGAAGGTCGGACCTCGGCAACCCTTTTCCGGGTCCATTCGATGTTCCCGGGGACGGCGAACTGGAGCGACTGAGGAATTGCCTGGCGTTCAGCCGAGCCGAGCTCTCAGAGATTCTGGACACAAACCGATTGACACTGGGGGATATTCAACCGCTTCTCTGTCAACTTCAGGAGCCCCCCTTCACAGACCCCAGCGGGGCGCACCTGGGTCACCTGGACTTCCGGCCGATTGTCGAGTGTTCTCCCGATCAGTTCATCGTTCCCGTACCTTCTGGACTGGTTCACGGGCTCCGCAAGCTTCTCATCACCGAGTCGCTCAAAGAAGGTTGTTTTCAGTCGCTGGCATTGGGAGCGGCTGATTATGGCGTTTGGCAGATCAGCCGCAGGAGCAGCGCAAGGTGGTCAGAGCCCGAATCGCTGGCAATTCCCGGCACCTTGGGTGAAAAAGCCCGCCACGGGCGAGGTTTGACGTGAACAGCTGGCTCTACCTCCTGGTCGTTGCCGGAAGAATCGGAGATCCGGCCAGTGAGGCGGCTCTTCATCAACATCTTGAGAGAGTCGAAACCAGACTCTACGAGGAATACGAGGCAGACTCGGTCGTCGTGGTCTTGGCCCTGATTGGTCTGGGTGAGAATATCTTTGTGGGTCTCAACCCCAAGCCCCGTCCGAGCACCTCGTTGTTGCTGACGACGGTGGATCACTTCCTGGTTCTGCTGGGCTTTGAAGACGGAGACCTTCTCTCCATCCAGAAGTTCCTTCGAACGCGAGACCGACTCCAGGCAAAGGTCCGCCTGTTCACCTGGAGCATACTCGACGAGTTGGGAGCGTACTATCGCAGCAAGGGCGCAGAACGACTGGGCACACCCCACGAAGTACTCAGGGAAACCGTGGACTACTTTTTCGGCGAG
>QWHO01000578.1 GCA_021404945.1 bacterium CPR1
CCAGATCGCCGGCATGGGTACGAACACCATTATCATTTATCCAGGCTCGGGTCATCGAGGGGGCGTGCGCACCGGCCAGGGAACGGGTCGCAATCTGACAGTGGAGGATTATCAGGCCATCCAGCATCTCCCCTACGTCCTGGCTGCTGCTCCGGTCGTGCGCAGCAAGGTGCAGGTAGTGTTCGGCTCGCAGAACTGGAGCACGAGCTACACCGGTACCACCCCCGAGTTCTGCACCGTGCGCAACTGGCAGGCCCAGAGTGGCCGGCTCTTCTCCGAGCGCGAGGTGCAGTCGGCGGCGCCCGTCTGTCTGCTGGGCAAGACGGTGCGCGAGAAGCTCTTCGGGTCGAGCGATTCACTGGGTCAGGTGGTGCGTCTGGACAGCCTGCCGTGCGAGGTCGTGGGAGTGATGGCTGAGAAGGGCGATGCGGGGTTCGGGGGCGTGAGCGACGACATGGTGCTCCTTCCCTACACCACCGCCCAGCGCCGTCTGCAGTGGGGGCGCGACCTGGGCTCGATCATCGTGTCGGCCAGGCGACCCGATCAAGTGGCCGCAGCTGAAAAGCAGGTGTTGATGCTCTTGCGCGAGCGACACCGGGTGCCCGAGGAGGAAGAGGAGCCCTATTACTCTTATAACCAGGCCGAGATCCTCAAGGCTGGCCGGGAGGCGACCCAGGTCTTCACGACCCTGCTCGGCAGCATCGGCTCGGTCAGTCTGCTGGTGGGCGGGATCGGGATCATGAACATCATGCTGGTCTCGGTCACCGAGCGCATTCGCGAGATCGGCATCCGCATGGCCATCGGAGCCCGGGCTCGGGACGTGATGACGCAGTTCCTGGTGGAGGCGGTAGTCCTGTCGGTGGCGGGTGGAACGCTGGGAATTGCCCTGGGAGTGGGCGTCTCCTACCTCCTGGCCGACGTCTTCCAACGCCCGGCCGGGGTGAGCACCGTCTCGGTGGCCATCAGCTTCGGGTTCTCAGTGCTGGTGGGGATCTTCTTCGGTTTCTACCCGGCCGTGCAGGCTTCCCGCCTCGATCCCATCGAGGCTCTCCGGCACGAGTAAGTCCTCCTCGGTGCAAAGAACGAGTCCGTGGCGGCGAAACAGGGCCGCCGTCACCCCGTCCCCTCCCTGTCGCGAGCTGTGGCAACCACAGGAGGGACTGTGCTGCTTGAGCACCGCCCGCCGGGCTCCGGACTCCACTGCCCGCTTGAATGCCGCCCGGGCGCCCTGGCAGAAGGCCTCGGTCACGTCCTTACCGTGCTCGTCCATCACCCGCGCCTGCCCCTGCCAGACCGCCTCGCCGTCCCCGCCCTCCAGAGCAGCCCGGGGGCGGGGAGTGCCCAACCCGCCCAGCTCCTCGGGGCAGATCAGCACCACGTCCTCTCCGCGGGCGATCAACTCCTGGACCACCGAGTGGGGCCTGGAGCCACCGTCGTAGCGGCAGCGGACCCCGGCCAGGCAGGCAGAAACTGCAAGAGGTTCTGGTTTGCTCACTTGATCGGTCTTTTGGCGATGGCGATATGGGTGCCATGGGCGTAGGCAGCCCACACGAAGCTTTCGGTACAGGCGATGGTGTAGGGAGCACCGCTTGATCGCATGGTGAAGACCTTCTCCGGCGAGCTCCAACCGCCGCTACGGTCGTTGACATACATCACGTCACTGGTGCCGGTGGGCTGATAGATCACGTGCATCTTGTCCTCGCGGTCGAGCGTGCAGGCCGGATTGGGGCCCGGCACGGGGGGAGGCGTGCTGGCCGGGGGCGTCGGAGAGGCCTGGCGCTTCCACTCGCCGTTGTCCCAGCCGAATAGATAGCTCTCCTGGCCCAGGTTGGTGATCAATCCCAGCCCGCCCCGGGGGCGAGCCCCCACGGCGAAGTTGTTCTGCACATCCTTGTTGACCAGCGTCATCGGCTTGCCGGCCTCGCCGCTGATGGCCTTGAGCTGCACCGAGCGCAGCCCGTTGCTGTCGGACCAGACCACTCCGAAGCCCCCCTTGGAGTGCCCGCCGATCATCACCTTATCAGAAAGCGCCGAATGGTAGCCCACGCTCTTGGCCGGGGCGCGCACGGAATCTCGCAGGCTGATGAGGGCAGCTTTGACGCCGTTGCCTTCGGTGCCCCAGGCGGCGGCGAACTCGGTCTTCTTGGCATACTCGCGCCCAGCGACCGCGATCGAAGTGCCTCGGGGGGATTCTGATACAAAGCTGTCCACCAGGATCGGCTGGAGCCACTCCCACCCGTTGTCGGCAGTCAGGGTGAAGTCGATCTCAAAAGCCCGCTCACCTTGAGTCAACTGGCGCTGGAACACCATGGCCATCGCGTAGCGCGTGGTCCCGACGGCCACGTTGCGCACTCGGCCCAGGTCCAGGCCGAAGAAAGGTGCTCGCACCTCCGACCAGTTCTCGTCGTTCTCCGAACGCCAGCATTGCATGACCTCAGGGTGGATGGCCTTGGGATTGGTGCCAGCAAAAATCAGGTGCAGTCGGTCCCCCACCACGGCCAGGTTGGGGGCCACGTAGATGCCGATCTGCTCTTTGGGCGGGGGGACCGCAATCCAGGCCGAGGGGGCCTGGGACGAGCTGGCAAGGGGCAAGAGCGCCACGAGGGCGAGCGAGAGAAGGAGCAGTCTGCGCATCAGGGCCGATTCTTGCGCCCGACACCATTCCCTCCCTGTCCGGTCGTGCGGTTAACACCCTCGAAACCGGCCCCCGCTCTTGTTGGTCCATTCCCTCCCTGTCCGGTCGTGAGGTTAACACCCTCGAAACCTGGGTTAACAGGCTCGTAACCAGCCCCCGCTCGCGTTGGCGTAATATACGCTGGACTCCAGGGGACAACACAAAGAAATGGGGAAAAATAAACATGTTATCTGCCACCACTGCATTTCCGTCTTTTGCCAGCACGATCTCTCGTGCCAACTCGGCCCCTCAACAACCGCCCACAGCTCCGCCTGAGGCTCCTCCTGACGCTCCTCCCGAGGAAGGCGAGAAGGACTGGACCATCGGACAGGCCGTCTCCGGCCTGGCCGGCGCTGTCGTGGGCGCGGGCATTGAGACGGTTGGAAACACCGCCTCCTCGCTCTATCGCATGCCCGAAACCCTCTACCAGAGCTACAAGGCGCTCTGGAACACCGAGCAGATCGGTCCCGTGCTGAAGACCACCATTGGCCTTCTGCTGCCCGCCGCAGCCGTCGCCACCCCGGTACTGGTTGCCCTGGGCTCGGCCGGCTACGGGCTGTTCCATGGCTTCCAGGAGGGTGTCGAGAATGGCGTCGGAAGCGCAGCCAAAGAGTGCGGCAAGGATGTCCTTCCACAATGAGCTTTCCGGCAAGCTCCTGGAAGAGCTGCGCAAGTACGAGGCCGAGCCCCTCGAGCCGGGTGAGGAGCCCTTCGATATCAAGCTGATCGAAGGTGGCAAGGCCCTGGTGGGCGGCGCCGCTGGCGCCGTGATCGACGGCGTGGGCGTTGGCGCGGTGACACTGGTGAAGACCCCTCGCGGCGTGGTCAGGGCCTACCAGGAGATCTGGAAGAGCGACATGGGCCCGGTGCAGAAGGTCACCTGCTCGATCCTCGTGCCCCCGGCCGCCGTGCTGGCCGCTCCTCTGGGTGCCGTTGGCGGAGCCCTCTACGGCCTCGCCGTCGGCGCCAAGGAAGGCTACCAGAACGGTCTGGGCGCTTCGGTGGAGAAGACCGGCGAAGCCGTGAAGGACTGGTGGGACTTCACCAACGAGGCTTTGAAGTCCGACTCGAACTGAGCTTCTCGCCTGAATGAGAAAGCCGCCCGGTGCTCCGGGCGGCTTTTTCATTCGGTCTAGCACACGATGTTGGGCGTCGCGCAGCCGGAAAACTGTGTCAATGAAGAAGGTAGTTTCCGGCTCCGACATTCTATCAGACTAGAAGTCGTCGTCTTCTTCGTCCTCATCCTCCCAGTCACCGGCGGGCGGAAGCGAGAAACCTACGGCGTGCGTCTCGCAGTAGCCGGCGTCAAAACCAGCGTAACCTCCGTAGGTGCCGGAGGGCTCGGTCCAGTCGATGCGCACCGTTCCTGATCCTTCGAGTCTGACTCGCCCGGTCCCGATGGAGACGGTGCGGGTTCTGCGGGTTCTCAACATGCTGGCCTCCCACTTCTATAACCGCACAAACTCCTGATAAGTTCCTGAAAAGATTATCCCTCAAAATTGCCCGGAAGTATAGGGATAGTCGTGCGCTGGTGGTGAGATATTCCTACCAGGCAATAATTTCGAACAAATGTTCGATTATTCGGCCAGCTTGACGTCCGGCGGGATGTCCAGGTGGAAGATACGGTCCAGGTAGGCATACAGGGCTGGATTCAAGCGTTGGAGCTCGATTCGGTTGTTGGTGGGCTTGTAAAAATCCTGTCCGTCGCTCATGGGGACGGTGAGGTAGGCCTCCACCGCTTCGGCGAAGTACTCCCGTACGTTATCTTTGGCGCGTGCGCTGGTGAAGCGGTCCTGCCCCTGCTTGAGCAACTGAAGGTCCTCGGCATACAGGCGGTCCACCGTGGCTCGGTGCTCGGCGCCCAGTCCCGGGATGCTCAGGACTCGTTCCAGGGCATGGTCGAGGGCGTGCCCGGTTTCGTGGATGCAAACGCGATGGTGGCCCGCCTCCGGGGCCGGGTCGCGCAGGTAGTCCTCATAAAGGGTGATCATACGCTCGTCGTAGTTGTGGATTCCCATTGCGTCTCTGGCGCGCTGGGCTTTATACTCCAGGGCCTGTTTGAGGGTAACCTCCGAGACCGCCCGCCCCAGGTAATAGGCGTAAGGGATCAAGACGACCCCCTGAGTGGCGGTGAGCTGCCTGCCTTGTTCGCTGATCAGACCCTCGTTGAGTCGGGCGAAGGTCTCGCTCCACTCGTCCAGGTCGTCGGGGCCAACCTGACGCTGGGCAGCAAGCTCCGAGACGCTGAAAGGGTCTCGTTTGATTTCGACGGAGAAGCCGATGCCCGCCCCCACCAGGCGCTGCGAGAGATCTTCTTGGAGAGATCGGGCCCACCAGTGATTCTCCATGGCCTCCACGTAGACCGGGTCCTCTCCTGCCGTCACCCGCTCCTGGATGCGCCGTGCTTTCTGGTCACCCTGGCGTGCGAGGCACTCCTCGGTCAGAGTGCGGGCCAGTTGGACGTGCCCTCGATACTCCGACGGCTTGACGGTGGGAAGGCGAGGAGTGTCTGCCAGGGTCTGTCCCGCGCGCATGCCGACGACCAGCAGATCGTCGGCCGCCA
>QWHO01000075.1 GCA_021404945.1 bacterium CPR1
ACCTGATCGACCGCCTGCTGGTGGGCGAATGGGTCTTCCTGGTGCCGGCCGTGATGGGCGTCATGTTGCTCTTGCGGCTGGTCCCCTCGATCAGCTGGGTGAGCCGCTGGTCCATTTGCTTCATGGTCGGGATCACGGCCGGCTTTCAGATCGTCTACACCATGGAGGCCCAGGTGCTCGAGCAGGTGAGCGCCACCATCGTGCCGCTCTGGGTGGACGGCAACCTGTCCCAGACCCTGGCCAACTGGATCCTGGTGGTGGGCGTGCTGACCGGGCTGATCTACTTCTACTTCTCGGTGGAGCACAAGGGCCCGCTCTTCGGCTGGACCTCGCGCATCGGCATCTGGGTGCTGATGATCGCCTTCGGAGCCGCTTTCGGCTACACCGTGATGGCCCGCGTGTCGCTGCTCATCGGCCGGGTTCTCTTCTTCCGAGACGACTTCTTTCCCATGCTCGGCCGCCTTTTCGGCGGGGGCTGAGATGCGCCGAGCGATCTTCGTGATGGTGGCGGTGGCCGTGGTGGTGCCGATGTGGCTGGGCATCCCCCTGAGTTGCCCGTCCACCGAGCCGACCATGCGGGTCTACCGCTGGGTCGAGAGCCTGCCGCCCGGCAGCCTGATCTGGTTCGGCTATGACGGCTGGGCCTCCTCGGTGGCCGAGGTGGGCCCCTCGGCGGTGGTGGTGGCCCGCCATCTCCTCAGCCGCGGCTGCCGGCTGGTGGTCACTTCCACCATCCCCGATGGCTCGCTGCTGGCCCGCAGGTACGTGGGCCGGGTGGCCGAGGCCATGGGGAAGAAGTACGGCGTCGACTATGTGATCCTGGGCTATCGGGCCGGCGACATGAAGGCCATCCGCCAGATGGGAGCGGGCCTGCACGGCGCTTACCGCACCGACGTGAACGGCACCCCGCTGGCCCAGTTGCCCATCCTGCGTGGCGTGGGGGACGCCAGAAGCTTCGCCGGCATCTTCACCGCCACCGACAACAAGACGTTCGAGTGGTACGCTATCGTGGTGAAGAGCCAGTACGGCGTGCCGGTCTACGGAGCCTCCACCGCGGTGGGCGTTCCCGAGCTCTACTCCTACTACAACGCCGGCCAGATCTCAGGGCTGCTGGCCGGCCTGCGAGGAGCGGCCGAGTACGAGACGCTGCGCAACGATCCGGGCAACGCCGAGGCCGGCATGCTGGCCCAATCTTCGGTGCACTTTCTGGTCTGCGGGTTGATCCTGGTCTCCAACGTTCTCTACTTCAGGGGCAAGAGGCGATGATGGAGCTTTGCTACCATCCCGCCGCCCGCCGCCCCGGCCTGGCGCTGCTGGTCTGCTTTGGTCTGGGCCTGCTGGGCTCGGCCGCCTGGCAGCTCCTGCCCGAGCCGCTGGTGACGTTGCCGCTGCTCGCCTTTCTGGCTTACAGCCTGATGCCATTCTTTGTGCCCACGCGCTACCGGCTGGGGCCAACCGGGCTTGAGGTGGGCGCTCGCCGCTACGCCTGGGAGCGCTTCCGAGCCTTTGTGGTGGACAAGAACGGGGTCTTCCTGACCCCCTACCGCCAGAGCGCGCCGACCGAGCGACTGCGGGGAGTCTTTCTGCCGCTGCACCGCGAGGACCGCCTGCAGGTGGTGGAGTGGCTGCGCGAGCGGGGACTGGAGGAGCGAGCGTGATCGACCGCCTGGCCGAGCTGGTGGTGCGCCGCGAGCTGGCACCGCTGGCCATCTTCTGCCTGGAGGCGGGCAAGCCGTTCAGCCGGGTGGGGAGCCAGGCCCTGATCTTCCTTCTCCCCCTGGCCCGCACCGTGCTGCGAAGTGCCAGCGACTACGAGGAGCTGATCGAGCTGCTCGATGACCGCGAGCAGCTCGAGCGGCTGATCTGCCGCATCGAGGCACTGGAGGACGAGCGCCTGACACGATCGGGAATGTAACTCTCCGTTCACCCGGCAGGCCCGGGGCAACCTTCCCGGAGTGGCCTCGCCGAAACGACGAGAGTCTAAATTAGTCTAGGCGGCCGGCGGGTTTTCTAGATCGTTCATCCTCTGGCCGAGGTCCCCTACCAACTCGGCCAGGTCGCGCACCCCCTCCCTCAGCTCTTGCATCCCGTCCCGAAACTCCGCGCCCTGGGTCCGGATGGCCGCCTCCTGCTCCATCAGCGCCAAGCGCACCTGGTCAAAGGCCTTCTCGATAATCTCCCGCTGGGTGCTCATCACCGTCTCGGTGTGACGCTGGGTGCGCTCCGCCCGGGTCTCCATCCTGGCCATCCTGGTTTCGAGTTGCTCGAGGCGCTTGCGAATGTCATCCATTCCGTTGCTCCTAATTCCGCTGCCGCCAGGCCTGGTCTTCCTCAACCGGATTCGTCTTGGTCTTGTTTTCGCTGGATTCAGCGTGACCGGCCGGATCTCCCGCCCCGTGGCTCAGGCGGCGGAGGCTAGAGGTCCAGCCGCAAGCCCCCCTGTGGTGTCGGAGGGAACCTCCGCCAGTGCTCCGTGAAGTATTCGACGATTTGCTCGTTGCGGAAGCCCAGGCTCTTCAAGCTGGCGGCATTCCGGTCAAGGCCGCTGAGCGCTCGGTGTCGAGCTCCTCAAGCTCGAGCGGCGGATCTGTCGCATTGAGGCGCTGGAGGACAAGCGGCTGACACGCTCGGGAATGTAACTCTCCGTTCACCCGGCGGGCCAGGGGCGAACCTATACTCTCGGCGTGCGCACTGTCTGTCTCATGCCCGGGGCAGCCGCCCCTGCGGCCCCGCTCCGACCCGCCTGGAAGCCGGCTCCCCGACCGGCCGTCAGCCTGGATCGGGTCGAGCTGAGCGCTGCGCAGGCGCCAGGGCGCCCGGCCCGCCTGCCCGAGAGCGAGGGGCTGCTGGACCTGATTCCCGGTCCCATCGGCCTGGCGCTGCTGGCGGCCCGGCGCCAACCGGCCCGAGACCCCCAGCAGGCCGTGGCCTTCATCGAGCGGTTCCACCGCGGCCTGGGGCTCGAGGGGGAGGGGCTGGAAGAGAAAGAACGGCACATGCAAAAGAGCCCCCACAACTTTCTGCGCGACACGGCCGCGCTGTTCGTGGAGGATGTGCTTTCCGGAACCCATCCGCTCGATCTTTTGCCCCGCCCCGCCCCGGAGCTGACCGTGGCGGTGGACGTGCACCTGCAGAATTTCGGCATCGTTCGCGGCGCGGACGGCGAGCCGGTCTGGGGCCTGAACGACTTTGACCAGGCCGACCGCTCCACGCCAGAGCTCGACCTGGCCCGCCTGGCTACCAGCCTGGTGCTGCAGGCGCGACAGGCCGAGCTGGACCCCGGATTCCCCCGGGAGGCTCTCCAGGAGCTGTGCCGGGCCTACCGCGCCGAGCTGGAGTCCCCCGGCGAGGGCTCCTTCCTGCGCCAGGCCGAGAGCGAGGGGGCGGTGGAGGCGCTCTTCGAGAAGGTGGATCCCGACCGCTGGGCCTTTCTGGGCGACCTGACCTCTCCCGTGGGGGAGCGCTTCCTGCGCGACGAGTCCTTGCGCGAGGCCTCGCCGCAGGAGCGCGCCCGCGTGCTGGAGGGGCTGCAGGACTATGAGCAGCGACTGGACCCTTCCGCCCCGGTGGAGCGGCCGCTGGAGGTGCTCGACGTGGTCCAGCGCTGGGGCAGCGGTGGGGCCACGCTGGGCCTGCCGCGCTGGTACGCCCTGGTGGAGGGAGAAGAGGCTCCCTACGTGCTGGAGATCAAGCAGCTCCTCCCCTCTCCCCTGGTGGACCGCACCGGCGATTTGAGCAAGGCTGACGCCGCCGCCAGCGTGGCCAGCCAGGCAGAGCTGGGAGGCCGGCTCAATCCCCTGACCGGCCACGCCCCTGTGGCCGGCTACTCCATGATGGTGCGGGAGCGCGAGCCCGAGAAGACCGCGCTGGGGTTCAAGGACCTCAACACCGAGAAGGAGCTCATGTCGGTGATGCGCCAGTGCGGCCGGGTGCTGGCCCGGGCCCACGCCCACTCTTTTGAGAGTGCCGAGCGCCTGCGCGCCTGGCTGGGAGAGGACAGCGAGCTGCTGGCCGAAAACCTGCACCGATTCGCGGCCGGCTATGCCGATCAGGCGGTGGCCGATTGGGAGGCCTTCAGGGCCCGCTGAGAAGCCAGGAGCTCGGGGGGCTCTCCCCAGAGGAGGTGGCGCACACCCTCCTCCATGGCCCCGTGCTCGAGGTAAAAACTGCCCACCCGGGAGGCCAGCAACCGGGTGGCTATCCCATCCGGCGGTTGACCTGGGAGGTCCACCTCCCCATGCGGACCCTCGAGAGTGAGGGGCTGAGGTTTGATGACCGAGCTCAACCGAGCAAGCCCTTGACCGCGTCCACGCCTTTACTGGCCGTATCCCCGACCTTCTGAACGCCCTTTTCGACCCTGTCCCCCCCCCTGGAGCCGAGCTCTGCGCCCTCCCCCCCCCCCTGGCCGATGAGGCTGCCGGCCTTTTTGAGGCCCTTTCCGATGGCCTGGCGGTTCTCGAAAATCGTCGTGCCCGCGTAGAGCGCGGCCCCGGCCAGACCGGCCGGCGGACAGGCCAGCCCGGCCGCCATCAGGCCGGCCGAAGCCAGTTTAGCCGTGCCCGTGCCCACCTTCTCGGGATCTTGCACTTTGATCCCCTGGCTGCCGACCTCGAGTCCCTGCTTGAGGTCGCTGGCCGAGCTGATCCCCGCGCCGACCGCGCCTAGCGGTCCGGCTACCTTACCCGCCACGCCAGCGAGGCCCTGGAGAGCGGAGGACTCCTTGACCAGCGGAGCCCAGGTCTTGACGGCCGTGGCCGCGCCTGAGGCCGAGCTGGTGGTGCCCTGCGCGGCCTTGAGGCCTCCCTCGACGAATTTGCCTTCCTGCATCTCCTGCACCCCGTTGACCGCGTCCCGGGCTCCGAAAACAGCCGATACGGGTCCGCTGGCCCGACCCACGTTGCGCGCCACCGAGGACACGGGTCCGCCATCCGGTGCCTGCCCCTGGGCAGACCTTACGACTTCCTCGGTCTGCCTGCCCACCCCCATGGTCTGGCTGACGGCTCCGTGATTGGCTTTGAGCTCATCGAGGTTGAGAGGAGGCGGCTCCTCCGGGGAATGGGCCTCGGGGTCGACGGTCGTGTGGTCCCCCCGGGTGTCAGGAGGGGGGACCGCAGAAGCGAGAGTCGGAGCCAGATCGGAAAGGATCACGGGCTGGTGAACGAGGTGGACCGGGCTGACCATGCTCATCGGTGATAACCTCCTCTGCTTTCCAGGCTAACCGGCCGGCCCCGCTCCTGGGCATCGCAATTGTTAGGGTTTTGTAACCGGGATGAACAAGTCGACTCCATTCTGCGACCTGGGTAGTCTGGATCTCGAGCCGAGTGAGAGGGGATTTCTCGCCCAGGTTGTAGCAAAGCAGCTCATGCTGCCCTGGGAAACTCTCGAGAAGGCCCTGACTCCCGATGGCTCCGAGCTGACGCTCGCGCGCCGCGGCCAGGATTACTCGATCCGCATCGACAACCGCGAGCTGATGACCAGCCGCACCCACGGCTCGGAGGAGCAGCTGGCCCAGGCCGCCTGCGCACCGATTCGGCGGCGTCAGGCCCCCCGAGTGCTGATCGGCGGGCTGGGGATGGGCTACACCCTGCGGGCCGCCCTGGACACGCTGGGACCGGAAGCCAGCCTGGTGGTGGCCGAGCTGACTCCGCAGGTGCTGGAGTGGAACCGCACCCACCTGGCCGAGCTGGCCGGCAGGCCGCTCGACGATTCCCGGGCCCGGGTGGAGCTGGTCGACGTGGGCAACCTGCTCGACGGCAAGACGAAGTGGGATGCGGTCATGCTGGACGTGGACAATGGTCCTGAGAGCCTGGTGCGAGATGGCAATGATCGACTGTACGACCTGGCCGGCCTGGCCCGCATCCATCGCTCGCTCACGCCCGGCGGCATGCTGGCCATCTGGTCGGCCGGCAACGATCCGCGCTTCGTGAACCGCATGCGCACGGCCGGCTTCAAGAATTCTCGCTCCGAATGCGCCCGGGCCCGCGGCGGCAAGAAGGGCCCCCGCCACTTCGTCTTCCTGGGCAACACCTGAGGGCATCTAACTCTCATCTATCCGCCGACCTGCATACTGGACCCACAGGACGAGAGCAAGGAGTGGGAGCAAATGCAAGTCAACGCCATCCGCAACGAAACCGAGTCAACCCCTGTCACCGCCGGGACTGAGAGCCGGGTCCCCGACCTGGGCCCACGCCAGCACGACGAGCACTCCGCGCTGCAGCGAGGCCCCTCGCTCACAGCCAAAGCCTCGGCCCTGAATACCAACGAAGGAGCCCGCCTGATCTGGTCGGACGTGCTGAGCGATGGTCCGATTCGTCCCACCGCCAGTCAGGCCAACCAGAACGCCTTCCGCTCCGATAGCCCGACGCCCCTGGAGGGCTACGATCAGGCCAAGCTCGACAACCCCGACCACAAGACGCCCAAGTACATCTTCGGGCGCGTGGCTCAAGGCTACAAGCTCGACAGCGTCAAAGGGGACAAGAATCGAGCCGAGGAGTTGCTGCGGGCCATGGTGCCCGATCTGCGGGCGGCCGGGCTGGAAGTGGTGGACGTGAAGGGCGACCGCATCCAGGTCAAAACCGAGGTGGGCTACGAGTGGGTGGACGTGGTGCGCGGCGCCGGCTCGGACAACCCCGGCTGGTGGTGGGGGTCGGAAGGCAAGGGCACGCCCAATCCCACGGCCACCGTGCAGGAGTGGGCGGCGGCCACGGGCCAGACATCGGCCGCAGGACAGACCGGCGCCCCGGCGGGGCCGAGCGCGCCGAATCCCTTCGCCGGCGTGCTCGGCAGCGCCATCGACCAGGCCGCCGTCATGGCCATCCTGAAGAAGTACCCGCCCACCAACGAGGGCATCCGCCAGGCCATGCCCGAGCTGCAGCAAAAGTTCCCCGGCGTGCAACTGCTCGAGCACCCCCAGCGGCTCGACAAGCTCAAGTTTCCCAACGGCGCCATCATCGACGTGGTGGTGGGAGCGGGCGGCTCGGAGCCCAGGTGGGGATGGATGCCCGAGAACTGAGGGCTCTGCCGGCGAAAAGAGCTATGAACCGCCGTGAGCGACGGTCGGACCAGCCGGTGCAGACCGGCCTCGAGTTGCAGGTGCGCTCAACCCTCCCTGCTCAAGAAGGAGAGCACCCGGCGCCCCGCTGAAACCAGGCGGGCTCTAAGACGAGACTGACCGCTTGACAATGCTCCGCAATAATGCAAAAATTGCGGAGTATGGTCTTCCCGCGCTTGTGCGCACCGCTGTTGTCCAGCAGCTTCTTTCTCTTCGGAGCGCGCGCCACCGGCAAGTCTACCTTTTTGAGAAGCTGTCTCGAGCAAGCGCGCGTTCTCTGGATCGACCTTCTGGATCCCGAGCTCGAGGAGAGGTTCCTCCAGCACCCGCGACTGTTCTACGACCACGTGAAACAGCACCCGGACGTCGAGTGGGTGGTGCTCGATGAGGTACAGAAATGCCCCCTTCTGCTCAACTATGTTCATAAGCTCATCGAGGAAGGCGGGCCCAAGTTCTCCTTGACCGGATCCAGCGCGCGGAAGTTGCGGCGGGGAGCCGCCAACCTGCTGGCAGGACGCGCCCTTCTCAACGAGATGTATCCGCTGACCGCCGCAGAGCAAGGAGAGCGCTTTCACCTCATGGAGGTTCTCCACTGGGGCTCTCTGCCTGGACTTTTCGCATTTGGCTCCGACGAAGAACGCAAGGCATACCTGAGTGCCTATGCACACACCTACTTGAGAGAGGAGATCCTGGCCGAGCAGCTCGTCCGGCGGATGCTCCCCTTTCGACGTTTCCTCGAAGTCAGCGCCCAGTGCCACGCCACGCAACTGAGCTTTCGCAAGCTTGGGCGCGAGCTCCAACTCGACGGCAAGACAGTCCAGAGCTACTTTGAGGTCCTGGAAGACACGCTGGTCGGCTTTCTGCTTTACCCGCATCACACCTCGCTGCGCAAGAGCTTGACTCGACCGCCCAAGTTCTACTTTTTCGACCTGGGAGTCCAAAGAGCGCTCGCCAAGACCCTGGACAGCCGCTTCGCGAGGCGCACGTCGGCTTTCGGGGATGCGTTCGAATCGTTCGTCATCCTGGAGATCAAGAGACACAACTCTTATTCCAAGAAGGATTACACCCTGGAATACTTCTCGGATGGCCGCAACGAGATTGACCTCATCCTGTCCTCAGGGCGGGAGCGCATCGCGATCGAAATCAAGTCCAGCGACCAGGTTCGCGACTCGGAAATCGAAAAGTTCTCCAAGCTGGCCGACTCGATCGAGGCCAGCCGAAAGGTCCTGATGAGTCTGGACCAGCTCCAGCGCAACCACCATGGAGTCGAGTGCCTGCAATGGCAGAGCGCAATCGTGGAGCTCTTTGCGTAAGAGAAAGACGCCCGGTGTCCCGATCAAACCTGCCTCTCGAGGACCGGTCGGCAGAGGAATCTCCGGCGGGAACGAGCATTGATCCCCCGTGAGCGAATCCACCGACGAGACGGTCCCGGTTCATCGCGGCCAGTCCGATGACGCGGTGCAGACCTCCCTCGAGCTGCGGGTGCGCTACTCCGACCGCCCCCGGCAGGTGGCTCCGCTCAACCGCGCGGTCCTCGAGCACAGCGTGGACGGCACTTTACTCCGCTTCACCTATGATCAGGGCCGGGTACGCTTCCGCCGTCTATCCGGCTCAAAGGTCTACAAGGACGGTCTGGCAGTCGAAAGCGGCGCTCTGGAGGTGGGGGGGGTGCTCGAGGTCGGCGACCACCGGGTGCTGCTCTGGGACGCGGGCCACCCGGTGGCCTACCTCAAGGGCTACTCTCCCCCCTATTCCAACGAGATCTGGCCGCTGGGCCCGGGCCATTATCCCGTCGGGCGCCCGGGGAAACGAGCCAACGCCATCCAGCTCGACCACCCCACCGTCTCCCGCCAGCACGCCACCATTTTCTTCGAGGGAGAGGGAGGCTACCAGATCCAGGCCGAGTCAGCCACCAACCCGATCTACCTGCGCGGAGAGGAGGTGAGAGCGGGCTCCACCCGCGAGCTGCGCCATGGAGACCTGCTCGAGCTGGGCGAGCTGGTGTTTCGCTTCCACCAGCCCGAGCGCTCGCCCGCCTCGTCGGAGGAAGACACCTGGCTTCGGGTCCGCTCGCTGGGCGGGCTGACCGTGAAACTCGCCGGCAGCGTGCTGCCAGACCGGGCCTGGAAGACTCAGTACGTCAAGTGGATGTTCGCCCACCTGGCCTACCAGTGGGGGGCCCCCCTGGGCATCGAGGTGCTGCTGGAGGAGCTGTGGCCCGATTCTGATCCCGCCCGGGCCCGCAAGAACTTCAACTACAGCCTGTCGGTGCTGCGCTCGGCGCTGCGCGAGCACGTGAGCGAGTCGCTCAAGTCCACCGACATCGTGCTGCGCAGCAGCTCCACCCTGCAGCTCAACCCCGATCTGCTCGACCGACACGACGCCGTCTTTCTCCACCGCCTGGCCCGAGCGCGCCCCGCCGAGGACGATCGGGAGTGGGAGCAGGCGGCCCGGACAGCGGTGCTGGAGTATGCCGGGCCCTTCCTGCCCGAATGTTACCTGGACTGGGCCGTGGCCGCCCGCCAGACCCTGGAGCTGCAGGTGATGGATCTGGCCCGCAGCCTGCTGACCCGGCTGGCCGCGCGCCAGGAGTGGGACGCGGTCATCACGGTGGGCAGCCAGGTCTTGCAGATCGACCGCCACCAGCAGTGGGCCTGCCTTCAGGTCATGCGGGGGCTGCGCCAGCGAGCTCGACTGAGCGAGGCGCTGCGCCTCTTCGAGCGCAGCCGCGGACTGTGGCTCGAGGAGCTGGGCATCGAGCCCGAGGCCGAGCTGGTGAGCGAGCACGAGCAGATCCTGGGCCTACTTTGAAAGGACCGCCGTGTCCTGCTGCTCGCCCGGCTCCTCCAGCCCTTCCAGCACCTCCAGCACCCGTCGGGCTGAGGCATAGCGGTTGGCCGGGTTCTTGTCGAGCAACACCGCCACCACGTGGGCCACGCCCGCCGGCAAGCCGGGCGCCTCGAGCGGCGGAGCCGGCTGCTCCAGGTGCATGCGCACCAGCTCCTCGCGGCTGTCGGCCTGGAACGGGGGGGCCCCTTGCAAGAGCTCGTAGAGGATCACCCCGAGACTGTAGAGATCGGTGCGGGGATCAACCTCTGAGCCGCCCGCATGGACCTGCTCGGGAGCGATGTAGCGCGGGGTTCCCAGGGCCTGGCCGGTGAGGGTGATGGCGGTCATGTCGGCCAGCCGGGCCAGGCCGAGGTCGAGGATCTTGACCTGGCCCTCGTGCACCATCATGTTCTCGGGCTTGAGGTCGCGGTGCACGATGCCTCGCTCGTGAGCATACTCCAGGCCCTCCAGGATGGTCCGGGTCCAGGGCCACACGGTCGACCAGGGCAGGCCTTGAGGCACCACGAGCTTTCGCATGGTCTGGCCCAAAGCCAGCTCCATGACGCAGCAAGCGAGCTGCTCTTGCTCGAAGTAGTCGAAACAGCGCGGAAAGGCGGGGTGCTGCAACTGGCTGAGCAGCTTGTATTCACGCCGAAACCGGTCCAGCGAGGGGCAGTCGGGGGAGTCGAAGTAGAGCACCTTGGCGGCATAATCCCCCACGTCGTCCACCACGCGATAGACGGCGCCCATGCCCCCCTGGCCCAGGCGCGCCTGCACCCGATAACGGCCCAGGCTCTTGCCCACGAGCGGGTCTCCGGTGGTGTCGAGGAGCTGCTCTCCCTGAGTCGCCGGGCGCCTCGAGCGGACGGCCAGCAGGGCTCCCCCCACCAGACCGCCGGCCAGGACCAGGCTGAGCAGGGGATAAGCGGCCAGGTAGTCGCGGGCTGTCACCAGCGCGGAGTCGGCCGGCGGACGAAGCCAGCCTCTCGCCGGCACTCGTCCCGTCGCCCAGTCCTGGGCCCCCACCGTCACGCGCAGGTCGGCATGGTCTGGTGCTTTGAGAACCAGCACTCCACCAGCATACTGCACCGGCTTGCCGTCCGGCCCGCGCAGCACGGGGGGGCTCACCGAGAGCGGCTGCCCGGAGGGGCCCAGGTAGCTCAGGCCGATGGGGGTATCCAGGTAGACCTGGCCGGGCGGAAAGGAGTGGACGGTGAGGGTGACCTCCTCGGACAGGGCCAGGCAGGCGCTCACCAGGCCAAGCAGGAGCAAGAGCACGCGACCCATAGAGGTGAGCTTTCGTGACCCGGTGGGGCCGGCCTTCAAGCCCGGCCTGCAGGGGTCGTGGTTTTTCCCGGGAGCAAGAGCAGCGAGTCAAGCTCGGGAACCGGGAGCGATTGAGGCAGATCAGAGCTCCGGCTCAGAAGAGCCTGGCCACCGGAGCTCTGACCTCGGGCAGGCAAAGGTCCTCTGGTGATCGAGCGCTTACTGGTTGCGCGGATGGATCTGCTTGACCACTCGCAACCGGGGGACGGCGGCCCGGGTCTGCTGATCGTAAGCGGGGACGTCCACTTCGACCTCGACCCGGAAGAGGGGCCCGGGCTCCAGCGTATAGCGAAAGTCGGTGACACGGCTGGCCAGCAGCCTGGGCTCGACCAGGTTGGGGCCGGGCAGGGCCGACGACAGGAAGGCATCCAGTTGCGGCGGGGTCATCGCCTGGGGCCGGGTATCGGAGGGGACGGGGGTGGCGTTCCGGGCCAGGAAGAGCTGGCCCGTCGAGGCATCCCAGACGAAGACACGCCAGGACTCCTCCCAGCGAGGCTGGGGGGAAGTGAAGGTGTCGATGCGATAGCAGTGGGCGGCCAGAACGGCCGCATCCGGACCGGCCGAGCGCCGCCAGCTGACCCCCGCCGGCGAGCAGCCGACCAGGACCTTCTCCAGGTGGGCCACGATGGATTGCAACCTGGTCTGCTGCAGGCTGCGCTGGGTCTGGATGCGGGTCACCCGGGAGGTGGAGTGGAGCACGCCGGCCACCACCACGAAGATGATGGAGGCCAGAGCCATGGCCACCAGCGCTTCCACCAGCGTCCAGCCTCGCGAGCATCTCATCCTCAGCGGGGCAGCCGGGCCAGCAGGCTCTCGCACCGTGCCTGGCGCGTGCCGGTGTCGTCTCGCCAGGTCACCGTCACCCGCAGGCCCTTGAGATCGTTCTCGGTCAGTCCGGTGGCGAATCCGCCCCCCCCCAGGCTGTAGACTTCGGTGGTGGCGGTATAGGGGGTCTGGTCGGTGAATCGCCCGTTGACGGGGGCAAGTGAGCCGATGCTCAGGAGGGACATCGCACCGGCCCTGTGGGTCTCCATGAGGTTCTGGGCCACGACCTGGCCCTCGTAGCCGCGCTGGGCGGTGCGCCCGCTGCGCCCGGTCTGCACGGTGACCGCGGCCACCATGACCAGCAGCACCCCCAGCAGGCCGATGGAAACCATCTGCTCGAGCAAGAATGCGCCTCTCACAGCTCCCTCCAGGAGCGCAGGCGGATGCGGTCGGAGAGGTTGTAGAACCGGCTCAGATCGAGCTGCCAAACGACCACCGTGCGCACCATGGTCGTCGAGCCGCCCCCGCCCCCCCCGGTGGAGGCCTGACCGAGCAGGCGGCTGTTGGCGTTGAAAACACGGACGATCTCGGGCGCCTGATCCACCATGTACTGAGCGGCATCATCGAGGAAGGCGTCGGTGGACCCGGCCGCGTTGACCGAGCCCCAGTCCGCCGCCACCTGGAAGAGGGCCGCCCGGGCACTGGCGCGGTCGGTGAAGTCGCCCACGAAGGAGTCCTGCCAGCCCACCCCGTTGGCGTCGATGCGATCGATCTCACCGGAGGGGTTGGGGTTGTTGACCCGGATCGAGCCGAGCGTGATGGGGTCGGCCGGCATCGGGTTGGGCAGGCCGATCTCATACCAGGGCTCGGCGGCCGTCGGGGGGTGGGTCACCGGGAAGCCGGGGGGCGGAGCGGAATAGTCCTCGCGGGGTCCGTTCATGTTGGCGGTAAAGAGGGTGGGAGCGGTGTCGGTCGTGCCGCGCAGGGTCTGGTTCACGGGCGGGACGCCGAAGCCGTAAGGGTCCCCCATGGTGGTCAGGTTGGCGTGCAGGGTGGGCGGCATGGGGGTCAAACCGCCCGCCGGCACCGGGACGGTGGTGGCCACGGGCACCGTCACCACGCCCAGCCCCGGGCTCTGCACCAGGGTCGAGCGGTGCAGGCTCACCACGCCAGAAGGGTTGGGATTGTTGACCACCACCGAGCCGGCCACGTTGGTGTAGCGGCAATCCAGGTCGCCCTCGGTGTAGAGCAGCCCTCGGAACTCGGCCTGCTGGCCGGAGCTGCCCTGCAGGCGGATGGGACCGCCCGCCACCACAGCCGTTCCGCTCATGCCCGAGAGCGAGCCGCCGCCCTCGATCGCGACCGGGCCCGAGGCGATCAGCGCGCCGGTGCCGCTCAGCCCGCCCTGAACCGTGACCCCGCCCTCCACGAAGAGAACGCCGCCATCCAGCCGCAGCCCTCCGTTGATGGCCAGGTCGCCGGCCCGGCGATTGAATCCCGAAAGGGTGGTGGCCCCCAGCGAGGCGCTGCTGAGGGTGCTCACCCCCGGCCGGGTGGCAGTATCCAGACTGCGGATGTCGATGCGGGGAAGCGGGGCCAGCTCGGCCTGGGGGCGGAGCGAGCCGGTGACCGTGGCCCCGGGATCGACCTGCACCGAGCCCCGGGACTGGGCGTCGCCCTCGATGATGGTGGTGGACAGGAGCTTGAGCGCCGAGCCCGACTGATCGGCCGCATTGGTGGCGATGTGGCCGGGCTCCTTCATCTCCGGCGGGATGGCCCCGAAGCCGCCCAGCAGAGCAGACGGATCGCGCACCCCGAAGACGTGCAGGCGATCGGCCTGCACGGGAACGCTGGAGGATACCACGTAGGGGAACCTGGGAACGTGCAAGACGGCTTCGACTCTCTGCTCACGTCCACGATAGCGGCCCACCCCCACGATGTTGGCCGTCTCCGGCTGCACCACCGTGCCCCCCCAACCGCTCAGGCTGCCCGAGCCGGTGAGGTTGTTGACGCTGAGGGGAATGCCGTGGCGGGAAGACTCGGCCGCGTCCAGGGCGGCCAGGCCGCGCGACCCGGGGTAGCTCGTCAGGGTCAGGTCGACGACCGGACAGGCAGCCGGAGCCAGGCCCGGGTCGTGCACGAGTCGGGCGATCAGAGCCTGCACCGCCGACTCGGCCAGGCGCCGCGCCCCGCTGCGCGCGTCGTCGAGGTGGCGCAGGTTCTGCTGAAACAGAGCAGCAGCCGAGGAAACCATCATGAGGGTAAAGAGCAGCAGCAGGCAGGCCAGGATGGTGATGAGAGCTCCCCGGCGGGCCCTTTGCTTGCGTATCGTCCCCACCCCTGTACTCTAGCACATTGAGCGCCCGGTAACATCCTGGCGCTCAATGTGTAACAAACATGACGACCTCGACATGGCACGATGAGCGGGCAATGCAGGTCTCCCCCACTCCGCCCAGGCGAGAATGGACCATCCTGTTCTACCTCGACGGTAACAACCGCGACATCGAGCGGGATGTCTACACGAGCTTTCTGACCGCCGAGGAGTCGGCCGGCCATCCCGCCTGCGCCATGGCCGCCGAGCTGGGCCGCCTGCCCTCCCCCAATCCCTTCCCGCGCGATCCGTATCAGCCCAAGATCCCCAACGACGCCGACGAGCTCTGGGAGACCACCCGCCGCTACGAGATGCTCCCGGGCGACCCGCCCGGACCCTACGCTCGGCGCGTCTACACCTCGCAGGGCCAGCATGACGGCCAGATCGACTCACGCCTGGTGGCCGACCTGGGTCAGCGCGACATGAGCTGCCCCGAGAACCTGACCGAGTTTCTCAAGTGGGGCATGAAGACCTACCCGGCCGAGCACGTGATGGTGGTCCTGACCAATCACGGGGCGGGCTTTCTGGGCACCCTCTCAGACCAGCGCGCCGGCCGTCACATGCCGCTGGCCGAGGTCAAGGCCGCCCTGGAGGAGGCCAGCCGCGAAACCGGCGTCAAGCCCGACGTGCTGGTGATGGACGCCTGTTTGATGGCCCAGGCCGAGGCCCTCGCCGAGCTCAAGGACGCCGCCGGTTGCTACGTGGCCAGCCAGGACGTGATCTACAGCTGCTATCCCTGGCAGAAGACCCTCAACCGCGCCCGAGAGGACTGGGAGGCCGGCCGCCAGGTGGCACCCGAGCAGATGGTGAGCTACCTGGTGGGCGCCTGCGCCGAGCAAAAGAGCGATTTCCCGGCCGTGTCCGCAGTGCGCTCGGACCGGGTGGACCCGCTGCTCGACAGCTTGCGTGAGCTGGCCGACAGCCTGCTTGCGACCACCCTGCCCGAAGCCGAGGTGCGCCGCCTGATGGCCGCTTCGCGCGGCTTTTCCAGCCCGCAAGTGCGCCCCTTCGGCGACTACCGCGACCTGTCGGACTTCGCCGGCAAGCTCCAGGGCGTTGCTGACGAGCGGGTCGCTGGGGCGGCGCGCGGCGTGGCCGCCGCGCTGAAGGAGGCGGTGGTGGCCGAGGCTCACCAGGGCGAGCGCCCCGCCTCAGGCCTGACGGTCTACCTGCCTCCGGCCGGCTTCCGCGAGCGGGAATCGGGCTTTCAGTACCCCGACCATACCCGGCCCGAGCAGTACGAGTCGATCTACCGGGGGCTGGAATTCGCCCGCCGCACAGGCTGGGATCGCGTGATCGAGCGTTTCGGCGAATAAGCTCGGGGATATTCCGACAGAGGAGCGACCCCCTTCCACGTCACAAGACCACGCCATGGCGAAGACAAAAGCGAGTATCCCGGTGCTGGTTACCACGGGCCGGAAGGGGGTCTTTTTTGGCTATGTTCCGGCCGAGACGGACCTGACCAGGACGACGCTGCGCCTGGAAAAGGCCCAGAACTGCCTCTACTGGAGTGCCGAGGTGCGCGGCGTCTTCGGGCTGGCCGTCACCGGACCGACGGCCAACTGCCGGGTGGGCCCGGCCGTGCCGGCCCTGACGGTACACGAGATCACCTCGGTCTCGGAGGCCACGCCGGAAGCCGCCAGGGCCTGGGAGGCCGCGCCGTGGAAGTGACTCCCCCGCCGGCCGAGGACTGCGGTTATGGCTTCGGCCACGGCGACTACGGGGACGACTCCGGCCTGGGCAGCGGCAACGGCCTGGGCTACCAGTACGGCCACAGCTCCGGGGACGGCTGGGGCGAAGGCCAGGAGGTCGGCTCCCGAGACGGTGGGTCAAGCGACACCCGAGTTGACGGCTCCGGCCACGGCTATGGCGTCGACCTTCTCAGAGGGGATGCGGCCTGTGGCTCCGGCTTTGCCGATGGCTCCGGCTCGGGCTACGGCGGCGCTACGAGCGAGTGGGACGACGATAGCTACGGCTCCAGCTCCAGCCTCGGGTCCGGTCACGGCTACGGCTCGGGCTCCGGCGAGAGTTACGGCTACGGCCTCGGCTCCAGCCGGGGGGACGGCAGTCTCTCCGGGGCCAGGCTGCCTCCGGGCTACGTCCTGGCCGTAGCCGAAGCCCATCCACCCGCCGCCATGGTCAGCCGGCGGCTTCTGCAGCAGATGGGAGCCTGCTCGGAGCAGCTCGAGCTCTTCTCCACGACCTTCCCGGAGGGCGCTCTGCCGACCGCCGAGAACCTGCGATTGGCCCACGCGGTGGGGATCGACCTCGACTGGCTGCTCGGCAAGGTCGGCCTGTCGCTCTGGAAGCCCCCCGAGTGAGCGCAAAGAGTGCCAGCCAGCGAAACGCCTTCGTGAATGAGGCGAGCGGTCGTGCTCCTGGCGGCAGGTTTCCCCGGGCTTGCTGGCGTGCGGTTCTGGCCAGCTCGACGAGCGCGCTGGCCCTGCTGGCGGGCGGGACGGCCCCATCACCTGGGTGGAGCCGAGCAACCAGGATGAAGCGAGCGGTGGTGCTCCTGGCGGCAGACTCCCCCGGGCTTACGGAGCAACCGGGATGAAGCGAGCGGTGGTCGGCGTCATGGGCTCGGCGATCCAAGCTCCTCCGTTTGCCGAGGCGCTGGGGGCGGCCCTGGCGCGCCAAGGATGGAACCTGCTCACCGGGGGCGGGCAAGGGGTCATGGAGGCGGTCTCGCGGGGATTCGTGCAGAGCGGGGTGCCCACCCGGGGCCTGTGCATCGGGGTGCTGCCCGAGGCTCGCGAGGAGAATGCCTGGGTGGAGCTGGTCATCCGCACCCCGCTCGGCATTTTCGACCCGGCTGACCCCGAGCGGCTCACCCGCAACCACATCAACGTCCTCAGCTCGGATGCGCTGATCGTGCTGCCCGGCCGCACCGGCACCCGCAACGAGGCCGAGCTGTCGCTGCGCTACGGCCGACCGGCCGTTCTGCTCGGGCCAGGCGCCGAGTTCCTCGATTTCCCGCCCTCGCTGGAGCGCCTCGAGCACATTGAGCTGGCCGTGGAGGCGGTCCGAGAGCTACTTTACAGAGATCCCTCCGCTGTGTAAAATAACTAGACATGCAAGCGAAGCGCGCAGCGAGCTTGCGAGCGTAGTCC
>QWHO01000579.1 GCA_021404945.1 bacterium CPR1
ACGGTCGTAGGCCAGGGAGGTCTGGGCAACCTCCAGCACCAGGTCAGCGGAAGTGGGATGCCGGCGCACTCCGGCCAGGGATTCCTTGGGCACGAGCGCAAAGTCAGGCTCAGGCTCGGAGTAAGGGCTGAAGTCCAGCGGGAGCTGCACCCTCACCAGGTGGGTCTTCCCGAAGAGCTCCACGAGCAGGTTGTTTGCCCAGCTGATGGCGTCGCTGTGCGGCTTGTCCGGAAGGGTTCGTAGGAGAATGGTTCCCTCGATCAGCTCCACCCGCTCGTCTGGCGCCAGGATGCCTTTCTCGGCCATCATGTTGAATTCTTCGACCGTGATGGGGCGGGTCCGCCCGTGCAACAGGCTCACAATGGAGATTTTCCGTGCCCGGCTTCATCCTTCCTGGCAGGCAAGCAGGCGCCGGTATCGATCCTTGCGAGAAGGCTCCGGAACAGGCGGTCTTCTCCGACTGGCGGATGCCATCGCCGGTTTCATTCGCCACCAGAATCTCGACGAGTCCGACACCCGGCTGCTCTGGGACGCATCTGCGTGCTTGACAATGGCATCGGGGCTCGATAACGTTCCTATTAGAGGCTTTGTTCTCTCCCCGAAACCCGTCCTGGATGGGCAGTGTCGCTCCGGCGATCCAGGGGCTGCCGCCCTCGTTGGCGTGACGACCGGGTCAAGACAGCCCGTTTCCCGGCGACCTTGCCCGCCGACCCTGCCCATCCCGGCAGGCCGCTCCGCCGCCTCGACGAAGGCAAACCGATGTCCAGTTACGTCCTCGGAACCCACGACGCCGAGCTGCAAAGGCTCGGCTTTCAAGCTCACGTCTGGCGCCCTCGCGCCCTGGCTCTCTTCGACCTGGCCGGCTTCGGCCCCGGGCAGCACCTTCTCGACGTCGGCTGCGGACCGGGCTACGTCACGCAGGATCTGGCTCGCATCGCGGGTGTGGGCGGCGAGGTGCTGGCCGTGGATGCCTCCGAGCGCTACATCGAGCACCTCCAGGCCCAGCCTCCCCTCGAAGAGCAAGCTCGCGTGCAGGCCTGGGTGGGCGACGCGCAGAGGTTGGACCTCGCCCCCGAGAGCCTGGACGGTGCCTTCGAGCGCTGGGTGATGTGCTTCGTGCCCGAGCCCGAGCGGGTGGTGGCCTCGGTTGCCCGCGCCTTGAAGCCGGGAGGGGCCTTTGTCATTCAGGAGTATGCCAACTACGAGGCCATGCGCCTGGCGCCGCGCAGTCGCGCCTTCGAGCGGGTGGTGGAGGTCGTGGCCGACAGCTTTCGCCAGCGCGGGGGCGACCCCGACGTGGCCTGCCGGCTGCCCGGCATGCTGGAGGCTCACGGACTGCGCGTGGAGCATCTCGAGCCGGTGGTGAAGGCCGGGGGCCCGTCGAGCGAGTTCTGGCAGTGGCCGGAGGGTTTCTTCTTCAACTACGTGCCCTTGCTGGTGGAGCGGGGTTTACTGACTCGGGCCGAGCACGAGGCCTTTGAGCGAGACTGGTGGGAGAGGGCGGGCGAGCCGCTGGCGAGGTTCTATTCGCCCGTGTTGACGGAGATCGTGGCTCGCAAGACCTCGTAACTATTCCCCTGAGGGCGGCGGGAGGGGAGGCTCAGCACGGTCAAGAAGGCGGCAGCACCAAGAGCCAGAGGAGAGCTGTTCACCCTTGCAACTGGCAGGTAAACGCGTTTATGTGGCTGGCCATCGAGGGTTGGTCGGCTCGGCCCTCGTGCGGCGACTCGAGCGTGAGAACTGCGGCCATCTGTTGGTGCGTACCCACGCGCAACTTGACCTGACCGACCAGGGGGCGGTGCGGGCCTTCTTTGAGGTCGAACGACCGGAGGTCGTCTTCCTGGCCGCCGCTCGCGTGGGTGGAATTCTGGCCAACTCGACTTATCCGGCCGAGTTCATCCGCGATAACCTTCTGATTGCCGCCAACCTGATCGAGTCCAGCCACCGATATGGCGTGGAGAAGCTCGTGAATCTGGGGTCCTCCTGTATTTATCCGCGCCTTGCAGCCCAGCCCATGAAGGAAGAGGCCCTCCTCACCGGCCCCCTGGAGCCCACCAACAAGCCCTACGCGGTGGCCAAGATCGCTGCTCTGGAAATGGTGACCAGCTATCGCAGGCAATACGGGTTCAAGGGGATTTCAGCCATGCCCACCAATCTGTACGGGCCTGGTGACAACTTTGACCTGGAGAGCTCGCACGTTTTACCAGCGCTGCTGCGCAAGATTCACAAGGCCCACGTGGATCAAGCAGAGGAAGTTGTGCTCTGGGGAACCGGGACGCCGCGACGCGAGTTCCTGCATTGTGATGACCTGGCCGATGCCCTGGTCTTCCTTGCCCGCAACTACGATGGCGAGTCCATCGTCGCGCAACCTGCGCATCACCGTGAAGAGTTCGGCCACCTCCCTTTCGTCGAGGCTTGCCGTAGGTTCGTCGAGGATGAGGAGCCTTGCCTTGGTGTCGAGTGCGCGGGCAATCGCGACCATCTGCTGCATCGCAATGGAAAGGGAGCCGAGTTCGGCGTCGACATCGCATGTGACATCGAGCCGTGCCAGGGCCGTCTGAGCGCGACGGCGGATGGCACGCCAGTTGAGAAAGCCGAACGCACCGGGTTGGCGTCCGAGTGTGATATTTTCCGCAACCGAGAGCGAAGGGACAAGGTTCACCTCCTGGTAAACGGTGCTGATACCCTCGCGTTCCGCGTCTTTTGGCGCCCGTGGTGAGATGAACCGGCCGTCAAGGCGCATCGTGCCCTCGTCAGCTTTATGGACGCCAGTCAGCACCTTGATCAGCGTGGATTTACCTGCGCCGTTTTCCCCGAGCAACGCGTGGATCTCGCTTGAGCTTACCTTGAAGTCCACGGCGTCGAGGGCGCGCACGCCCGGGAATTGTTTACTGATTCCTCGGAGTTCGAGCAGGGTTTGGGCGGACATCAGGGATGTTCAGGATGGTCAGGCGGAAGGTGCTGATATCGCCGCGGAAGTGGAGTCGGTGCGCTTGAGGATGCGCGGGTGGGGCAAGCCGTTCCTGAGACATTTACCCATTGTTCAATACTGGCGCGTGGGCAGAGCGGCGGCGGCGTTCGTGTGGTCGAAGAGTTCGTCCTTGTTGAATACCATCTTCGGAACCTTCTTTCCTGCGAGGATAGCTTCGATGGTGTCGTAAACCTTGGATCCGAAGAGCGGATTGCACTCGACGACGCAGTTGATCCTGCCGTCGGCGACCGCCTGAACACCCTCCCTGATCGCGTCGATAGCGATGATCTTGATATCGGT
>QWHO01000076.1 GCA_021404945.1 bacterium CPR1
TGACAAGGGACGATGTGTCCAGAAGAAGCTCTCACTCAGCGGGAGGACGTCTGTTCCCAGCTTAGAGGAAGAAATTGATCTTCTGGCAGACGTGCTGGCCAGGCAGGACGCTACTCGCCCCCACGCACTACAGGATGGCAAGCCCAGGACCACCCCAGCCACCACTGGGAGACAGCGAGTGCCCAGCAGGTTGAGAGAGGAGCTTCTGCGGAGGGGCCCAGCTGGCAGCAAGGCAGCTGCCACCCTCTCCACCTCTACCAGCACTGCAGCAACGAAGTATCCTGTGGAGGCATCCCCCATCCCTTCGAATGATGACGTGGTGCTTGGGCTGATCGTGGTGTGCACAGTGGCTGGGATCTCTGCTCTGATTGTGGCTGCAGTCTGCTGGTGCAGGCTGCAGAAGGAGGTCAGGCTGGCACAGAAAGCAGACTACTCAGCAGAGAGAACGGCCAGCCCTCTCCCCTATGACAAGATCTCGCCTGGGGACAAGACGCTGGCTCAGAGTGCCCAGATGTACCACTACCAGCACCAAAAGCAGCAGAACCAGCTGGCTGGAATACACCTCCCAGCGCGTGGGAATGAACTCGGGGCGCACCGGCCAGAGCACGCCTCCGAGATGGATCAAAAAGATGAGCATCAGGGCCAGCCCGGACCAGACGATGGCAGCCCGGATGCCCAGTTGGAAGCAGGCGAAAAGCGGCACGGCTGCGGCCACGAACCAGCTGGTCACCGAGAGTGACTGGCCCGAGAAGGCTCCGCCCAGGGCCAGGGTGACGGCTGCGCTGAGCAGAGCACCGTGCACCGTCAACAGGAGAGCGCGCGATGAGCGGACTCGAACGGCCAGGGCCAGCCAGATCAGCATGACCAGCGCCCCGGCGGCGTTGATGGAGGAAGTGATGGGGTAACCCAGCCAGAAGTTGCGCAGCCCGAAGAAGGCAAAACCTGCCGCTCCGGTGAGGAGCAGTCGCTTCAGGCGCTCGAGAAAGGCGCGCCGCGCCTGGGGCTCTCTCAGCTCGGGGTTTTCAAGGAAGGTCATAGCAACCCGAGCCAGACTTGGCGGTTCTACCCGTCGAACCCTGGTGGATGGAGGACTTTTCGACTTGACTCGCTGGTGGATCATCTTGTTGATGGTGCTGGGGGGCCGGGCACTGGCCCAGCCGATCACGGTGGAAGTGGACGGCCGAGCTCTGGCTGAGGCCCGACCGATACGCAGCGGACAGCGAGTGCTGGTGCCGATGCGACCCCTGTTCGAGGCGCTGGGAGCCACCCTGGACCTGCAGGGCCAGCGGATCATCGCCAAACGCGGCCCGGACCGGGTGGAGGTCGAGCTCGGCAGCGACCGGGCCCGGGTCAACGACCGCGAGGTTCGGCTGGACGAGCCGGCCCGGGTAGTCTCCGGGCGCACCCTGGTGCCGCTCCGTTTCGTGGCCGAAGCGCTGGGGGCGCGCGTTGGCTATGACGGTCTGGCCTCCCGGGTCTGGGTGGAAACCGCCCTGACACCTGCCCCGGAGCCGCTCGGCGGGCCGATCGGGGAGGAGTGGACCGGGGCCTTCACCTTCGAGGCCAGCCGTGATCTCAAGCGG
This sequence comes from bacterium CPR1, assembly GCA_021404945.1. GTDB lineage: Bacteria > Vulcanimicrobiota > Xenobia > Xenobiales > QWHO01 > QWHO01. Next base: position 1,584 of record QWHO01000076.1, read on the forward strand.
CTGCGGGTGGGCAACCAGGGTGGCATTCTGAAGGTCATGGATCCTTCCAATCAGCGCGAGATGGTCTATCGCGGCATCGACGATCGCAACATGGCCTGGATCGAGCCGTCCCAGCGAGCGTCGATATTCACCGCGCTGGGGGTGCCCTCGGCCGCTCTGGGGCGGACCTGCGACAGCGTGATGCGGAGCTACTCGAGTCTGCCCCGCAAGGAAGCCCTGGCCTTCCTGGGGGCGGTGGGCTCGCATCCGGGCCTCGATCCGGCCTTGCGTCAGCGCCTGCAGAGCTTTGTCGCCGACAAGATGACGCTCGAGAAGGACGTGGTGCTGCGTCGCCAGGCGGTGCTGGCCCTGGCTTTGATGCACGGTCCGCTGGACTCGACCGTCGAGCGCGTCTTGAGCCTCTATGAGCGGAGCGAGAACCTGTGGGAAACCTTCCCGGTACAGATGTTCTTCGAGTTCCACGGAGGTGAGATCCGGTCCAGCCAGCGATATGCCGCTGTGCGCAGCCGCGTGGCCCTGGTCAACTCGCTCTACACCAGCAACATCCTGGGTTATCTCGACAGCGGGTCGGGGCCGCGGCGGATGACCGTAGGCCTCTGACGCAGCCTCGACCACTCGGGTCGCGAGCACAGTCGGGGAAGAAACCGGGGCTGCCTCTGCCGCCGCACCCAGTTCAGCAGGCGCTGGCAGACCAGACGCGCGCGAGGCTGAGGATGGCGCAGAACGAAGCGGTCCAGGGCCGGCTCGAGCTGTTCCAGCGGCAGATCCGCGGGCAGCTCCGAGCCGAGCTTCTGGAGCAGCTCGCGGGCAAAGCCCGAGCGACGCGGCTCGGCGCTGGCCAGGAAGGCATCCAGGGCGGTCAGGGCCATCATGCGGGCGAAAGGTTTACCCATGCGGACCACAGGTTTACAAGTCGGCAAGCAGATTTCCTGTCGAACCGGCTAATGTGCTCGCACTTTGGTCTTGCCCATGAGCACGATCTGACGAACGCGCCGGAACTGCGTTCCTGCGCGTTGTAAAGTGCAAGACCAGAGGCCTTGCACTTTAATTTAGCTTCTTCCCCGACAGAGAAAGAACGCATCCAGGAGGGTTTTTCCGTGAACATCAGCGCAGCTAACGCTTTGCCCCAAGTCTATTCCCGAGCTCGGGCCAGTGCCGAGCAGTCCTGCTCCCCCACCCGTCCAGCCACCGAATGGTGGCAGGTGGGCGAGCAGACGTTCGACTCCACCTCCTCCATGCTCAGCCAGCTGCAGGTGGGCGACCAGGGTGCGGAGGCCGTCTATCATTACAAGACAACCGCCGATTCTGAGCGCACGCTCAAAGACTTCGTCAAAGAGCAGGCTCTCTCGGGAGCCATCGGGGGGGCTATTCTGGGGGTCGTGGGCGTGGTCGGGATCAACGTCCTCGGCACCATCGCTTCGATCATGACGGCTGGCTTCTACGGGATGTTCCAGGGCGTGGCCCTGGCCGCCCCGGTGGCAGTCTGCGCCGCCGGCGGTGCCCTGCTCGGCGCCCTGACGGCCAGAGAGAGCTTCAATGACTTTCAGGCCAATGGGCACAGCGTCTATGGCACGGTGATGAGCAACAATGGCCAGCTGGTGTTCCATCCGGGCAACGAGCTGCAGAATCGAGTGGATCTGGCAGCCCACGCTCAGGCGCCGGTCGAGGCCGATACCCCAAACTGCACTCCCTGGTGGCAGCGGCAGCAGAGCTACTGAGCCTTCGTCTCACGCCGACTCAGTGCGCGTTGAACGCTTCAAAAATTGTCTGCCCTCGCGCGCGTTCATTTCTGAACCGGTCAAGGCGCGGGATCGACTGAGCCTTCCTCTCAAAGGACTTGGCGGCGTGGCGGGCAAAGTGCCCGCCATGAGGATTGCTGTCCACGCTTTCGGCTGGTATCGAGCGGTCGCTACCGCCCTCGAGAAAGCGGCCGAGGAGTAGTGGGCGAGCTCATCCTGGTGGGTGACAGGGTCTTGATCCAGCCCCTCGAGGGCGAGCAGACCACCCAGTCGGGCCTGATTCTGCCCGCCACCGCCACCGACCGGGAACGAGTTCAGACGGGGCGTGTGATTCAGGTCGGCCCGGGCTATTTGATGCCCAATCCCCGGTATTCCGAGGAGCCCTGGACCCAGCCCAGGGAGTCGATCCGGTTTCTGCCCATGCAGGCCGAGCCGGGCGACCTGGCTTACTTTTTGCGCAAAGAGGCCTTCGAGTTTACCTACCTGGGCAAATCCTACCTGGTGGTCCATCACCACGCCATTCTGGCCCTGATCCGGCCGGATGAGAAAGATGTGTTGCAGAGCCTGGAGGGCTTGCTGGGCTGAGCTTGGAGCTTTATGCCCTGAGCTACGGGCGCTCACTCTTCCCGGCCCACCTCGTGCTCGACGGGGCCGACCCTCGGGAGGAAGTCGATTTTGCCCGGGCTTGCTCTCGGCCTTGCTGCTCTGGCTCGATCTGGCCCTCAAGCGCTGAGAGGGAGACCTGCTCTCGGCCCGAAGCCGGGCTGATGCCTTCCTGCGCCGACCTTTGCGATCAGGATCCGCCCGGCCTGCAGGTGGCCGAGCCCGTTTTTCGCGACTATGGAGGCCGGCTGGCCTTCGAAGGCCCGGTCCGCACCGTCAAGGTCCACGAGGACAACTCGTTCGTGCGCCGGGCACTGGAGCAACCCGGGCAGGGAGCGGTGCTGGTGGTGGACGGCGGCGGCTCGCTTCGCTGCGCCTTGCTCGGCGATCAGCTCGGCGAGCTGGCCGTCAAGAACGGCTGGGCCGGCCTGCTGATCTATGGCTGCGTGCGCGACGCCACCGCCCTCTCCCGGTTGGAGCTGGGCGTCAAGGCCCTGGCCACCAATCCCAGGAAGAGCGTCAAGCGCGACCGGGGTGAGTGCGACCAGATGGTGCGCTTTGCCGGAGTGCGCTTTGAGCCTGGACAGTACCTCGTGGCCGACCCCGATGGCGTGGCCGTGATCCCCGGGCTACCCGGCTGACAGGGCGGCCAGTCGGGCCGGGTCGAGGTCGCTGCGGGCGGCTTCGTCTCGAGCCGAGCCGCTGACTTCCTCCACCACGCTGCCCTGCGGGGTGCGGCTGACTCGCAGGATGCGCTCCAGCCGCTCGGCCACCGCTCCCACGTGGCTGATCACCCCGATCAGCCGACCGCTGCCGGCCAGGTTCTCGAGCGCATCCAGGGCCCGGTCGAGGCACTCCGGGCTGAGGCTGCCGAATCCCTCGTCCAGGAAGAAGGCCTCCAGGCGCCCGCCCTTGCGGCCCACCAGCTCGGACAGGGCCAGCGCCAGCGACAGACTGGCCAGGAAGGTCTCCCCGCCCGAGAGCGTCTCAGGCTTGCGGGCCTGCCCGGTGCCGCGGTCCACGATCTCGAACCTGGGGCTGAAGCCGAATTGCTGGCCGGTCATCTCCAAGAGGCGCGTGCTGGCCAGCTCGAGCAGCTCTTGCTGGCGGCGCTCCTGGAGCCACTGCGAGAAGGGCGGGTGCTTCTTATGCTTGCGATTGCCCAGCGTTTGCTGGATGAAGTCGAGATTGCGCGCCAGCCGCTCAGCCGGCAGCAGGGCCTGATCGAGGGTGGCGGCCCGTTGCTCTTTGTCGAGCGCCTCGGCGAGCGCTCGCTCGGCCAGCACCCGCCCGGTCTCGCCTTCCCGCCCGCGTTTCTCCAGCTCGTCCATGCTGGCCGCTCCAAGCTCGGTCAGGCGCTGCTGCAGAACGCCCCGCTCGCTCTGCAGTCGGGCCGCGCCCTGCTGCTCCTCGTCGCGCCAGCGCTCCAGCGCTGCCAGTCGGGCCGCTTCCTGGCGTCGAGCCGTCTCGAGCGGCTCTGAAGCCACTTCTACCGTCACTCCCAGCCCGGCCAGCTGGACGCGTTGCTCGTTCATGGCGTTCTCCAGAGCCCGCCTGGGCTGCTCGAGCTCGACCTGAGTTCGGTGGTGCAACTGATTCTGGCTCTGGGCCAGGCGGTGGGCCTCGGCCAGCGCAGCGCCCAGTTGCCCCTCGAGCTTCTCCAGCTCGACCAGCTCGCGCTCGATCTCGGCCGCCTGTTGCTCTCCCAGGTCCGACTCGGCCCCGGCGCAGCGTCGGGTCAGCTCAGCCAGCTCTTCTGCTCGACGGGTCAGCTCGACGCTCAGAGCGCTCAAGGCCTTCTGGCGTTCGGCGATGGTGGCCTCGAGCTTCTTGCACTCGCCGTCGAAGGCCGTATACTCGGCCCGGCAGGCCTCGTAGGCGGCCTCGGCCAGCTCGCGCCGTTGGCGCGGCCCGGCCAGCAGACATTCGTCGAACTGCTCGAAGTCGGTCTCGCCGCCCAGGAGCTCGCGACCCCTTGCGGTCAGCTCCTCCACCTGCTGACGCGCCTGCAGCTCCTCGGCTTCGCGCCGGGCCACCTGGGTGGACAGGGCCTGGCTTCTCGCCACCGCTCCCTGCCAGGTCTGGAAGGCCACCTGCTGGCGAGACTCGCAGGCAGCCACGGCGGCGATGGCCTCTTCCAACCCCTCCCCGCGCGGCGCCTGGAAGCCCTCGGGCAGGGGGCGGGCGCAGACCGGACAGGGGTCCTCGGGTTTGCAGTGAGCGGCCAGCGCGGCCACAGCCTGCTCTTGCTCGAGCCGGGCCCGGGTGGCCCGGCTGGCGGCCAGCTCGTCCTGGGCCTTGCGATGGGAGGCCTCCATCGAAGAAAGCAGGCCGCACTCGTCGTTCAGGGTCCGGCGCTCGCTCTCGAGCTTGCGTCCCAGCTCATCCAGCCTCCCGCCGGCCTGGCGCCAACGCTCCAGCCAGAGGGAAGCCTGCTCGGCCTGCTCCCGGGCCTGATCGAGCGCCAGGCGCGCTTTCTGACCTGCCTCCACCAGTTGCTCGCGACGCTCCGGCTGCTCGGCCGATCGAAGCTGCAACTCGTCCAGGTCAGCCTGGCTTCGGAGCTGCTCCTGGCGACGCTGCTCCAACTCTTGCTGGCCGCGCTCGAGTTGAGGCTTGAGCTCGGAAAGCAGCCTGGCGCTGGCCAGCCACTGGTTGATCCTGGCGCGGGTGCGCCCCGAGCTCTCCCGTGCGGTCTTGACGTCTTGCAGGCGGGCTCGCTCAGTCTCGCTCTCCAGCAGAGCTTGCTCGGCTTCCTGCCGCTCGCGGACCAGCTCCTGCTCCAGTTGATCCAGGGCGGTCAGGTCGTCCTCAAAGCTCTGAGCCAGCTGCTCGGCTCGCTGGATGCGCCCGTGGACGCCCTGCAGCTCGGTCTGGCGCAAGGCCAGGGCCGCGACCACCTCTCGACAACTCTCCAGCTGCTCGTTCGACGCGGCTTCCTGCTGACGGGCAGCTTCCAGGGCTTCACGGGCCCCTGCCACGGTGGCGGCCGGATCGGGGCCCAGCGCCTCGCGCTGGGTGCGGGCCCGGATCAAAAGGTCGGATAGCTTGCGCGAGCGAGCCTGCACGGTCTCAGCCACCCGGCTCAGGTCGTCCAGGCCCAGCAGGCTCTTGAGCACGTCCGAGCGGTCCTTCTCTCCGGCCGTCAAGAGCTGCTGGAAACGTCCCTGGGGCAGCACCACGGTCTTGAGGAACTGGCTCATGTCCAGGCCGACCAGATCGCGGATCTGGCGGTCGACGTCGGCCTGGCCGTCAAAAGCTCCCTCGCCGTCCAGGCGACGCAGGCAGTGGACCGGGTTTCTGCCCTTTTCCGAGCATGAGCGGTCCACCCGCCAGCGCTGCCCACGCGCCTCGAACTCCAGGCTCACGGTCATGGTCGGGTCGCCCGGCCCGTCCGAGATCAAGGCCTTGACGCTGCGCCCATCGAAGGTGCACGAGCCGTAGAGGGCATAGACCAGGGCCTCCAGCAGCGAGGACTTGCCCGCACCCGTCGAACCGGTGATGGCGAACAGACCCAGGTCCTCAAACGAGATCTCCTGGCGGGCACGATAAGAGCGCAGATTCTCCAGGGTGAGCTTGAGTGGCCTCACGCGGTCACCTCCTGCAGGGCCACCAGCTCGGGACGGGGGGTCACCTCTTCCGCGTCAGCCAGCTCGGCGAACAGGCTCAGCAGCTGATCCCCATCCAGGTCGTCGGGGGCGTGGTCGGCCAGGTAGGCGCGAAAGGCCTGCTGCAGATCCTCGAACGTCTCGCCGTGACGGTCCTCGCCCACCAGCTCGAGTCGGGTGGCCAGGCTGCGCTCGCCCACCTCCAGCAAGGTGGCCCGGGGGAAGACGCGGGCGGCCCACTCGGGCAGGCCCGGGGTGGGTTGGGGGGTGTGGACGACCAGGCGCAGCAGCTCCTGGTCGATGCTCTCGGATTTTCGCTCCAGCTCTTCCACGGTGCCTTCCAGGGTGCACAGGGCTCGGCCGGCGGTGACGGGCACGGTCTTGATGCGGGCGGCGCGGGCCGGCTCAGCCTCGATCAGAACCACCTCTTTGGTCTCGCCCTCCTCGCCGAAGTCGAGCTGGATGAGCGAGCCGGCGTAGCGTCCGGGCAGGTTGCCGGGCAGGGCCTGGGGCTTGTGAATGTGGCCGAAGGCTGCGTAGCTGACGGGCGGCAGCGAGCTGGCCCGAGAGGCATAGTGGGCCGAGACGTGCAGCGCTCGCTCACTCTTCGACCAGGTGGCCCCATCCACGTGCAGGTGGGCCACCAGCAGGTGGATGGTGCGCGCGGGATCATAGCTCCGCTCCAGCTCGCTGGCGTAAGCGGCCTGGATGGCGGCCACGCGGTCGGCATAGCTCATGGTGCGGCACTCGGCCTTCACCTCCAGCGCGTCCACGACCCTGTTAGCGTGCAGGAAGGGCATGGTGACCACCCGGGCCAGCTCCGAGCCGGCGCCCGGGAACTCCAGGATCCCCCCGCTTTTCGGGGCCCGGATCGTGGGTACGAAGTGCAGGCGCCCGCCGCCGAGCAGGGCCTCGAACAGCTCGAACAGGGCTCCCGAGTCGTGGTTGCCGGCCACCACCACCACCGGGGCCAGCTCGCCGAGACGGCGGAGCATGCAATGAGCCAGGCTCATCTCCTCCACGCCGGGGCGCGAGGCATCGAACAGGTCTCCGGAGTGAAGCACCAGGTGAGGCTTGAAGTCGCGCGCAACCTCCAGGACCTGCTCGAAAGCGGCAATCTGGTCGGGGCGGCGCGACTGACCGTAGGTGAGCCGGCCCAGGTGCCAGTCAGAGGTGTGGAAGATGCGCACGGGTTGGAGCCTTTCGGAGTAGTTTTTTTTCAGGCAGGGGTTCTATAGTGACCCCAAGATGAACGTAAGCACGCGCCTGATTGAGTTCGCCGCCAGCCGCACCAACCGCTCGCCCGAGCAGTTGAAGGCGCTGGTGAACCAGACCGACTTCTTGAGTGAAGGACTCAGCGAGGCGAGCTTCAGCGGGTTGATGGTCGACCGCAGCGAGCTGTGCCGCCTGGAAGCGGCCGACCCGGTGGGCTGCCTGCTCGGCCGCAACCCTCGTCGCGAGGAAGCGCTGGAGCGGTTTTATCGCAACCATCCCGACCAGGTGCGGGCCGAAGGCAACCAGCTCATTCACCACATCGAGGGTCAGACCAACTGCGGCCAGACCACCCACGAAGTCTTGCACGCCCCGGCCGAGAACGGCCTGGTCGAGCTCGACTACGTCAGGGGTGCTGAGCGCTGCCAGGTTTTCATCGATACCACTCCCGGCCAGCCCGGCGAGCAGTGGTTGATCTTCCGCTAAGAGAAGCTCGGGCCGCAGGGACTCAGCTCAGCGAAACACAAAGAGATCTTCCACCTCCTCTGGCTTCACCTCGGGTTTCTCGTCGGCCCGGGTGGCGTAGTTCGGGAACGGGAATCGGAACGGGATGGGCGCGGGGATCATGGGCTGGGCCAGCACCATGGCTCCAGGCAGCAATCGGGTGGCTCGCTCGCGCACCTCGGCGCTGAGAAAGCGATAATCGTCCGAGGTGGCCTCGGCCCCATCCAATCGTCCCACCACCCGGATGGCGGCGTTGCGGGTCACGGCCGGCTCGACCTGGGAGGCCGACTGCTGGGCCCCGATCAGGATTACGCCCAGCGAGCGGCCCCGGGCGGCGATGTCGACCAGAACCTCCTTGAGCGGGCTGCTTCCCTGGCGAGGGGCGTACTTATTCAGCTCGTCAAGCACCACGAAGTGCAGCGGGAAGCGCTGGCCGCGCTCCTTCGCCTCGAAAACGCGACTCAGGAGCGAGCCCACCACGAAGCGCTGCCCGTCTTCGTGCAGGCTGTTGATGTCGACCACCACCACGTTCTCGCGCGGCCCCCCCCTCCCTCAAGGGTCAGCGACTGCACCCGGTGGGTGATGAGGTGGCCAAAGCGCGGGGCCATGGCCTGCAGGCGGCGCAGGAAGGCATTGACGGTGCCGGCCTGAGTGCCCCCGGTCCACTCCCGGGCCCGATCGGGATCTTCCAGGCGCTCGCTGAGAAAGTCGACCAGGTCGCGGAAGCTCTCCACCACGAAGCCGTCTCCGGGAGAGCGGGCCGCCCGCTTCTCCTGGCTCAGCTTTTCCAGGTTGTAGCTCATCCCTTCGCCAGGAGGGATGAGCACGGCCGCCCCGGGCAGGCTCTCCACCGGGTGGGCCCAGCGGGCGAGCTGCACCCGCACGCGTTGCTCCACGAAGCTGAGCTGGTTGCGGGCGTCATCGACGTCGGAGAAGCAGAAGCGCATCAAGCCCTGGCGAATGAACTCGAGCGGCGTCCAGCCGTAAGGCGTGATCTCGGTGGAAGGGCGCGACTGCACGTCGGTGGCCACCGAGCCTCCCTCCTCGGCAAAGCGCGAGAGCGGGGCAAAAAAGCGCACCGAGCTGAACGGCCCGGGCTGGCTCACCCCCAGCCTGTGCCACTGCTCGCTCAGGAGCGGGTCGGCCTGGCAGCGCTTCTCGTAGGCCGAGGAGGAACGGTCGAAGTGGAGCAGGTCCTCGCCCTTGACGTTGAAGATCAGGGCCCGCGTGTTGGCCGCGTGCACGCCCAGCATCGACTTTCCCTGGTTGGTTTCGAGCAGCATGTAGAGAAGGTGCAGGGCAAAGGAGGTCTTGGTGGCCACGCCGGACACGCCCGAGATGGAGACGTGGCCGCCCTTGGTGCCGTCCAGGAAGTCGTAGTCGAGGTGCACCATCTGGCCGGTGTTATCCAGAGCCAGCGGCAGGGCCCGGGCCATCTGGTCGAGATAGAGAGCCTGCTCGCGATGCTTGCCAGTGGCCCGCTCCACGGCCGCCCCGGGGGCGGGCGGCACCCAGATCTCGGGCATGGTGCGCAGCACGCGCACCTCGGCGGTGCGGATCGCGTGCCCCGGCATGGTGTGATCACTGGCGATGCGGGCGGTGTCGGTAGCAAAGGAGGCGCCCTCGATCTTGCTGTATACCTCGATCACGATGCCGTAGGTAAAGTGCTCTTGCCCGTCGGGCAAAAGCTGGCGGGTGGCTACGATCTCGTCGAGCTGCAGGTACTGATCATCGTCGAGCACCACCCGGAAGGTGCTGGTGGTTCCCTCGGTTACCCCGTCGACCAGGCCGACTCGGCTCATCTCAGCGCACCTCCACCAGTTGACGTACGGCCGCCCGGGCCGCTCGCAAGCCCAGCGCTCGATCGCCGCAGCGACGACGAAGCTCGCGCTCGAGAGCAGCCACCGGTTGCAGGTTCTGGGGCGCCCGTGGATCGACGTGGGCCACCCCGGCATAGCGAGGCAACACCCCGCAGGTGGCCTGCACCAGCGAGCGGGACTCTTCGCGGCCCAGGTCGCCGGGCACCTCCAGGCGCACGATGCCGTACCAGGGATGGCGATCGGGCCCGGGGTCGAGCAGGCGGAAGTAGCAAGAGTGCCGCTGGCTTACGGTGAACAGGCTGGAGCGCTCGCCCCCGCGCAGGGTGGAGACCAGGTCGTGGTCCTCGGAAGGCAGCAGTCGGCGGTGGTGGGTCTTGACATAGCCCACCACGGGATGGGCCAGCCCGCGCACCTGGCTGAGCGGGCCGTCCAGCACCACGATGTGGCCTGCCCCGGCCAGCCGCTCGGCCAGCAGCATCTCTTGCTCGCGCATGCGCCTCTGCAGCTCGAGCTGAGGCGCATCCAGAGTGGTGCTCTCGGTGGCCAGGGCCACCCAGCTCCAGCCGCCGGGCTGCTCGGGCAGGCTGGCGCTGCGCCCGCCCCCGAAGATGGCCAGGCGCCTGACCACCACCTCGGAGACGCTCAGCCTGCCGGCGCAGTCGGGCGTGACGGCTCCGGCCGCCACCACCCCGGCCAGACCGGGGATGGGCTCGGAGCTCGGGTCGTCGGCATACCAGAGGCTGGCCTCCACGTGCCGCACGCCATCCACGAAGGCCAGCCGGGGACGCAGCGGCGGCTCGGGGCAGGGGACGGCCTGCAGCGTCTCGTGCTCGAAGAGCACGGCTTCGCCCTGGACGTCGTCTTCGATCTGCATGGGGGAGCCATACTCCGGTGCCCACTCGCCGGCATAAATGCGGGCCATGAAGCCCACCTCCTCGCGGGAAATCCCTTCAAGTAAGCTTGAATTTCGTTGCGTCACGAGGGCTTCCTTTCGAACGCTCATGCGTCCAGGTTAGCCGGTGCGGGTGACAGGTAGTGTCGTTGCGACTGGCTCCGAGGAACAGGTTGTTGCTCGCAGAGGCGGGGAAGAAAGGGCTTTCTGTCAGGCCCGGCAAAGCTGGCGCGCATGATTGAAGAGCTCGAGCAACGTCTGGTGCGTTACTGCGCCATCGATACCCCCAGCGACTCCACCGCCCCCGACACGCAGATCCCCAGCAGTGCCTGCCAGTGGGATCTCCTGCGGCTGCTGCAAAGCGAGCTGCAGGAGATGGGCGCGCAGCGAATCGAGCTGACCGAGCAGGGCTACCTGATGGCCAGTCTTCCGGGCAGCCATCCCGCCCCGGTGGTGGCCCTGCTGGCCCATGTAGACACGACCACCCAGTATAAAGCCACTGGAGTCAAGCCGCTGGTCCACCGCAAGTGGGACGGAGCCCCCATCGTTCTGCCCGCCGACCCGTCCATGGTCTTGAAGGCCGAGGATTCTCCCTATCTCGCCAGATGCAAGGGCCACGACCTGGTTACCGCCAGCGGGGATACCCTGCTCGGAGCCGACGACAAAGCCGGAGTGGCCATCTTGATGACCCTGGCCAGGCATCTGCTGACTCACCCCGAGATTCCCCACGGGGAGGTGCGACTGTGCTTCACCCCCGATGAGGAGATCGGGCGAGGTGCCGGCAAGCTTCCCCTGGAGACCCTGGGCGCCGAGGTCGCCTATACCCTGGACGGGGGCCAGGTGGGCGAGCTTTGCTATGAGACTTTCTCGGCCAACCGGGCCGTGGTCGAGATCACCGGAGTCTCCATTCATCCGGGATACGCTAAAGACAAGCTGGTGAATGCCCTGCACCTGGCGGCCAGGATTTTGCAGACTTTGCCGCAGGCCCAGCGCACTCCCGAGACCACCGATGGGCGCCAGGGCTTTCTCCACGCCAATGAGCTGAAGGGCACTGCCCACCAGGCCACTCTCACTTTCATCGTGCGCGACTTTGAGCTCGAGGGGCTGGAAGCGCACTGCCGGTTGCTCCGGCAGGTGTGCGACACCGTGGCAGCCAGCGAGCCGCGCTGCCAGATCAACGTCAAGGTGATCGAGCAATACCGCAACATGCGCTATCGTCTCGAGCAGGACATGCGGCCCGTGGACCTGGCTGCCGAGGCCTATCGGCGCTGTGGCATCGAGCCCGACTTTACGGTGCTGCGCGGGGGAACCGACGGCTCGATTCTGACCGCACGGGGGCTGCCCACGCCCAACCTGTTCACCGGCATGCAGAACTTCCACGGCCCCCTCGAGTGGGTCAGCGTGCAGGATATGGCCGAGGCGGTCAGGGTATGCTCTGAGCTCGCGCAGCTCTGGGCCGAGGTGAGGGAAGAAGCCAGAGATGCTTGACGGTTTGGGCGCCGTCGATCGGACCTCTGGGAGCTGAGGATCGGATGAGGTTTCTGTCGAAGAACCAAGAACCGCAATCACTGTTGAGGAGCTGAATCGCAAGCTGGATGCAGTCCAGCGCCAGACCTCGCTCGGATTCGAGCTGGTGGCCAGGCGCCTGGGCCAGGTCAACGAGCACCTCGACGAAGCGCGCAGCGCCATTGGGGAAACCCAGAAAGCTGTTGTTGTTGACCTTCAGGGCGGCCTGACGGAGGGCTTTGACGTCATTCGGGCCTTCCTGGTGGATAGGGACGCCAGACTTCGCCGGCTGGAAGATCGACCACCGGCTGCCTGAGAGAGCTCCTATCGAGCGAGGTGAGGGCGATTCGAACATCTTGAAGGTCGGGGAACCTCTGCTCGGGGTCCTTGGCCAGCATCCGCAGCACCACGGACTCGAGCTCGGCGGGCAGGTCGGCCCGGAAGGACCGGGGGGCCGGCACCTCCTCGGACACGTGCTTCCAGATGACCGAGAGGTCGTTCTCGAGGAAGGGGCGGCGGCCGCACAGCAGCTCGTAGAGCACGATCCCCATGGCGTACTGATCCGAGCGCTTGTCGAGGCGGCCCATGATCTGCTCGGGTGCCATGTAAGCGGGTGTACCCAGGGCGGCTCCGGTGGCGGTCAGAGGAGGGGAGTCGGGCGACTTGGCCAGGCCGAAGTCCATCAACACGACCCGACCGCAATCCTCTACCAGGATGTTGGAGGGCTTCAGGTCGCGGTGGACGATATCGGCTTTGTGAGCCTGCTCGAGGGCCTCCAGGGCGGGAAGAAAGAGCGCCAGGGCGGCGTTGACCTCAAGACCGCCGGGCGGGATGAGCTCGCTGAGGTCGCGGCCTGAGATGAGCTCCATGGCGTAGTAGAGCAGCCCCTCTTGCTGATCGCAGCAGTAGACCTTGACGATGCCGCGATGGTTGAGCTTGCCGGCCAGGCGGATCTCGCGCCAGAAGCGGTCGCGGAACTCGCCCTGGTCGCTGAGCTCGGGGCGGATGACCTTGAGAGCCACCTCGCCATCGGGGCCCGAGGCCCGGTAAACGCAGCCCATTCCGCCCACTCCCAGACGGCGGGTGAGCACGAACGGACCGAACTTTTTCCCCAGGTAAGGATCTCCCGCGTCGGCCTGGAGCCCGGCCTGCAGGTTCTGCAGAGCGTTGAGCTCGGAGGTGGCCGCTTGAGCGCGGCGACGGGCCTCGACTGCGAGCCAGCGCAGGCCGGCCGCGGCGGCCAGGGGGATAAGACCAGGCCAGAGCAGCTGAGGATGGACCCGCACCCGATCGCGCAGGCCGACCCACCACGAAGTCGGGGTCAACCTGCACTCGAGCCCCGAAGCCAGCTGCTCCCAGCTCACCACCAGAGTCTGGTCGCGATAGCCGGGAGAGCGCACGACAAGGCTCAGGTTGCCGAGGCGACCCTGCGAATCGAGGAACCATTCGCGCTCGAGCAGCACTGGTCGGTCGCTGGTGCCCACCAGGGCCAAACCTCCGGGAGCGTCAGCGCTGCGGTAGACAGACACGTGGGGTGGAAACGTGCGCACGGTCACCTCCCTGGACTCGGCCACAGCCAATCCCGCCAGCAAGAGCACCAGCAACAGCGCTTTCATGGGCTCACTCGCAGATGGATGCTGGTCTGCAATTGCTGGCGTCCCGCCTGCGCGCGGTGTGGGACTCGGTAGTCGGTGGTCAGGTCGAGGCTGAGGGTACGGCCCTCGAGGCGGGGGCTGAAAGAGGACACCTGGTCCATCAAGGAAACGGGCTCGCAGGGAGAGAGCACCCGCAGTTGCTCGGGGGTCAGCCGCACAGGCCGGTTCGTGCTGACCGATCGGATGGTGCTGCGGGTGACGCGAGCGTTGGCGAACGTGTACACGACCAGCGAGTCGTCCCAGACCTGCTGGCCGGAGCTGGTGAGGTCTTTCAGGCGATGGATGGCGATGCTTGCCTGCCCGACGCTGACGCCCTCGGCGCAGCTTCTGCGCAGGTCGGTCCGCAGGCGCTTCATGACCAGGCTCCCGAGTTGGAAGCGTTGATTCTCCACCGACTGGACGGCGTAGACGCGCATCCCCCAGATCACCAGAGCGGTCAGGATGCTGAGCACGAGGCCGGCAAGTCCGAGGGCGACCAGAAGCTCGGGCAACGAGAACGCGTTACGTTTCATCGTTGGCCACCCGGACTTCCCGGGACAGCCGGCGCTGCCGCCCCATCTCACGCCATTGCAGCTCGACTCGAACAGTCTTGAGCAGGCTGACATCGTAGCCTTCGATCGGCACGACTTCGACCCGAGCCTGGAACTGGTGGCCGTCCACCGTCTCTCTCAGCTGCATCGAGCCTCTCAGCTCGGAGAAGGGCACGCCCTGACGCTGCTCGAGCAGGCTCTGGGCGAGCGCTGCCGCGCGGTAGGAGTCCCGCGCCTTGAGGTTGGCCAGCAGAGCCCCCGGCACCACCGTGGTGAGGGCCGTGACCAGCATGCTGGCGATGGAGAGACTGATGACCGACTCCATCAAACCGTATCCGCGTCGCTTGCATCTCATTTGGCTCACCTCCTGGCCCAAGCATAAGCTCGATCGGAGAAGCGCTCAGTAACGAGTCAACGGGGGGATCGGTGATCTTGATCACACTGCGAAGGGAGTTCTTTGCATACGAGGAAAGGCCGTAGAATGCTGCGATGGAGCGACTGGCTGGGCCAGGCCGAGGAGGAATACCAATCCGCTGACTGGCTGCTCCAGGGCGCTCGCTTTGCCTGGTGCTGTTTCACCTGTCAACAAGCGGCCGAGAAGGCGCTCAAAGCAATCCTCGACCACGACGGACGGGGACAGTCGGGCCATAACCTCCTCGAGTTGCTCATTGAGCTCGCTCCCCGCCCGGTCGCGCCGGAGCTGCGCCAGGCCTGTCGACGCCTGACCCGCTACTACATTCCCACGCGCTACCCCGATGCCCACCCCAGCGGCATCCCGGCCCAACAGTACGACCGTCCCGACGCCCAATCCGCTCTGGAGGACGCCCGCCTTGTCTTGGACTTTGCCCAGGCTCAGCTATCTCCCCCTTCATCAGCGTCTCCTTGACCTGGTGGCAGCTTTGAAGGCCCGCGAGGAAGAGCTCGAGTTCGTGGTCCTCTTCGGGTCCTCAGCGCGGGGCGAGGCTCGTCGAGGCAGCGACCTCGATCTCTTGATCGGTCTGCGCCAGGACGGTTGTATGCGCTTCCTGGACAGACTCGGCGATTATTCCACCCTGGTGGCCGGCGTGGATGCGTTCCCGTATTACCCGAGCGAAATCCGGCTCATGCTCGAGCAACTCCACATGACTTTGCTCGAATGCGCCGACCACGGTCTGGTCTTGTTCGACCGCGGAGCCTGGGCCGAGCTGTCGGCCCGACTGACAGACCTGATCAGCTCCGGTCGCATCCAGCGCCAGGCTCGCGGATGGCGGGTCGCGGACCCGGCGCTCTTACGGCGCTAACCAGAAAGCAGAAGCGCAGCAGCGACGATGTGCAGGGCGTCAGGGGAACGACGAATACTGGAGAGCGCGGGCCACCTGGGAGCCGAACTCGGCTCGGCTCAGCCGATTTCAGCATCGTCGCCTCAATGAAACGCCCGCAGCACGACGGCCTGGCGGGCCGGAATCTCCACCGCCACCTGGCCGTCCTTCACCGTGACGACCTGCCCGGTGAGCGCGTCCTCAAACCGGGTGCCTTCCTTGACCTCGGAAGGCATCCTCAGCTCGCGCCTGCTGACCTCGGTGGCGTTGTTCAAGGCCACCACCACCGAGTCTTTGGGGTGCAGACGAGCGTAAGCGTAGACCTCGCGGTCGGCCAGCACTTCCTTCTGATAGCCGCGCCTGAGCGCCAGGGAGTCGTGGCGCAGGTGGGCCAGGGTGCGGAAGTGATCGGTCACGTCTTTTTTTCCGGCAAACTCCATGTCCTTGCGGTTGTCGTGGTTGTCGAGCATGGTGACCAGCAGATCGGGGCGGCGATAGACGCCATCTTGCGCGAAGATATCCGACAACCTGCGCATGTCCCCGTCGTCCTTGCCCCGGACCATGCGGAAGCTCTCGCCCGGGTGGGTCAGGATGTTGCTCATGAAGAAGCTGAGGTTGTCGAGGTAGGTCGTGTCCTCGTTGTAGCCGATGGTATCGCGCAGCGCGAAGTTGAGGGGGAAGTCGAAGACCGTATCGAGCGCGGCCTCGTTCTGGTAGACCTGGGTGGCCTTCGGCTTGGGATGGTAGATCTCGCCGAGCAAGAGAAAGTCGTTGCCGGTGTGGGCATGAATCTCACTGGAAAACTGCTTCCAAAAATCCTTCGGCACGTGCCTGACGGCATCAAGCCGCATCCCGTCGATTCCAGTCTCGTCGATGAGCCACTTGGCCATGTCGATGAGGTAGCGGCTCACCTCGGGGTTCTCCTGGGCAAAATCCGGCAGGCCGCAGAACTCGCCCTGCTCCAAGCCCCTCTGGGTGGGGATCCTGGCGTTTCCTCCGTGGTGGAACCATTCTTGCTTGTCGGGGTCTTTGGCCAGGGGAGCGTCATAGCCAAGGTGGTTGAAGACCATGTCGACGACCACCTTGAGCCCCTTGTCGTGGGCTCTGGCCACCAGCTCTTTCAACTTGGCCATGTCCCCGAAGCTCTGCTCGATCTGGAAGAAGTCGGTGGGCCAGTAGCCGTGGTAGCCATCCATCCCGAAGAAGTCCCGCTTCTGCTGGTGCACCGGACTGATCCAGAGGGTCGTGACGCCCACGTCCTGGAGATAGTCGAGCTTGTCGATGATGCCCTGAAAGTCACCGCCGTGGAAACGCTGATGGTCCTGGGGCTGAGAGCCCTGATCGTTGGTCTTGTCGCCGTTGTGGAAGCGATCGGTCATCACCATGTAGAAGATTTCGTCCTGCCAGGTGCGGGCCGCAGGCTGTGGCGACAGCGCAGGCATCCCCACTCTTGCGACCGAGTGATTCCCCAGCGTGACGCGCTCAGCCGGCTCCTCCGGACTGGCCGGCGCGGGAGCACCTGGGGTCGTGGCCCGGAGAGGGGCGGTCAGGAGGGCTCTGGTCACCAACATCGTTGGGAATCTAACCCGAACCCCTTAAAAGATCTGGAAAGCGAGATGAGCAGCCACAAGAGGGGCGGCCGCCGGAAAGCGTCGAACTCAACTCCCATGGCGCTTGAGCTTGACCGCGAGTGGACTTATGAAGATTACTGCCAGCTGCCCGAGGACGGAAAGCGTTATGAGGTCATCGACGGGAGACTCTACGTGACGCCGGCCCCCAGCCCTTATCATCAGATTCTCTCGACTCGCCTCCTGCGGGCCTTCGAGCCGTTCGAGCGTGCCGGCAAGGGCCAGATGCTCCACGCCCCTCTGGATGTCCTGATGCCGGGCACGACCCCGGTGCAGCCGGATCTGGTGCTGATCGGGGCCGACCAGACCTCGATGATCACCCGTCGGGCCATCGAGGGTGTCCCGCTCCTCCTCGTCGAGATCCTGTCCCCCTCCACCGCCGGGCGGGATCGCACCCTGAAGCTGAATAAGTACGCCGGTTGCGGGGTCGAGCACTACTGGATTCTCGACCCCTTTGCCCGCACCCTGGAGCTGTACCGACTGGCGGAGGGATGCTATCGCCTCGAGCACTCCCTGGGCGAGCAGGACCACCACGAGCCGAGCGAATTCCCGGGCGTGGTGCTGGATATGCCGGCTCTCTTGCAGAACATCCCCACGTTGGACTGACCTGGAAGAGCTAGATAGAAGTCCGGCCGCCTACAATATCTTGTGGTGCGATGAATTCTCAACAGGTTAGCCCTCCTCGAGCACCCGCACGCACTGCACGATGCCGGCCAGGTTGCAGGAGGCCTCGGGGTTGGTCTCTCGCTGGGCGCTGGCGCAGGCCAGGGCCACCAGCATCGTGCGGTGAGGAGCCAGGGCCTTGCCCTTGAGCGCGCTGGCCACGCCCAGCAAAGGCTGGGTGGCCGGAGGCCAGTCGGCCCCGCCCGGACGCACCACCAGGGCTTCCCAAAGGGCTACCAGATGGTCGAGCAGCGCCGTCAGCACTCTGGCCGAGGGCCCGGCCTGGATGCCTTCCAGGGTCCCCTCCAGCAGCTCCAGGGCCAGATCGGGCCCGCAGTCATACTCTCGAGCCAGCTTGAGCGAGCTGGTCAGCACCTCGGCGGCCGAGTCTACCTGACGCCGGGTTTCGGCCAGGCGGGCCTGGGCCAGCTGGCAACGCACCAGCTCGCCCAGCATTTCGCGACGGTCCAGGCGCTCGAGCAGAGCCTGGAAGACGGCAGCCGCCTTCTCGTAGAAATCCCAGCTCTCGGCCGGCTTCTCCTGGCCGTCCAGAATTCGAGCGCACTGCATGAGCGCCTGGGCCACCTCGGGCAGGTGCTCGGTGGCGTTGTCGTCGGTAGCCTCGCGGGTAAGGATGCGGGCGACCCGCTTGAAGTCCTCCAGGGCAGGGTCCTGCGCCCCCTCGGCCAGGTGTAGCAGGCCGCGGCTGTAATGGGCCCGGGCCAGGTCGCTGACCAGGTCCTGTCGCCCTTCCTGCTCGACCAGGATGACGTAGGTCTCGATGGCGTGCTCGTAGTTCCAGATGGCCCGGCTGGGATCGCCGGCAGCCTGGTAGGCCAGGGCCCGATCGATGCAGGTCGCAGCCATCGACGCGCCCAGGTCATAGGCCTGACCGGAGAAGACCAGATCACGGTAGAGGTCGAGGGCGGCCTCGAAGTCTTCCAACGCGCCCTGCACTTCGTTGAGTCGGTGGCGCAAGCGGCCGCGCTCGCGCAGGGCCGCGGCCAGCTCGGTGCGCAGGTCGGGCGGGTCGGTGGCCCGCAGCATGGCGCCTCGACAGGTCTTGATGATCTCGCCCTGATCGCGCACCGCCGCCGCCAACAGGCCGCGCTCGGTCTCCGAGTTGGCCCGGGTCCGCAGGGCGGCCATCAAGCTGTCCAGCAGCTGCATCTCCTCGAAGCCGCAGGGGCCCTGAGCTCGTGAAAAGGCATCCACGGCATCGCGCGAGGCACTCGAGAGGTCGCCTCGCAGAATTCCCGTGCGGGCGCGCACCAGGAGCGTCTTGACCAGCGAAGGTCCAAAACTGCGAGGATCTCGGCCGAAAAGCTCCTCCAGGTAGGCCAGCGCCTGACTGAAGTCCTGGTGGGCCTGATCAAGGTCATCCAGGCCCAGGTGCACCTGGCCCCGCGAGCGATAGGTGCTGGCCAGCTCATCCTCATAGTGGCGTTGCTCGAGATCCTCCACCAGAATGATGTAACGCTCGATCGCCTCGCCGGCATCCTCCAGGGCCGCCTGCAGGTTACCCAGCGAACGCTGGGCCTCGGCGCGGCAGGAATAGGCCCAGGCCAACTGGGCGTGCAGAGCTGTGTCTCCCTGGGCCAGCACCTCCAGTATCTCGATGGCGGCGGTGGCCTCCTCCACGGCGGCAGGATAATCTCCGAGCTCGGCCGAGACGGCGGCCCGATTGATCCGGGTCAAACCCAGGTCGGAGAACAGGTCGATGCGACCGTGCTCGTCGGTGAGCTTCTGATAGACTGCCGACGCCAGACCGTATTCTTGCTGAGCGCTGGCCAGGGCCCCCAGGCGTCGGTAGGCCTCGCCCCGGTTGTTGTGGGCCACGGCCAGGCTGCCGAGCTGGTCTGAGCTCAGCTCGCCCTTCTCGGTGAAAAGCTGGATGGCCCGTCCGCAACTGGCCACGGCCTGCTCGCAATCGCCCTGCTCGAGGCAGGTGACGCCCAGGCTGTTGTAAGCCGCGGCCAGATCGGCCCGCGAGGAGGCTCCCCCCGAAGCCAGATAATCCGCGATGGCGCGCTGATACTCGGCGATGGCATTCTCATACTGTCGCAGCGACCGAAAGGTGGAGCCCCGGCAGATGTGGGTGAAGGCCAGGTCGGAGCGCAGATCTTCGCGCCCCTCGCCCTCCACCAGCTGGCTGCGCAGGGCGATAGCCTTGCGATAGTCCGAGAGCGCCTCCTTGGGCTGGGCCAGGAGGTCGTAGACGATGCCCCGATTGGTGCAGGTGACGGCCAGATCGGCCCGCAGATCGTTGCGACCCTCCTCCACCATGGCCGAGCGCAGCGCGATGGCCCGGCTGTAGTCGGCCAGGGCCTGCTCCACCTGGCCGGCGCGGTGCAGGGCGCCCCCGCGGTTGGAGAGAGCGCTGGCCAGCTCGTTGCGAAGCTCGGGGCGCCGGGTGACCAGCTCGCCGTAGATCTCGACCGCCCGGCCGAACTGCTCGCGAGCCTGAGGATAGTGCTCGCGAGCCATGGCCAGCACTCCGGCCGTGTGGCAAGCCCCCGCCAGTGCGTCGCGCAGCTGGGGCTGGTCCTGGACCAGACGCGAATAGAGCTTGATTGCCAGGTCGCACTCCTCGGTAGCTTCCTGGAAGCGGTGCAGAGCGCGCAGGATGGTGCTGCGATTGTGGTGGGCCATGGCCAACAGGAAAGACAGCTCCCGGCGGCCCTGCTGCTCAACCACTGCCCGATAGTGGCCGACGGCGGCCGTAGCGTCCTCCAGAGCGCGCTCGGGCTGGCCCAACTGGCGGAAAAGCTCGCTGCGTCGGTTGTGAGCAGCGGCCAGACCGTTCTGGTAGCGAGGCTGCTCAGCCACCACGCGCTCGAAGATGGCGATGGCGCGATCAGCGTCGGAAAGAGCGGCCGGGAACTGGCCCAGGCGCATGGTGGCGAGCCCCCGGCTATTGTAAGCCCAGGCCAGGTCGTCCAGGAAGACCTGGCCGCCCTCAGAGGCTGTGCGCTGCTCCAGACACTCGGCCCAGGCGGTCAGGAGCTCGACGCGGTCGGTCGGGCGACCCTGTCGATCATACTCCAGGCTGAGCCGATCGCGCACCTTACCTGCCTCGGAAGAACGCACCACCCGGTCGAGCCACTCCTCATCCTTCATATCGGAGGCCCAGCGGTACAGCTCCAGCAGGCGCATCAACGGGTCAGGAGCCTGCTCGAGCTGGGCCAGACCCCAGGCCATCAGGTTGCGGCGAGCTTCCTTCAGGTCGCGCGGATACTCGCTGGCCACCGCTCGGCGCAACTCTTCGGAGACCAGCGCCAGGGTATTATCCTGGAAGGTGAGCAGATCGGGACACTGGGTGAGCCAGACCAGCAGAGCGTCGGGAGCCACCCCCAGATCGGCCAGCGCCTCCAGGCCCAATCGCTGCCGGCTGGCGGCCAACAGCACCAGCACCCTGCGCAGGCGAGCGCTGGAGCGCTTCTGGGCGCGCTGGGCACCCTGCAGCACGGTGGCCCAGAAGTTCTCACTGGTCAGCTGGCCTGGATCGGCGATCCAACCGGCCTCACAGGCCTGAATGCCGGCGCGCAGCCGGTCCAGCCGCTGGTGAGTGGCTTTGAGCAGGCCATCCAGAGCCTCGCTCGCCACTCCGGCAGTCAGCTCGAGGAAAAGCCCATGATGGTCCGGGTCAAGCGCGACCTGGCGGGCTCCCCGGTTCTTGAGACGGCGAATGTCGCTCTCCAGCTCCCGCCCCGAGCGCAGGCTGACCACCAGATAAACCCCCTCGGGCAGGTCTTCGGACAGCTGGGCCACCAGACCATCCGGGAAGCGGTGAAGCACCAGCACGACGGGCCCCTGATTCTGACGCTGCAACTCGGCCAGGTAGGCACTCAGACGCTCGCGCAGGGGGCGACTGCACAGCCGGGCTTGCATCTCACGCAAGACGCGTGGATCGAGTGCTTCGATCTCTGAGCCAGCCAGGGCCTGGTTGAGACGCTCCAGAAACAGGCCCAGAGGAAGATTGGGCGGCACGCGCCAGGAGGCCACGCGCCGACCCGGACCCTGACAGGCACGTCCCAGGGCAGAGGCGGTGAGGTTGCCGCGGGCGCCATGGAGCAAAAGATAGCCACCGTGGGGCTGCTCGAGCAGCGCCTGCAGGGTCTGGGCCAGAAAGTCCGGCACCGGCATCTCGGGCGCCAGTTGCTGGAGCAGGCGCAGGATCTGCTGTTTCTGCTCGTCGCTCCAATGCTGGGGCCGCAGCTCGTGGGCCAGCTCCTCGGCCGACAGCTCGATGGTTTCCTCCAGAGGGTGGACCTGCTCGTCCACGCCGCCGGCCTCGATCTGCTCGAGCTCGGGGCCGAGCGGGCGGCTCTGGGGCTCGCGAGCCACCGGAGCCGCGCTCTCCACCTCGGCCTCAATGGTGCGCGGCTTGCGTTTGTAGGCGGGAGGGGCTCCGTTGGACTTCTTCTGGCGAGTCTGGCGAGGCGGCTCAGCCAGCGGCGCCTCCAGGGGCTTGGAGTCTTTGGGTCCGGGGGGAGCGATGGAGGAGACCCACTCGCGGCGGACCTTTCCTGGTGAAGTATCGAGCAAGGGAAAACGGTAGTTGCCCTGCTCGAGCATGGTCTTTCCCTGGTCCTCGACTTCTCGCCAGCGCCGGAAGAAGGCCTGCCCGCTCGAGGTCCAGCGCAACAGCACGGGGAGGAACCTGAGCACCTCCTCGAGATAGTCGTCCAGGTCCTGCGCCTCCTCCAGCTTCATCAGGTTGTCCTGCAGGGTGTCCAGGTCGCACAGCCCGGTCTCTGGCTCGCCGGCCACCCGCAGCCAGCGGGTGTGAAGACGAGGAAAGATGGGCTTGCCTGGAATCGGGCGGCCCACGAAGAAGACCTTCTGCAGACTCTCCTGGATGGGATTCTCGGGCTGCTCGGTGAGGGCCAGCAGCGCGTCACGCAGCAGCACCTGGCACTCAGAAAGCCTGGCGCAGGCCTGCAAACGGTCTTGAAGATCGCGAGGCAGGGGGCCACGCACGGTCAGGGCACCAGCGGCAGCGCCGGCAAAGAAGCGGGTGAGGAACTCGAGCGATTGGCCCAACAGCCGACCGGCCTGGTACGGCTCGGCCCGCTTGAGGGCGTCTCCGAGCCGAAGCAGCAGGTCCTTGAGCTCTGGAGGAGTGCCCGGACCGACTTCCGGAGCCGAGATGGTGGTCAGGATTTTCTGCTTCATCAGGCCGGTGAGGTTCTCTGAACGGGAGGCCGCGCCCTTCCCACGACGAAATCGCCGGTCGAAATGATTTATGACTGCGCCGTCATCGGAGGGGGCATCCTCGGTCCGGATGCGGCCGGCCGGCTTGGTGGTCGCCACCTTGTGGTCGGCCCCATGCTTCACGAGCAGCTTCCAAACCGGTCGGAACTCGGGCGTGATCCACAGCGGCATCTACTACCGCCCGGGCAGCTTCAAAGCCCGTTTCTCGCGCCAGGGAAGCTCGAGTCTGGTGGCCTTCTGCCAGCAGCAAGGACTGGCTTACGAAGTGTGTGGCAAGCTGATCGTGGCCACCCGCGAGGAGGAGCTGCCTCGCCTGGAGGCACTCTACCAGCGCGGTCTGGAGAACGGGCTGGCGGTACGGCGTCTGACCAGCCAGGAGGCCGTGGCCATCGAGCCCCATCTGAGCTGCCTGGCTGCCGTGCAGGTTGCTTCCACCGGCATCGTGGACTACCGGGCCGTCAGCCGGAAACTGGCCGAGCTTTACCAGGCCGAGGGCCAGCGCGACCTCTTGCTGGGCCGACGGGTGGTGGCAGTGAAAGAGCATGGACCACTCAAACGGCTGCTGACCGCTCAAGAGACCTTTGAGGCCCGCTCCGTGATCAACTGCGCCGGGCTTTTTTCCGACCGGATTGCCCGCCTGGCCGGCGCCGAGCCACCGGCCCGCATCCTTCCCTTTCGAGGGGAATACTACCACCTCAAACCCGAGCGCTCCCACCTGGTCAAGACGCTGATCTACCCTGTCCCCGACCCGGCTCTCCCCTTCCTGGGAGTGCACTTCACCCGAGCCCTGGACGGCGGAGCTCACTGTGGACCCAACGCGGTGCTGGCCTTCAAGCGAGAGGGTTATCGCAAGATCGACTTCGATCTCTGGGACTGCCTGGAAATTGCCAGCTATCCAGGATTTTGGAGCCTGGCCGCTCGTTTTCTCAGAATCGGTGCGGAAGAAAGCCTGCGTTCACTGTTCAAGGCCCTTTTCGTAAGCAGTCTGCAGCGACTGATTCCTGAGGTGCGCTCTGAGGACCTCGAGCCGGCCCCCAGCGGGGTGCGGGCCCAGGCGGTGCGTCCCGATGGGTTTCTGGTGGACGACTTCCTGCTGCTCGAGCGACCTGGAGCCCTCCACGTCTGCAATGCACCCTCACCTGCGGCGACATGTGCTCTGGAAATCGGTGCTTATCTGGCCGAGCGATCACCGCTGGGATGATGGGTTGAGCGCTTGAAGCTCAGGCCGGCCAGCGGGCCTGCGAGCGGGAGACAGCCAACCGGATGTGGTCCTCCGTGATGGCGTCATTCTCGAGCTCTTCGGCGAAGGTTTCCCGCAACTCGGCAATCTGGGCAGCCGTGGTTTCACTGAGCCGAACCGGGTTGAACTCGAGCCCGTAGACCTCGAGCAGCGGATCGAAGCAGTCCTGGGGAGCCACCTCGACCACCTCGGCCAGAGCCTCGCTGAACTCGCCGGTGACGGCGCCAATGAAGTCGGCGTAATCCTCTTCGTCCATGCCTGCGTGCAGGTGGTAGTCCACGTCAGTTAGCCTGCTTCCTCGTCGTCCAGGTCGATATCGGCCAGCTCTTCGTCCAGGCTGTCGACGATGTCGTCACCCACGCTGTCGAAGGTCTCGCCCGAAGGCTCGTCGGCATAGCGCCCCCCGGGCCGACCGCCAGCAGCCTTGGGACGACGAGGAGGCACGATCTGGCGGGCGTTGCGGGCCCGACGTGCGGGTCGCGAGACCTCCTCGGCCCGGGAGGCGGCGTCGATGATGCGATGAATGCGGTTGCGCTCGATCTCGGCCAGCTCGATGAAACGTCGCACCAGCGTGTCGGGCCTTCCCTCTTCCCGACGGCGCTCGCCGTCTTCGCGCAGGTTGCGCAGCGTGTTCTCGACGTCCTCCAGAGCGTCCTGAAGGGCTTCCAGGCGTAGCTCGGAGAGACGATCCTGGGCGAGGTTGAGCAGTTCTTCCAGGCGCCCTTCCTCATCCAGGCGGGCCTGGTATGAGGGGGCCTGGTCTTCGTCTAGAAACATGACCTCCAGGGCTTCCGCCTCCTTGCGCAGGCGAGCCGCCAGTTCGAGGATCGTCTCATTCATCCAGGGCGTTTCCTCCCAGGTCTTTCAGGCTGCTTCCATCACACCCGTCCGGTCCGGCACCGGACCATTAAGTATACGATGGGTTCAGGCCAAGAACCTTTAACGGTAATCAAGTTGTCCTGGAGGAAAACCAGACATTTGCTCAAACCCAGACAGGGAGCCGTGCAGGGGAGATTTCAAGATTTCCATCCCCTGCTGACAGGGTTGCGCAAGACGATAACTCCGGCAATGCGAGACGAGTCGAAAGGTTGCGTGGGAGATGGCCGCACGAGTCGAAATCTATACCTGGGAGAGTTGCCCTTACTGCATCAGAGCGAAGAAACTTCTTCATTCGAAAGGAGTTACGTTCCAAGAATACAAGCTCGACGGGGATGAGGAAGGCCGCAGGCAGATGGCCCAGCGTGCCAATGGTCGCACCAGCGTGCCCCAGATCTTCATCGATGATCGCCATGTGGGGGGCTGCGACGACCTGCACGCCCTGGATGGAGCCGGAAAGCTTGACCCTCTGCTTGGCTGAGCTGTTCGCCAGGAAGTTCGGCTCGGCTCGCCAAATGGCCACGCTGAGATGAGTGAGATCGCTGCGCCGGTCTTGAAGTGGGCCGGGGGCAAAAGGGCCTTGCTCGCACAGTACGAGCCCCGCCTCCCGACCACCTTCCGGGCTTATCACGAGCCCTTTGTGGGGGGGGGGGCCGTCTTCTTCCACCTTCGGCCCCGACTCGAGCAGACGGCTCACCTCAGCGACGTCAATGCCGAGCTGATCAACCTGTACCAGGCCCTGCGCGACGAGCTGCCAGCCGTTACGAAACGCCTCGAGGAGCACCGCCGCCGGCACAGCTCCGACTATTACTACAAAATTCGCTCGGTGCACCCCGACAAACTCGATCCCACCCGCCGTGCCGCCCGCCTGATCTATCTCAACAGAACCTGTTACAACGGGCTCTATCGGGTCAACGCCCGGGGCTACTTCAATGTGCCGCTGGGGCGCTACACCAACCCCACCATCCTCGACCGCGAGCGGCTTCAAGCCGCCAGCTCCGCCCTGCAGGGCGTGGAGCTGCATCAGGAGACCTTCGAGCTGGTTCTCGAGCGCGCCGTGGAAGGCGACCTGGTCTACTTCGATCCGCCCTACCAGCCCCTCACCCGCACCGCCAACTTCACCTCCTACACCGCCGACAGCTTCACCGAAAGCGATCAGGCCCGCCTGGCCGAGGTCTACCGCGAGCTCGACCGGCGCGGGGTGCAGTTGCTGCTCAGCAATTCGGACACGCCGCTGGTGCGCAAGCTCTTCCGAGGCTTCACCCTGCACGAGATCCAGGCCCCCCGCTTCATCAACTCCAAGGCCAGCCTGCGCAAGGCCGTCGGCGAGTTGCTGGTGAGCAACCTCGAGCCGGCGCTCGCGCGTCCAGGCAAGAAGCCGGCTCTGGCCGCCTGTACATAAGAGACCCCCGACGGTCGGGGGGGGTCATCCGTCGAGGGCCGGAGAAATTGCTTCCTCCGCCTCCACTGTAGGCTTAGAACGCCGAAAAGCTAAGGCAGAGACGTATCATCTCCAGTTGGTAGGAACCTCCTATCGTTCAACCGATCTCGCTGACATAGGAGTTGGGACGAGTACTTCGAATCCCCGAGCATGAAAAAGAATCTCCTTGTCGCTTTCGCCCTCGCTCTCGTGTTCGTGGCCGGAAGGGCCACCGCCGACCAGCCTCGCATGCAGGCCGCCCAGGTCAACCTCCTGCAAGCGCGGGAGAACCTGCGGGCGGCCACGCCCGACAAGGGTGGGCATCGCACCAAGGCCCTGGTGCTGGTGAACAAAGCGCTCGAGCAGGTCCAACTCGGGATTGCCTGGGACCGCAAGCACTAAAACGCCGCCTGTCAGGGAGCCGAACCCAGAACGCTGACCACGGCGTTGGGGTTTCCCAGGTCGCGCTCCACGGCGTAGGTGCTGCAGCGGATGGCCCCCTCGAGCTTGGAGATGGCGGCCATCTCCAGGGGCACCACTTCGAAGCCGTTGCGCTGATAGGCCTTGATGGCGATGCAATCGAGTGGCTCGCAGCCGTAGGTGGGCAGGTAGACCTTACGCACCATCTCGCCGTCCTGGCCGGGATAGGCCTCCATCATGCAGTTGTTGTAGGTCAGGTAGGGCAGGCTCCAGGTTGTGCGCAGGCCTACCATGCTGGGGATGCGCTCCACCTCGTAGCCCTCGGCCTCGAGTTGACGAGCCACCCTGTCGTAGTTGGCCTGGCAATGGGCACCACTGTTGGTGGAGATGAGCTCGCCGATCAGGTCCGACCGGGGATCCAGACCGGCCTGATGAGCCATGGCCTGATTAGCGCTGGCCCGCTCCTCGGGTGAGAGCTTCAAGAGCTCCGTGATGGCCAGGGCGGGGCTGCCCACCAGCATCTTGTTCTCGCCGATGGGTGTGACGCACATGTCAATATGGAAGGCCGGCTGCTCGCGAATGGGAGTGCCGGGATCGTCGCCCCCGACGATGAGCACGTCCTTCTGGAAGGCCTTCTCGAAGACCAGCACGGGCACATCCTGCCACATCCGGGCCAGGCTGGACTCATCGGCCGTGTTGACTTCTTGACCGGTCCAGGCCTCATAGAAGTGGCGGATGTCCTCCAGACGGTCCGGATCCTGGGCCAGCTCCTGCAGGCGGGCCCGGGTGTGCTCGACCGAATCGCTACCAACGATGACCTGGTGCCGGTTGGACACCACGTTTCCGCCGTCGATACGCAGGGCGGGATGCGGAGAAGATTCCAGACTTCCATGGGCTTGATCGATCAGGGCCGGGACTCGGGCATCCTCGGGGCCAGGCCAGTAGGTGCGGTCCTGAATCATCAGCAGGGTGCGCCCGTCGGGCATGCGCACCGGCAGCATCGAGTCGCGGATCCAGATCGAGAAGCCCTGAACCGCTTCGGCGGCCACCACCGTGACCCGAGCAGGGTCGGTTCCGGTCTCCTGCACGAGCTGGTGAATCGAGTCCACCCCGCGCTGGTCGGCGCAAACGATGGTGAAGCGGCTATCAGGAGCCATGTTGCGCATCAACTGGCCGTACATTCCCAGCACTGCCTTGCGAGTCTCCTCGGGGAGAGGGCGGTCGAACTCCACGTTGCCGAACTGAAAGGCCATATGCTTGATCTTGCCGTGCGAGTCCGGAAAGAGCAGACCCGCGCTGGCGAAAAGCGGTGGCAAACCGGCGCAGGCGACGCGCCCGGCCAGCTTGCACTGCTCCTCGGCGGCCCGCTCGGGGTCCAGGCGACACATCGGACGATCGGTGTTGCTCCGCAAAACCTGGTCGAGCGGGTCGGACGAGGGGTCCTGAGAGCTGGCCGCGCTGGCCTGGAGCCGCGACAGGATGGGCATGGCAAGAGTGACGGGCTGCAGCATGGCTTGAGAATAAACCGCCCGGCTGAAAAAACGCCAAAAGGCCCGCCGAAGCGAGCCTTTTTCAGCCTTGCCTACGAAGCTCAGGCCCGGCGGACTTCCTCGAGAGCCTTCTCGGCGTTGACGAACCCGGTGCCCTGCTCGTTGCCCGACAGGCTGCCCATCGAGTCGGCCGTGCGACGCAGGATGTCCTTGGTCTCGGCCGGGTTGATGTCGCGCACCTGCTCGAGCTGAGCGGCCACGCCCGCCACCAGCGGGGAGGCAAACGACGTACCGGGGGCGGCGATCAGGCCGGGAGCCGGGATGGCCACGGCCGGCAGATTGGGCTTCACCAGCTCCTCGACCTCCTCGCTCGAGCGGTTCTGGATGTCGGCCGGCAGACCCAGCGCCTCGACCAGCTCGGGGCGCTGCTTGAGCAACTTCTTGAGCTCGTCGCCGCTCATGTCGCGCAGGCGCTGCACGACTTCGCCGGTCTGCTGCATCTCCGAGCCCTCGACGCTCCAGCTCGAGATCCACTCGCCCGGGGCGATGACGTCCGGCTTGATCAGCCCGTCGTCGGTGGGACCGCGCGAGGAGAACTCGCTCAGGGTGCGCGGGTTGAGAGCCGCGCCCACGGCGATGGCGGCATCCGAGTCAGCCGGCGAGCCCAGCGTGCGCCCGTCCGGGCCCGAGTTGCCGGCGGCGGCCACGACGGTGATGCCCGAGCGGGCTGCCAGTTGCACGGCCCGGTTGACCGGATCCATGGTATCGGGGAATCCGTCCGGAGGGCCGCCCAGGGACATGTTGATCACGTCGACGTCCAATCGTCCGGCCTTCTTCTCGTTGACGACCCACTGCAGGCCGCGAATGATGTCGGACGGGCGGCCCGTGCCGTTGTCGCCCATCACCTTGACGGCCACGATCTCGGCCTCGGGCGCGGTCTGCAGCACGTCGCCGGCCACGTGGGTGCCGTGACCCACGGGGTCCACCGGGGTCGTGTTGGCCGGGTTGGTGATGTCCTTCCAGGCCTTCAGCTCGAACTGGGGATGGTCGAAGCCGGAGTCGAGCACGGCCACGATCTGGCCCTTGCCGGTGATGCCCTGCTGCTGCAGGCTGTCGGACTTGAGCCAGGGGACGGGAGTCACCTCGGGCATCTTCCAGTCGAAGCCGAAACCGGCGAGCTCCCAGCCATCAGAGTTGGAGCCGCTGCGCGGGATGCTGGGCATCAGTTGGCGCGGGCTGTTGTCATAGACGGTGTAGCCCTGCTCTTTGAGCTCAGCCATCTTCTTGTCGTCCACCCGGGCGGTCACGCCGAAGCTGTCCAGCGACTCGCTGACCTGCACGCCCTTCCTGGCCAGGTCCGAGCTCAGATCGACCGGGTCGGCGCCCATCATCAGGTCGCCCTCGCCACCCACGATGATGACATCCTTCAGGCCGTCCGAGACGGGCTCGGTGGATTTGAAGGGCGACTCGCCGTTGACGAGCTCGCGAATACGGGTGAGCTGCTGGGGGCTGTAGCTCTGAATGGGGGTGTTCATCTGGTGGACCTCCGTCTGTGTTCGTTCTGGCTTCGCGTGCCATTATGCACAAAGGCGGTTTCAGGATTTGTTAAGCGCAGATGAACAGATCTCCCTACCCGACAGAGGTCTGCGCGTAACAATTCGGTAAAGATTCCCGGGCGGGCGAACGACTATTCTGTCAGCATGCAGATCCAGCCTCGCTTCACCGCTCCCGTCTCCTCGAGCCCGACGACCCGCGACGCCCAGACTCCCGTGAACGAGCAACGCCTGGTGGACACCTTCCTGCGCCTGGTGCAGGTGCCCGGGCCCTCGCTGCGCGAGCGACCCATCGCCGATCAGCTGAAGACAGAGCTGGCCGAGATGGGCCTGACGGCCCGTGAAGACGATGCCGGCAGGGTCCTGGGTGGCAACGCCGGCAACCTGATCGTGGACATCCCGGGCAACGTGGCTGAGGCGCCCTCGCTTCTTTTTGCCTGCCACATGGACACGGTGCCGCTGGCCGTGGGCGTCAAGCCTCAAATCGAGAACGGCATCATCAAATCCGATGGGACCACCGCCCTGGGCGGCGACAACCGGGCTGGCTGCGCCGAGGTGCTGGAGGCGCTGCGCGAGATCAAGGAGCAGAACCTGCCCCACGGCCCCATCCAGCTGGTCTTTACGGTGGCTGAGGAGCGCGGCCTGTTAGGCGCCCAGGAGCTCGATCCGACTCAGCTTCAGGCCGACTTTGCCTACGCCGTGGACGTCTTCAAGCCCAACCAGATCTTCACGCAGGGCCGCCATCTGCTTAACCAGCCGATCGTGCTCGACGAGCACACCATGGACAGGCTCCATATCGAGCGCCAGAATGCGCCCATCGAGCCCCCCGACTGGTTGCGCCTCACCTTTGAGGAGCGCGAGATCCTCAACTTCACGGCCGGGGCCATGCAAGACATCGGCTTCACGCCCGAGTTTCGCAAGCTGGAATGGGGAGGCACCGACGCCATCTCCCTGCGCCAGCACGGGTTCAACGCCATCAGCCTGGGGGCCGGCGAGAACAATCCCCACACTCGCCGCGAGACCGTCGAGATCAAGGACCTGGTGGATGCGACCCGGCTGATCAAGGGTCTGGTGGCCCGGGCCGCGGCTACTGGCCAGGAGCGCCAGGCTGCCCGACAGGCGGCTGCGGTGGTGGGCGGCCCGCTGGGCGCGGCGCTGGCTCAGGCCGCCTGATCGACCTCCAGGGCTCCCATGGTGGCCACCGTAAAACCCAGAAAGGCGCCGCAGGGCAGCGCGATGGGGGCCGACAGCACCAGGATGACAGGGATGGCCTTGAGCCAGGTCCAGAGAAGCGCCGGCACGGTCACCGCATCGGGCACGATGGTGAGGTGCCATAGCAGCGCCAGGAGCGCGGCCAGGGGCGCGTTGGCCCAGCCCAGCACGCCCCCCAGCAAGGTGCCCAGGCCCAGTCGGCGCAGCAGCGTTCCCGGGCGAAAAGGCCCCAGGGTCCAGTCCAGTACAAAGGCAGCCAGAGCTGCTCCGGGAGCCACCGGCCAGAGGAGCTCGAGGCTGTTGGGCAGGCTCACGAACATGGGGAACATGTCGTAGCCGAGCCACTTGGCCAGCGTGCGCACCTCCAGGTAGAGCCAGGGGGCCAGAGCGCCGATGACCAGGGCGATTACCCAGGGGCGTGCAAAAAACCTGGCCAACTTCAGACGGGGCGGTCGCGCAGTGCCAGGATGCGGCGCGGATAATGGGCCATCTCGCGATACTTGCGCAGGGCCCGGGCTTCGCCGAAGTTCTCCTTGACTGCGTGGTAGAGCGGAGACTGGCGGGGGTTGTCCACGGGGGCGATCAGGTTGTCCCACTTGCGCGGGTCGAGCCCGTCGTCGCAGGCTCTGGCCATGGCCCGCAGCACCGTGCCTCCCCCACCGTTGTAGGCGGCCAGGTCCAGGTGCCAGAGGTCGTCGCCGGTGGGCGGCCCGAGCCGCTGGTAGGCGTCGGCCACTTTGGCCCCGTAGGGGGTGTTGGGGTTGGGGACGGTGATCACGCGGTGCTTCTCGTGCAGCACCGCCACCCCCACCGGCAGGGCTCTGGCCGGAATCTTGCGCTCGTCCACGGGACGCAGCTTGAGCCCGTGAGCGGTGGCCGTGGCGGGAGTGAGCTGCACCAATCCGGCTGCCCCGGTGGGGCTGACGGCGGTGGGGTCGAAGGCGCTCTCGACGGCCACCAGTGCTTTGAACAGGCGGGGGTCCAGCATCGGCTCCCCCTCGGGCCAGCGGGTTACGGCCTGGGCGATCTGGTTGTTGAAGAGGTTTTCACGGGCTCCATAGCCCCAGCTGGTGCGCAGGGGGTCGGTGGGCTCGTCGCGGCGGCAAGCTGTTTCAGGCTTCTCGCAGGCGCAGGTGGGCGGGGTCAGCCAGGCCCCGGGGGAACGTCCGGGGTTCAGCAGCACGTTCACCTCAACGCACCGCCATCAAATACTCGAGCGGATCGCCGGGAGCCAGCAGGTGCTCCTCGGGCGGCGGCTCGGGCCCCTGCTGCCCGGCCGGCGGATCGGGGCGAATCTCACTCTCCACCGCGAAGTAGTCACGCACTCCCCGGGCGATGGCTCCGGCGGTGCTCTCGCGAAACTGCGGGTCGGCCAGCAGGGCCTCGTTGCCCGAGTGAGAGAGATAGGCGGTCTCCACCAGCACGGCCGGCATGTGGGTGTTGCGCACCACGTAGAAATCGGACTTGCGCACCCCGTTCGACTTGAGCGGCAGCTCGTCCACCATGTGCTGGTGGATCAGTCGGCCCAGCACCTTGGAGCGGCTGGAGGCGTTGCGGGCGTGGTAAACTTCCGTCCCGTGCACCTCGGGATCGTTGTTGGAGTTGGAGTGCACGCTGACAAAGATGTCGGCCGGCCACCGGTTGGCCAGGTCGCAGCGAGCCTGCAGGTCGTCGCGCAGGCTGCCGCCGGGCAAGACTTCGGTATCGCTGGCGCGGGTCATGCGCACTTCGGCGCCCATCTCCTCGAGGTCTTCCTGCAACTCATGGGAGACGTGCAGGTTGACGTCCTTCTCCTTCAGGCCCGTACGTCCGATGGCGCCGGCAAAGCGCCCGCCGTGACCCGGGTCGATCATGACCTTCTTGCCCGATAGTGGCAGCGCATTCATGAGTAGCGCTCCTGTCGTCGCTAAAGATTTGGACCCATCATAG
The DNA here is from genome assembly GCA_021404945.1 of bacterium CPR1. Taxonomy (GTDB): domain Bacteria; phylum Vulcanimicrobiota; class Xenobia; order Xenobiales; family QWHO01; genus QWHO01. The sequence goes on from QWHO01000076.1 coordinate 34,599, forward strand.
ACAGATCGCCCGGCCGAGTTGTTAAGGCGAGGTAAACCCCCGAGAAGGCCGAAAGTCATCCCTGACATGTGGGATTACGTGGTGGTGGGCTCGGGATTCGGCGGCAGCGTGGCTGGCCTTCGTCTCGTGGAGAAGGGATACCGGGTGTTGCTGCTCGAGAAGGGCCGCCGCTTTGCCCCGGAAGACTTTCCTTCCACCAACTGGGATCTCAAGCGCTGGATGTGGGCCCCGGCCCTGGGCCTGCGCGGGCCCTTCAAGATGACCTTCCTGCCCCATTTGACCGCTCTTTCCGGGGTCGGGGTGGGGGGCGGCTCGCTCATCTACGCCAACACCCTGCCCACCCCTGGCAAGGGGTTCTTTCAGTCATCCTCGTGGGTGGACCTGGCCGACTGGGAGACTGAGCTCGAGCCCCACTACGCCACCGCCCGCCGGATGCTGGGCGCGGTCGAGAACCGCATGTTGACCGACCCCGACCGGGTGCTGCGCAACGTGGCCGAGAAAGTGGGACAACCAGGCGATTACGGTCCCACACAGGTGGGCATCTACTTCGGTAAGCCGGGGGCCACGGCGCAAGACCCCTACTTCGGCGGAGAGGGGCCCCCGCGCACGGGCTGCATCGGCTGCGGTGGCTGCATGCTCGGCTGCCGCTTCGGAGCCAAGAACACGCTGGACAAGAACTACCTTTACCTGGCTGAGAAACGCGGACTGGTGATCCGGGCCGAGTCCAAAGTCGACTGGGTGCGTCCGGCCGAGCCCGATGGCTACTGGGTGGAGACGCTGGAATGCGGTGAGCGCCGCCTGCACCGCACCCGCAACGTGGTCTTCAGCGGCGGAGTGCTGGGCACGGTTCCCCTGCTCTTGAAGCTGCGCGAGTCGGCCCACGGGCTTCCCCTCCTGTCCCCCCGACTGGGCAGCAGGGTGCGCACCAACTCCGAGGCCCTGATCGGGGTGACCACCAGCCGACGCGACCTGGATATGTCTCTCGGGATCGCCATCGGCTCGATCTTCCAGACCGACGAGCACTCCCACCTCGAGCCCTGCCGCTACCCGGCCGGCTCCAATTTCTTCCGGGTGCTGACCACACCCCACGTGCCGGGTCACAACTTCATCGACCGCTGCAAGAACCTGGTGCGCATCCTGCGCACCCGCCCGCGACCGGCCATCCGCGCCTGGTTGACCCGCGACCTGGCCCGCACCACCATGATCCTGCTCTACATGCGCAGCCTGGAGGGTCATCTCAAGCTGCATCTGGGCCGCTCGCCCTGGACCGGCTACCTGCGCGGCATGGTGACCTCGCTGGAAGATGGGCCGGCGCCCACCTGCTCGATCCCCGAGGCCACCGAGCTGGCCGAGCAGATTGCCGAAGAGGTGGAGGGCTTCCCCCAGAGCCTGATCACCGAGACGCTGCTGGGCATTCCCACCACCGCCCACATTCTGGGCGGCTGCTGCATGGGGGCCACGGCCGAGGAGGGCGTGATCGACGCCGAGCACCGGGTGTATGGCTATCCGGGCCTCTTCGTGATGGATGGCTCGGCCGTCAGCGCCAATCCGGGCGTGAATCCGTCTTTGACCATCACCGCCCTGGCCGAGCGGGCCATGCAGCGGCTGCAAGGTCCTCTTCCCGCTCACGAGTGAGTCTTCGGGGCAGGGATATCACCCCGAAAGGGGATTTGGGACGCTGGCTGTCCAAACTGGACCGGTGAACATCATCGCGCTCACCGCCGAGCAACAAAAATGGCTCAAAGCCTTGAGCGAGGCGAGCCAGGCGGTCCGTCGCCAGGCGGCCGCCCTGTGCGACGCCTCGCGCCCTCCCACCGAATCCGAGCTGGCCGCCCTGCGCCAGCTCTACCAGAGCTATTCCGAGGGCCTGCTGTTCCGCTACGGCCAGGCCGCCAGCCGCCTGGAGCGCTCGGGGTTGAGCGGGTTGCGCCAGGCGCTGGAGGCCGAGCTCCAGGACATCGCCGAAGCGCTGGCCATCTTCCAGCAGATCGAGTCCGAGCGGCGGCATCACCAGGCCGAGCGCTGGGCAATCCAACACGAAACCGAGCAGTCCGTGGGCCGGGTCTACCAGGAGGCGGCCTTACGCCAGCAGCAGGCCTTCGACGAGCACAACCGGCGCTGGTCGGCGGTCTTCAACCAGCGCTGGGCCCACCCCGGCCTGTGCGCGTTCTGCCGCTCTCCCCTGAACATGGGGGGAACCTGCAGCTGGTGCTCATGGCGCTAGAGGACGAAGCGGCGCCGAACCTGATCATCCGCTCGGGGAAGTTCGTCTACCATCACTTCGACGACGAAGACTATCCCTTCGTGGTCTTCTGCTCGGAGAAGAGCTGCGCGCACTGGGTGGGCAATGCGGAGGCCTTTCCCCACTGGAGCGAGGATCTGCCGGTCAAGCTGGGCCTGCTGCGCTGCACCGCCTGCGGAGCGCCGGTGCTGCGCGCTCGCGATGCCGAGCTGGAGTAGAGGGTCGACCTCAGGGCTCCTGGGGAGCCAGATAGGGTTTGAGGAACTTGCGGTTGGCCCGCACGAAGCAGATCGTGCCGGCCTCCTCGTCGAGATAGACCCGAAGCCATGAATCATTGTTCTCGTCCTTGACGATGATGTTGCCAGCCAGGTCGGGACAGGCTTTGAGCAGCACCCCTTTGGGAAAGCTCGCCACTTTTGGCCAGCGCCACAGATCCCAGCGCACCTCGGCCCCGGAGACCAGCCAGTCCTCCGGCCAGCTCGCGTGCAGTCGCCCGGCCAGCTCTTTGCTGACCACGATCCAGTCCGGCCAGGGTTGCTCGTTGCGGGTCCAGTAGTCGCCATTGCGCGCCGGGCGCGGTTGAGCCAGCGCAGCCGTCAGCAACAAACCGCAGAGCAGACCCAGTAAGGAAATTTTGCCTATCACCCGGTCTGCATTCCGCTTTCGCAACCTCTCCCCTACCTTTGGCAACACTCCGGCAAAAATGTTCACACATTGTTCACATCTCGGGACTGGCCATCCAAACTGCCTTCCAAACTCGGGGGAGTAAATTAAGAAAAACAAACAAACCGGGTATGGAGGGTGTGGATGACGGGAGTGATCGGCAAGGTCGCCAGCGACAGGGATGCTCGGCCCAACTGGGCTCATCCGGTGCACACCGTGAGAATCTGGATCCCCACCGGGGCATCGAGCCACGAGGTTGAGAGCCCCGTGCAGGGACCTTCGTCGGGAAACGGCACGCTGGAGGCAAGCTCGCACCCCTTTGCAACGCTCACGGACAACACAACATCCAAGTAAAGCCAGCTCAGCCGTCGAAGCGGGCGAGCATGGGCTCTCTGGAAGACCTGCGCACAGAGTGGCTCGCGGCCTGGCCGCGAGCCCTCTCTTGTTGGAGCCCCTTCGTCAAGCTGACCGAGCCGCGCCTTTGTCTGACCGAGAAGCAGGCGCGCGAGGAGGGGCTGGAGCCGGGCGGGCTGGCCCTGATCCGCCTCACCGACCAGGCCGTCGTGGTGGGCCTCCACACTCTGCGCGAGAAACAGCTCGAGAGCTTCGCCCTGGAGATCCTGGCTCACGAGGTGGGACATCACATCTACGCCCCGGCCGACCTGGCCGACCAGGCCCGAGCCCTCATCCGAGCTCGTCGCGGACTGCCCGGACATGAGCACCAGGCGCCCATGGTCGTGAACCTGTATCAGGATCTGCTCATCAACGACCGCCTCCAACGAAGCGAAAAGCTCGACCTGGCGGGCGTCTTTCGAAAACTGGAAGAGGGCCGGCCGCCCGGGGAAAAAGTGGGCTCGCTGTGGACGCTCTACCTGCGCATCTACGAGATCCTCTGGGCAATGCAGCGAGGTACCCTGGCCCGCGGGACGGTCGACTCGGTCACCGAGGGCGACGCCCAGCTGGGGGCCAGACTGGTGCGTTCCTACGCCCACGACTGGCTGCGCGGCTCGGGTCGATTTGCTGCTCTCTGCCTGCGCTACCTGATTGCCGATACCCAGGAGCAGCTCTCCGTCTTGCGCCCCCTGCTGGACGCCCTGAAGGCGGGCAAAGGGGGCGACTTCCCTCTGGGGCTGGGTGAGCTCGACCCGGGTGAGCTCGAGGAGAGCCGCCATCCCAGCGAGGATCCTTCCTTGTCTGGCCTGGGTGAGGGCGAGGAAGAGCCTGGCGGAGCCGGGCACGGTCAGGGCCAGAGCCGCGAGCCCTTCGAGCTGGGCCAGGTGCTGCGCGAGCTGGGCCTGGACCTGAGCGATCACGATCTGGCCGTGCGCTACTATCGCGAGAAGGCGCTCCCCCACCTGATCCCCTTCCCCCGGCGCGAGGTCCTCCTTTCCAGAGAACCCCTCATGGAAGGGCTGGAGCCCTGGGACTTCGGCTCGCCTCTGGAGGAGGTGGACTGGC
>QWHO01000580.1 GCA_021404945.1 bacterium CPR1
GGCTCTGTTGCGCTGCCATGGAATCGACCACCCGGGAGTGGATGTGCCAGACAGCCCACTGGACCGGGGATCGGCCCTGTTTCGCCTGGGCTGGGCGGACCAGGCTTTGCGGGCCCTGGAGCTGGAGGACAGCCCGGAGAGCCGCTATCTTCAGGGCATGATCTGCTATCGCGAGGGGAACTATGCACGGGCGCTGGAGCTACTGGAGCAGCCCTTCATGCGGGGGGCAGCCCTCTATCGCGCCGGGCGCTTCGCCGAGGCGGCGCAGGAGCTTCGTGAGGAGGTCGAGCGAGAGCCCACCCCGGACGCTCTGTACCTGCTTGGCCTGGCCTGGGCCGGGGCGGGCCGACCGGAGATGGCGGCTCAGTGGTTTCAGGCGGTGCTGCGCCAGGCACCGGATCGTCTGTCCACGCAGGTTCTCCGGCACGACCTCGGTTTAAGGACCGAGGTCGAGGTGGAGGGTCTACGCCGAAGAGTGCCCCCATGACGAGGACCCGCGGGTAGCACGAAACGCGGGCCCGTCTGTTGAAGAAGCGCAGTCGGGGCTGAAGAGGCTTGGCAGATCTCATCGCCCATCATCGTGGGCCCGGCTTCCTGGCGAGCAGAGGCGGGGTCGGGGGCCCCGGGTGCGTAGCTCCATTGCTCGGTTCGGGCCCTTCGAGCAGGCCTGACCCTTACCGGGCTGAGAGCCTTACCGCGCTGAGCAGGCGGTATACCGCCCGGTGGGAACGGTAACGCCGGCAGAGCGGTAAAAATCCGGCTCACTTACCGGGCTGAGAGCCTCACGAGCAGCAGCTGAGAACCGTCCCCACCAGCGCTCGGCCGCGGGCCGTGGCCTGGTAGAAGTTCCAGCGCCCGCTCTTGCGCGAGCTGACCAGATCGGCCTCGGAGAGCACCCGCAGGTGGTGGGAGAGAGTGGCCTGGCTGAGCGGCAATTCGCTCAGGAGGTCGCAGACGCACACCTCGCCCTCGAGCAGCCGATGCAGCAGCCAGAGCCGGCTGGCATCGGTCAGTACTTTGAAGAGCCGGGCCTGATCGCTCAGAGCCTGTGGGGAGGGCATGGCGGGCGTGGGAGCGGAGTTGCAGCAGGAATCCATCGATACTCCTCGATAGGTTGTCAATGAGGTTCAGCTCTTCCGATGTCTCCCCAGCGAATCCTGGTTCTGTGCACTCACAACTCGGCTCGCAGCCAGATGGCCGAGGGCTGGTTGCGTTTCCTGGCGGCTGAGCGGGGCCTGGCGCTGGAAGTCTGGTCGGCCGGCTCAGAGAAGACCAGGGTCAAGCCCGAAGGCATCGAGGTCATGCGCGAAGCAGGCATCGACCTCAGCTCGCACCGTTCCAAGACCCTCGAGGAAGTGCCCGAGCTCGACCGCTTCGATGCCGTGTGGACCGTGTGCGACAGCGCCAATCAGAGTTGCCCGCTCTTTCCCGGGCAGACCCGCCGCTACCACGTTTGCGTGCCTGATCCCAGCGGCCACGACCTGGAGCATTGGCGCGAGGTGCGCGACCAGCTCGCCGAGCTCTGCCGACGTTTGCTCGAGAAACTGCCCGACTGGCCTGCCGAGCTGTGAAGAAGCTCTCGTTTCTGGACCGTTTCCTGACCCTCTGGATCTTCCTGGCCATGGCGCTGGGAGTCGCTCTGGGCTACTTCTTTCCCCAGATCGGGGAGGTCATCGACCGATTCCAGGTCGGCACCACCAACGTGCCCATTGCCATCGGCTTGATCTTGATGATGTACCCGCCCCTGGCCAAGGTTCGCTATGAGGAGCTGGGGGACGTCTTTCGCGACCGGAAGATCCTGGGTCTGTCGCTGCTCCAGAACTGGGTCATCGGCCCCGTGCTCATGTTCGTCCTGGCCATCACCTTTCTGCGCGATTATCCCGAGTACATGGTAGGCCTGATCATGATCGGGCTGGCCCGCTGCATCGCCATGGTCATCGTCTGGAACGACCTGGCCGAGGGAGACTGCGAATATGCCGCCGGCCTGGTGGCCTTCAACAGCATCTTCCAGGTGCTGTTCTTCAGTCTGTATGCCTGGTTCTTCATCACCGTGCTACCCCCGCTGCTGGGCATGCAGGGGGCGCTGGTCTCGATCTCCATGGGTCAGATCGCGCAGAGCGTCTTCCTCTACCTGGGCATCCCCTTCCTGGCCGGCGCCGCCACCCGCTTCGTGCTGGTTCGGGGCCGGGGCAAGCAGTGGTATCACCAGACCTTCGTCCCGGCCATCAGCCCCATCACCCTGGTGGCCCTGCTGTTCACCATCGTGGTCATGTTCAGCCTCAAGGGAAGTCTGATCGTCACAATTCCTATGGACGTGGTGCGTATCGCCATCCCCCTGCTGATCTATTTCCTGGTGATGTTCCTGGTCAGCTTCTTCTTGAGCTACCATGCCAGGGCGGGTTATGCCAGGAGCGCCACCCTGTCGTTTACGGCCGCCAGCAACAACTTCGAGCTGGCCATCGCCGTGGCCGTGGCCGTCTTTGGGATTCACTCGGGAGCGGCCTTCGCGGCCGTCATCGGGCCGCTGGTGGAGGTGCCGGTGCTGATCGCCCTGGTCAACCTGTCGCTCTACTTCCGCCGACGCTATTACAGCCTTGAGCAAGCCTGAGCTCGGGGGGCCTCGAGCTCGTTCGGGCGTGGACGGCATCGATCGGGTATGGACGGCCCAGGGACCGGGACGCGGTCGCATCGCCACAACTGCGGGATTGGATCGCCTCGTCAGGAACAGATGTTCGTGAACCGCCGGTTCAAATTTAGAACAAATGTTCGAGCATTTGGACCGGGCGACCGGGAACGCGACCCGGGCGTTGCGCTGAATCGCCCGCCGAGGCGCCCAACCGCTCCATCAATGACGCGAGCAGCGCCGGATTGTCCCAGGTGCCGGGCCTGTGCCGGTGGATTCAGGAGCCTCGCTGAGGTGATGAGAGGGGGCATCCAGAGTGAAGCTGCCCGGACGGAGCTCGCGCTCGAGCGTCCCCCGCCGGGCGATGGATCGGGCCACCGACCAGCTTCTGACGCCAACGAGACGGCCGTCGGCGTGGAGCTTTCGGAGCAGGTCGGACAGGGGAGAACTCTGAGTCGTGCAAGTTTTCCAGGCCCACCCAAGCCTGCTCGAGATCCCCCTGGCGTTCTTCTGCCGGAGGATTCTGAGCCTGCCAGGGCTCCTGCGGGACCAGGATCTGGCGGATACCCTGAAGATGGAGGGTTTCTGCCGGGAGCTTCTGGGCCAGGACCCTCTCTGGCACTACGAGCAAGC
>QWHO01000077.1 GCA_021404945.1 bacterium CPR1
CCCAACATATTGTGCTAGAAGTCCGGCCGCCTACAATATCTTGTGGTGGCGGAGGTTCCCTCCGACACCACATGGGGGTTTGCGGCCGGACTTCTAGCGGGGCTTGGAATGGCGATCTTGTCCTCCTGGTCGACGAGGCGAGAAGAAGAAGCCGATCTGGTGCGTCCTGTCGGTGGCAAGCAGTTTGTTCGAGAGCGTCCTTTCTATCTGATCCGAAGGGCCGGCTCCTGGTCGGGGCCGGGCTCGACTGCGCTGTGGGGGCATCTTCAGTTGACACGGACACTGCCCAGAGTTTTGCGATCTCCTGGATGTGGCTTTCCGCCTCCTTCGCCGAGATCCAGAGCTCGTCGATGAGCGTATGCCAGTGTCCAGGCCAGTCCGAAAGCGCCGGTATACTCATCTTCAATGGCGTACTGAACGCAGTCCCTTTCATATCCCAGCGTTTGGGCTTCGCCCAGCCGGGTGACGGGCAGGCCCGGTCGTGCATGGGGAGGACCGCGACCCGGCTGCGCGGCCTGGTGCGCGACCTAAAGAGGTGACGGTCGTGGAGAAGGGCCCCAATCCACGAGGACGCTGGGCAGAACCGGAACTTGTTGCGGGCGGCCACGGCCTGGTCGGAGTGATTGGCGAAGCGCCGTCAAGTCCGGCTTGGAAGAAGTCCTTGACCTCGCTGGTCAGGTCGCCCAACTCGCCGGGCTTGCGGAGAATCTGTGGCAGGTTCTCGTTCTCGGCTTTGAAGGCCCAGGCGTGCACCAGCAGTCCCTCTTTGTGGGCGTCCTGGGCCGGGCCCCGAATTCGGGGATGATCATGGTCGCTGCCCAACATTCCGGTGAAGGATTTTTCGGCTCTACGGCCCCCTGGAACCGTGGTTTGACAAGACGTGGAAGCTAAGCGAGATCGAAGAAGTAAAGTAATTCAGCGGATTCCGAAGCAGGTCACGGTTTGGGCGGCCCTGCTTGCGGAGGGTCGGTATAACGGCAGGCATAGTTTCACTCTGAGAAGGGTCGACGCATGCTCAAGGTCAGGCGTGGAGGCCTAGGCGTTCGGTTCAGGCGCGGCAGAAGCTTAGATTACGGACCCCTCTGGGCCAGGGTGAAGTATCCCTGCTGGGGTTCGGCGAGTCCGTAGAGGTCGTCCCGCGGTGGAGAGCGACGCCGGGGGGAAGAGGAGATGGTCTGCGCGGCCGGGGCCTGCTTGAGAGCGAAGGCCGAAATCCTCGGCCGCCTCGCTCGAGCGTCTCGACATCGGACTTGACGCTGTGCCCTTTCAGCCGGGCTGAATCAGGCCGGTCGGAGGGCGCTGCTATATCCCTGGGAGGCAAATGGGCTCCCTGTGCATAATTCCTTTTGATGAGCTTGGAAGAGAGAGTCAAGCGCCTCGAACGCGATTACGATCACGTTCTGAACGTCATGGCGGCGCAGCGTGAGAACATCGGCAAGGCCTTTTCGCAGGTGCAGACAGCTCTGCTCGAGCAGGAGATGACCCTGCGCACCCACCTGCAGAAGGTCCAGGCGACCCTTCAAGAAATGGCCGCTCAAGTCGATGAGCATCAGGCCTGGCGGGTCCGAGTCGAAGAGAGGCTGGGCCGGCTCGAGGAGGGCGGCGCCTCCCCGGCAGCCTGACCGGAACCGCTGCGCGTCACGGACATGGATGGAGCTCACTGCCTCCCGTGACCAACCCGAGGCCCTCGAGCGCGACGCCGGGACAGTCCGACAGTGCCGTCTGGGCCAGGCGAGAGAGCGCCTGAGCCTGGACCTGACGATGGACGAGCTCAAGGAAGAAGAGGAACGTTTGCGCATGCTGCGCAGCGCCTAAATGCCCCCACCCGTGGCCGACACAGGCCCCGTCATCAGCTTTGCCCGGGCCGACCGCCTCGCTCCTGAGGGCCGTGATTTCGAACTGACTCTTCCCCCGCTGGTCCCCAAAGGCAGATGCCCCGATTCTACTCAACTTGGAACCTTCGCCTCCAGGATTCGGGCTTCGGCTGGAGGACGAAGGGATACTTCTGGACTTGAGCCCAGCGAGCGAAACGGCACGCCAGAGCAAGCGTTCCTCGCGAGGAACGAAGAGCAAAGGCGCCGTGGCATGGCAGGTGGCGGGCCGGGGACGCCGTGGAAAAGTCAGCAACTCAGTGCAATGCGAGAGCGGCGACCGACTCGATGAACTCCGGGTCGGCCTGGTCCTGGGCCGAAAGGCCCCGGCGGGCTTCGCGACGCGGCTGATGGCCCGGTTGGAGGAGCCCTGAGCGGCTGAACGCTCAGCATTCTCCGTCACCGCAGGGATGGGGCGCCTCGAGCTTACTTCAGGTTCTGCTCCATCCATGCAAAAGGCAGGTCAATGTTGAAATACAGCTTGGTGGTCTGGGCACTGCCCCCGCGCTTTTTGACGGTCAGCACGTCGTAGTGATGTCCGCCTTCGTGCACCAGGGCCTGCTCCACAAGCTCGGCCTCCATCAAACGGGCCACGACGTACTCCTCGCGAGGGCCGATGACGATCCAGGCGGTCTTCATAGAACGACCGTCGCCTTGCTTGACGATGGACCCGAAGAGTCCGTCGAGCATGTAGCCATGTTGCTTCTTGGCGGCCTCGTCCCCCAGGCCGCTGGCCGCTTCGTAGGCCAGGATGTGCCCATCCAGGTCGACGTAGTTGCGTCCGAGCAGCGTGTCGACGTGCTGCCGAGCCAGGGAAAAATCTTTGGACTGCAGGGCTTTGCCGGCCGCCTCCAGGGTGGCGGTGTCGGTGGCGTAAGGGTCATATTCGGCGGTGCGGGTGTAGGCCAACCTCAGGGCCGCGAAGTCGAGCGAGGAGTCCTGAGCGCGGGCTCTGGCCAGCAGTTCATCATAGGTCGGCTCGGCCCACACCAGGGTAGTCAGCAAGATCACCAGGGCCAGAACGCGTTTCACGCCAGCACCAGGTTCTGCACCTGCTCGCTATCGATCACCAGGTAGCCATCCTCTTCGTCGTAGAACAGCCAGACCTCGCCGTACTGGCGCACCTGGGCATTGGCCACCTGGTTGCCCTCGGCGTCCAGCACACGATAGATCAGGGTGTCCAGGGACTCCCAGGCCTTCTTCAGCTCTTCCTGGCTCGGCATCGAATACTCCTCATGCGATCTGAACTCCGGTCAGCAAAGCGAACAGGCGGATGCAGGCCGCCTCCATGGTTCTCTCCAGCTCCTGAGCCTTCTCAGGCGCGAGGCCGTAACCGCCCCCACGCAGGCAGATGGCCTTCTTGCCCGGCTCCACGGGGATGGCCTTGAGCTCGAGATAACCGTCGATCTCGTCAAAGCTGAGGGCTACCTCATGGGTGGTGACGGCCAGGATCGTGCCTGACATCTTCTGGCCGTCGTCCAGCGTGACCGCATAAGGCTGGCCCACCGCCCCCCAGGTGATGTCCGAGCCAAGCCACTGGGAGAGCTTGTCCGGCTCGGTAAAGTGAGCTCTGATCTGCTCGTAGCCAAAAGGCGCTGCCAGCAGGGCGAAAAAAGTTGAACGCTTGCGCCCGAAGTAACGCTCCACGTACAGCTTGAGCAGAGCCAGATTGAGATCCCATGCAGACTCGCTCTCCACGCGCTCTTCCGGCGAGCAGCCCTCATGCACGGTCTCCTTCAGGCTCACGTTGGTCGTGACCCCGCGCCGCGTCAGGGTCACCCCCATGAACTGGTAGCCGATGCCGGGGATCTGGGCCCGCAACACCACCCGCTTGAGACGCTCGACTTCCACGATGAAGTAGTCGATGGTGAACCCGAAGCGGGCCCAGGTCAGCTTGAGGGTACTGCCCTGGGCCGGCCAGCCGGTGGCCGAATCGCACAACCACTGCGACAGGCTCTCAGGGTCGGTCCAGGCATCCCACACGGTCTCCAGACTGGCGGTAGTCCGCATCTGGCGATGGACGGGCAACTGGTCGTCGTCTTCCATGGCGGCACACTTTGAGGGCCCTCGTAGGAACCCCTGCCCGAACGGGGAAGGCCCCCGACATGGAAAGCGGAACCGTTTGCGACGCCAATATCGGTCCCGCCGGCAAGAAGTTTCGTCGCCGGCTGGGCTACTTTCTCCTGGGCCTCTCGGTGGGCATGGCCTTTACCTTTCCGCCCGGCAGCCCGTGGGTGCTGACCAGCTTCTTCCCGCTCTATGGCGCCTGCCTGTGCATCCTGCAGGCCCGCCGCAACCTGTGCGTGCGCCTGGCCGAGCAGGGCCTGGCAGAGTCTCCCGAGGGGGGGACCACGCAGCTAGAGGATGAGGTGGCTCTCCGGCTCAAGCACGCCGCCCGCGACCTGAGTGCCGAGGCGGGCCTCTGGGCAGCCCTGCTGGCAGGGCTCTTGTACGCGTTTCGCTTGCTCGCTTGAGCTTCCGCTCGCGAGCGCGCAGTTGAGAGCCCCCAGCTCGCGAGCTGCCCGCCCGTCTTGTCTTTGTAACAGAACTTTCACGTTCCGCCCTCAGCCCCCGGCTAGAATCACGGCGTGATCACCACCGACCCCCGGTTCGCCCGCAGCTACCGGCCCGGCGAGCTGCTCGAGAATCCAGGGCGAGCGGCCGAGTTCGTACGCGATTACGTCGACCACGAGGCGGACTACTTTCAGGCCGCCCGCGATCCCGACTCGGGGTTGACCTACGATGGCTTTGACCTCGACCCCAGGAGCGGGGAGTTGACGGACGTGCGGTTCTGGAGCGCCCCCTCCAAAGAGTGCCTGGACATGGGTATCCTGATCAAGGCCCTGAAAGGGGACGAGCTGGCCACGCGACTGGTGTCGGCCGAACAAGCAGCCCGTATCCTGAGCCAGAAGCTCGACAGCTACGAGGCCTTCCAGCGCCAACAGCCCGGCTACGGAGGCTTTCTGCCCTGGTTCTACGGCGGCACCAGCCTGCACCCTGCGCCCGACTGGAAGGGCGACGCTCCCGGCATGGACAACGGTGAGTGGGTATGGACCATGCTGGTGGCCGAGAAAGCCCTCAAGGACAGCGGCCACAATGAGCTGGCTCAACGTTACGCGAATTACAACCAGCGCCTGCAAGAGAACGTGGTCAAAATGTTCTTCGACCCCGAGGCCAGGAAAGTGCGCGGCGACGTGCACATCGCCGATCCCTGGTCAGCCGGCACCACCTACCACACCAACCATGGTGTTCCCGGCCGGGCCGACTATCTCAGCGGCGAGCACGGGGTGCACGAGGGCATGATGCTGGTGCTCTACCTGACTTTGTTCGGTCAGGGCCTGCCCGAAGGCGCTGCCGAGCGCATCTGGGACGGTATCGCCATGAAGCGGGTCGAGCACCCCGCTGGCACCACCTGGGAAGGTTTCTGGGCATCGGCCCACGAGTCCTGGGCCTACCTCTTCCTGCCCCTGCGCGACATGGAAGGCTACCGCAAGCTCTTCCGGGTGCGCGAGCAGATCCGGACCCAGAATGCCGAGCAGCGCGACTATCCCGGCTTTGCCACCTCGGCCAACGAGCCCGGCCGTGACAGCTACATCGACGGCGCCGGAATCGAGAACATCGCCAGCCAGCCGATCCGCAACAACCACACCTATGCCCTCTACGGCGCCTTCCCACTGCTGCTGGAGTTCGCCGGAAAAACGGGGCCCAACCCCGGGCTGGTGTGGTTGCATAACATGCTGCTCGGGCCCCAGATGCAGGGTCCGGCGGGTGGGGGCGAGGCGGGTACCAATGACGGGCGAATGGCCTCCCACGTGAAGACGGTGGATGGCACCTTCCCCAACCTGTTGGCCCTGATGGGCGGCATCGAACGCGAGACAGCCGAGATGCTGCGGGAGAGGGGCCTGTATGAGCGATTCCGGGCCATCATGCAGGCCGAGCTCGACGAGACCTTTGCGGCCGCGCCGCTGCGCGAGAGCGGGGCCTATGCCCTGCCCGACGTGCTCATTCCCCAGGTACTGCCGCCTTATGAGGACTGGATGGTTTGCTCCTCTTCGCCCTGAGAATCGTCGCCAGGGAAAAGCGCTGAGTTAACGAACCGGCAACCCCCTCCCCCTCCCGAGCCTTTAAACTACCGCCATGCTGATCACTGCCGCCAGACCCCAGCCCTTATCCCGACCCAAGGTCGAATTTCCCACCGACGAAGGCGCTCACCCTGAGGCCAAGACCGAGTGGTGGTATTTGCACGGCTACCTCGAGGACGAGGAGGGCAAGAGCTACGGCTTCCACCACGCACTGTTCGATGCACCGGACGTGATCAATGGCCGCTACAACGTGGATCTCCCTGCCATGCCGGGAGCCGTTGCCCTGGACGCGGCCCTCACCGAGGAGACCGATGGTCAGCACACCCGCTCACGCCAGATGACCATTCTGCCTCCATTCCTCAAGCACCCGGGGCTCAAGCAGGACGAGCTGGACGTGAGCTACCACGGCCCGGAGGGCAACTTCCGCCTGAGCCGCTGGGACAGCCAGACCATCAAGGTCAGCGGCATCGCTGGTCGGGGCCAGCTCGATCTGGACATGAAGCAGACCAAGCCCGTCTTGTTGATGGGGGGCGATGGCGAGATCAAAATGGGACCGAACGGGCTCTCGAAGTATTACTCGTTTCCGCGCATGGAGGTTGAGGGAACGCTGCTGCTCGACGGCGAGGAGAAGACCGTCAAGGGGAGCGCCTGGCTCGACCACCAGTGGGGCGACATGGCGATCTTCGACGGCTACAAGGGCTGGGACTGGTTCGGCATCCAGCTCGAGAACCGCACCGAGATCAACGCCTTCCGCTTCCGGGCTGAGGACGGGGGTACAGTGCAGGCCTCGGTGGGCATTTTGAGCCCGGACGGCAGCCAGTCCGTGTCAGAAGACTTCCAGCTCACTCCGGGACGCACCTGGAAGAGCGAGGAGACCGGGGCGGAATATCCCATCGAGTGGCACCTGTCCTTGCCCCAGCATCAGATCGAGCTCGACCTCAAGCCCAGCCTGGATGCTCAGGAAATGGTGGGACATCCGCCCTTCCTCTATCCCGAGCTCGCACCCAAGCCCTCCTACTGGGAAGGCAGCATGCACGTGACTGGCACCATCGCCGGACAGCCGGTGAAGGGACGCGCTTACACCGAGCTGGTGGGCTATCCGGGCGACCGCCTGGCCGTCAGTCAGCTGACGCCAGAGACGATCGAGCTGGCTCAGAAGCTGGCTGCTGAGCACTCAAGCTGACCAGCAGCACCCCGAAGGCCACCACCAGGGTGCCCAACCAGCGCCACAGGCTCACCTCTTCTTGCAGCAAAGCCCCTGCCAGCAGGGCATTGAACACGTAATTGCTGGCCTTGAGAGGAAATCAGTCGAAGTAGGATTGCAGCGTTCCTCGCCTCCGGATGTCCAGGGTGGCGCAGTGGAACGCTCCCCCGAAGGGGGCGAAGTTGGTGAACGGCAGATCGATGGGCTCGAAGCCCCAGCCCTTCAGGGCCCGAATCATCGACTTCTGGGACGTCTCGCAGACCACGCGCCTGTCGTCCAGCATCAGCACGTTCATGCTAAGCCAGGCGCTGCAGAGCGACATCAATGGCCCGGGAGCCTTGTCCGGCCGGGGGGCCACCAGCACGTCCCAGTTCTTGCGCATGACGGCCGGCAGACGCTCGGTGTCGATGAAGTCCGGGTTGATCAGCACCTTCCCGGGAGAGAGCGGCATGAAGGTGGAATCGATGTGCATGGGCTGGCGGCACCTGCTCTCCACGCGGTGGATACGGTAAGTATCGCCCAGATGCCGCTCCAGCCACTTGATGCCGGACTCATTGGTGACATTGGAGCGAGTGACGAAGAGGTCCTTGCCGCAGCGTACGAAGTCGGCCGCGTCGAAGACCGGCTCGAACTCGTTGATGACGTAGCGCATCGGCTCGCCCGGTTTGGGGAGCTTGAAACGGTAGTCAAACAGCTGGTCTGACAGCTCGGGCCGCGGGGCTGCCGTCCAGCGAGCGCCCTGGCGCCAATACTCTTTGAACAGCTTGCGGTAGGCCAGCATCTCGAGCTGGCGACAGCGCCAGGCCATGGGGGTCTCGATGATCTCCTCCCCCACCACCAGGAAGCCGTCCCTTGGGCAGGCCGTGCAAAAGCCCCGGCTTGACCAGTGGGGAGTCTGAAACCTGACCCGACCGTCCAGCGGGTCGGGTCGGCGCACCGTGACCCCTTCACCTTCGAGCACCCGGATGAAGCGCTCGAGCTCGCGCTCGGCCGGCCTGATCAGGAACTGGGGATAACGCATCCCCGAGACGATGTTGAAAATCCAGGCCACCGAGCGCGGCACGCTGATCCCCACCCCGATATGGCTGGAAGGGATAACGGCTCCATCGAGGCGGCCCACGATCACTTCTTCCAGCGGATCCCATTCGTTGTGAGCCTGGACTGGTGAACTTGAGATCGCAGGGCTGGACATGAATGGACTCCTGTGAATCTTGCTGTGCTCCCCCCGGCAACTCCCTCGTCATGCGGCTTTGCCCCGCAGGGTCGGAGTCCTTCCTGGGAGACTCCCCCTCGATCCGATCCGGAAAGGGACTCGCTCGGGGCCGAGGTTTGGGGGCGCAGGGTTCGTGAAATGAGCGAACGAAACGAGCCTGCAAGCAAACATGGGGGAACATGCCACCAACACGAGCTCGAATCGAGACTGGCCTTTGATAAGCCTGCGCCTGACAGCAGGTATCGTGGTCTGTTTGGCTCTGTGGATCCTGGGTGGGACGCAGACCCGGTTACCCGACGTCGGCACCTGGCTGATCCTGCTGGGTCTGGCCGTGGCCGTGGAGTTGACGGCAACTCGCCTGCCGCAAGGGGGATTTGTGAGCCTGGCCAGCGCCGTCTACGCGGCCGCCGCCATCAAGACCGGATGGGGGCCGGCCATCCTGCTCGCCGGGCTGGCCATCCTGATGCGCACCCTGGCTCGGGGGGGCACCAGTCTGCCCGTGCGCGCCCAGGAGATGCTGATCGACCTTCTGGGTGTTCTGCCCCCCCTGGCCGTGATGGGGCTGGTGCATCCCCACCTTGGCCTGGCCGTCTACTGTTTCACCGCCGTCTGGGTGTCGAGCTACTACGATCCGGGCGAGCGCACCCCCACCGACTGGGGCGAGTACATGCCCGTCCGGCTCGGAGCCGTGGGCCTGGGAGTGGCCGCCACCCAGCTCCACCCGGACTGGCTCGTCTTGCTCTTGATCCCCACCATGCTGGGGCTCTACCTCGGTGTTCTCTTTCTGGCCCGCCAGGCCAGCCCAGAAGAGGAGATGACCCTGGCCCAAGAGCTTTCCCGCCGTCAGGAGGAGCTGGCCGTCCAGAGCCGCGAGCTTCGGCGCACCCGTTCGGGGCTGATCGCCCGTCGGCAGGAGCAGAGCCTCTTCACCCAGATGGCCAGGGCCATCGCATCGGCTAAAGATGTGGATACTGCTCTGAACACCGTGCTGCGGGTGGCCATGGAGCTGGTTCGCTGCCGCAGCGTGGTCATCTGGCTTCACCAGGGTGGACACCTTCTGGCCGCGGCTTACCTCAGTCCCGATTCCGAGCGTCTCGCTGGCGCCGCCCTTTCAGGGGTGGTGGAGACCTCGGTCTCGGCCTGCTGGCATCGCCAGAAACCGGTCTTCATGCAGGTGGCTCCCCCGGAAGAGCGCCTGCAGCTCTCCTATCCCATCCCCGGGTTCGGCGTGCTCTATGCCGGGCGCGACGACCCATACGACACCTTCGATCAAGACGATAAGCAGCGCCTGGCCATCCTGGCCGAGCACACGACAGTAGCCCTGGCGACCGCTCTTCGAAGTCAGTCCTTCCAGGCCCAGCTCAATCGCCTCTCACGCGAGCACCGCCGATTGCAAGAATCGGTTCAGGTGCTGGAAGAGTTGCTCAGCGCCAGCCGCCTGCTGGCCACCGCCCTGGACGAGGAGCAAGTCTTGCGCCAGGCCATGCAGACCGCCGAGCGTCTCCTGAAAGCCGACGCCTGGCTGGCCGTGCTGCATGACCGCCCGGTGGCCTATCAAGGCGAGCTGGGTGACCCTGCCGCCTGCCGCTCGGTGGCCCACTCGGGCAAGCCGCTGCTGGTCACTGAGCCGGCAACCAGCCGACTGCCACCCCCCCTGCGCTCCATGCGCAGCTGGCTGATCGTGCCCCTGGCTTTCGAAAGAGAGCCCCTGGGAGTGCTGGTCGCAGCCTCGAGAAAGGAATGCTTCACCCGACGCCAGCAAGACCAGCTCTCGCTGCTGGCCTACCAGGCCGCTGCCGCCCTCACGACTCTGAGCCTTCAGCACGAGGTGACCCAGAGCTCGAAGTTGGCCGCCATTGGTGGCCTGGCTGCCGGCATCGCCCACGAGCTGAACAATCCGCTGGGAGCGGTGCAGCTGGCTATCGACCTGGCCGCCGACACCATGGATACCGCCCCCACCACCGCCCACGGAAGTCTGGACAAGGCCAGCCGGGCCCTGGAGCGCTCGCGCCAGATCGTGGAGAGCTTGCTGGTCTATACCCGCGAGCAGACGGCCAACGACCGCGAGCCCTGCCGGCTGAACAAACTGGTGCACGACGTGCTGGAGATGCTGGGACCTTTGATCGAACGCTCCGGGGTACAATTGGAGGTGAACGTGGATGCCAACCTGCCAGGCGTCACCGGAAACTCCCAGGAACTGCGCCAGGCCATCAGCAACCTCGTGCTCAACGCCCGGGATGCGGCCGAAAGCTCGCCAGAGCCGCGCATCGCCATCAGCACGTTCCATGAGGGTGAGCGAGTGTTCGTCAACGTTTCCGACAGTGGTCCGGGAGTAGATCCGACCCTGATCTCGCGCATCTTCGACCCCTTTTTCACCACCAAGCCGCCCGGCAAAGGCACCGGCCTGGGCCTGGCCATCACCAATCGAGTCGCCCATCGCCACGGTGGCTTCGTGCACGTTGAGCGCTCGCCCCAGCTTGGCGGGGCCAGCTTTACGCTGGAGGTGCGATCCCG
The DNA here is from genome assembly GCA_021404945.1 of bacterium CPR1. Classification (GTDB taxonomy): domain Bacteria; phylum Vulcanimicrobiota; class Xenobia; order Xenobiales; family QWHO01; genus QWHO01. The sequence continues at coordinate 10,885 of QWHO01000077.1, forward strand.
GGCCTGATGGTGGGGAATCCGGCTTCGGTCCAGCCGCGCCAACCGCCGTCCATGGAGGCGACCCTGGTGTAACCCATCTGCTGCAGTGCGTCGGCCGCCAGGGCCGAGCGATACCCACCACCGCAGTACAAGATGATCTCGCTTTGAAGCTCGGGAATGAGCGACTCGATGTCGCGCTCGATGACCCCCTTGCCGATATGGATCGCCCCCGGCAGGTGGCCTCGAGCCCACTCGCTCTCCTCGCGCACGTCCACCAGGTGGAAAGTTTCCTTTCGTTCCTGACGCTCTCGCACCTCGGCGCAGTTCGTCTCGCGGATGCGTGAGCGCGAGCGGTTGACCAGCTCCTCGAAGGCGGGTGTGTGCTTCACGGGACTTTCCTCTCCACCAGAAGGTCGCGGACGGCCTGCTGCGTCTGCAGGCTGACCCCGCTCTTGAGCAGGAAGGCCGAGGCGCCCCCGTTAGCATCCACGTGGTCGAAAACCTCCTGGATCCACTCTGGATGGACTTCCAGGCCAGGGCTGTTGCGCACCGACTGCAGGTAGTCGTCGAGCACCACCTTGCGCTCGGCCCCGAGTTGCTCGAGCAGGACCGCCGTCAAGATGCCGGTCCGATCCTTGCCGGCCGAGCAATGAAAAAGCATCGGATACGCCTGGGCACGCCCCAGCTCGGCGTAAAACCCCCGCCATACCTGGGGATTCTCGCGAATATAGTAGTGATAGGCTTCGCGGCGGACACCTCGGCTGTTGGCCATGGGCAGGTGGAGCACCCGCACCCCGTCGGTCAGGGCCGGGCGGTCCGGTCCATCCTTGCGAATCTCGCTCGCATTGCGCAGGTCGAGAATGGTCTTGAGCTCGAGCTCTCGCATACGGTTCACATCCTGGCCGGTCAGAAAGCAAAGGGCGCCGGACCGATAGAGCATCCCTTTGCGCACCGTTCCGTCGCTCACCGGCAGGCCGCCCACGTCCCGCGTATTGCGGGTAGCCTGCAGCTTGATGGCCCGGCCGGGCTGGGCCTGGAGGGCCAGGGGCGCCAGCACCAACAGGAAGAGGACGACCATAAACCTGCGCATGCCGGGAAATTCCCAGGCGTTGAAGATTCTTCCTGCAAAGAAAGCTCACTCCTCACGCAGGGCGGCCGCCACCGGCAAACGTGCCTGCCGCCAGGCAGGCACGACCGAGGCGGCCAGCGAGGCCGCCAGGGCGACCAGCACGGCCTGCACCAGGATGGAGGGCGAGAGCGAGAACTGGAGGGTCCAGCCAAAGGAGCGTTTGTTGATCACGTAAATCATGCCCAGGGCCTGCACCAGGCCCAGAGGCAGGGCCAGCAGCCCTGCCCAGAGGCCCATCCAGCCGCTCTGCACGGCCAGAATTTGCCAGACCTGAGAGGTTGTCAGCCCCAGAGAGCGCAGGATGGCGATCTCGCGGGAGCGCTCCAATCCCAGCGCGATCAGGCTGCTGACCAGGCCCACGAAGGCCACCACCACAGCCAGCGTGCGCAGCACCCCGGTCACCGCGAAAGTGCGCTCGAAGATGGCCAGCGAGGCCTCACGCAGGGCGCGGTTGGAGCGCACCAGCACCTCCCGGTCTCCCAACCTGCGCGTGAGCCTCTCCACCAGCTCGTCCACGTCGGTCCCCGGCGTGGCCGTCAGGGCGCAGGAAGTGATCAGAGGATCTCCCCACTGCCGGACATAGACCGGCCGGGACATCAACACCGCCCCCTCGGGGGAGCCGTAGTCGGCGAACACCCCGGCCACCTCGAACGAGCGGTAACCGGTTTCGGTCAAGAGATCGAGCTGAGAGCCCGGCGCAAGACTCCAACGATAGGCAAAGGGCTCGCTGACCAGCAGGCTGCCCTCTTCGAAACGTTGCCACACCTCGGGGGTCTGCGCGAAGAAGAGAAAGGCCCGGCGGGCTGCCGGCGAGGCATCCAGACCCACCAGGCGGGCCCGGCCGGAATGGCTCACCGTGCGAGCCAGGGCGTCCACTCCGCGGTAGAGGCTCACCGAAGCGACCCCTCTCTCACGGCGCACGAGCTCAATTAGCTCCTGGTCCAGCGTGGACAGGTTCTTGCCCGCCACCACCGTGGGCGGGGCCAGGTAGACGTCCTCCTGCAGCGTGACTGCCAGCCAGTGCACCAGGGTGGAGCGAAAACTGTCCACCATCACCCCGATCCCGACCGTGGCCGAGACGGCCAGCGTCAGGGCTGCAAGAGCGACTGCCGTTCGACTCAGGGAGCGCCGCACCGAGCGGACACCCAGCCGGACCACCAGGCCAGGCAGCGGCAGATGGCGGCTGAGCAGGCCGACCAACCAGGGGCCCGTCACGGCCAGCCCCACCATGACCGCAAACATCCCCACCAGTCCCGGCAGGATGGCCCGACCGGGCCAGCTCAGCAGGCCACCTCCCAGGGCCACTGCCAGCAAACCGGACCCGGCCATCACCAGGGTCAGCCGGCTGGCTCGTTCCTCCGAATCGGCTCGCGAGAGCACGCACCCGGCGGGGGTGGTGGTGGCCTCCCAGGCGGGGGCCAGGGCGGCCAGCAGCGTTCCGCCGAGCCCCAGAGCCGCGGCCCGGGCCAGGATGCCCGGATCGAGGCTCACCTGCTCGACTGAGACCACGAAGTAAAGGTCATTCAGGGTTCTCGTGACCAGGCGCAGCAGGATCTGGCTCAGAGACACGCCCAGAGCCACACCCAGCAAAGTGCCGAGCCCACCCACCATGGCCGCCTCGGCCAGGACCAGGCGCAGAATCTCGCTCCGGGTGACCCCCAGCGTGCGCAGTCGTCCCCACAAGAAGCGACGCTGCACCACCGTGAAGGCCGAGGTCTGGTAGATCAGAAACATCCCCACCACCAGACTGAGCAGGCTCAGGGCGGTCAAGTTCAGATGAAAGGCCTCGCTCATGGCACCCAGGGTGCGGTCGCTCTCGCCGGCAGCCACCAGGCGCAGATGAGCTGGCAGCTCGAAGGGTAGACTTCCTGACGGGAGGATCAGGTCGATGCGGCTGAGTCGACCCGGCAGTCCCAGCACTTCCTGGGCGGTGGCCAGATCGGCCACAAGCACCCCTTCCAGGGCTCGCCGGCTGAGATCGCTGGAAGGCTCGAGCAGGCCGACCAGCCGCAGGGTTTCTCCCTGAGTCCCCATGTACACTGCGAGCTGCTGACCCGGCGCAAGACGAAGACGCCGGGCAACCGGACCGGACATCAACACGGCTCCCGGCAGAGTGAGAAAAGAAGCCATGGGCACGGGGGAGCCGGCTCCGGTATAGGCCCGAAAAGGTGCCTCCGCGGTCAGATCGAGACCCAACAGCCGAAAGGTGGGCCCGGAGATGGGAATCGCACTCCCTGTGATGGGCTCACCCCGATCCAGTCGCAGGTAGCCCTCCACGACCGGAGCAGCCACCACGCCGGAGCGACGCAGGCGAACATAGATCTCTTCAGGGATGCCGGCGGGGGGGCCCAGGAGCTGGTGGGTGGCTCGTCCTGAAACAGCCTGAACGGATAGCTCGAAGGCCTGGCGGGCGCTCTGGTTGGCCAGCTCGATCCCCAGCACCGAGGCCACCCCCAGCGCGATGCCCAGCAAAGCGAGCAGCAGCTGCCCCGGGTGCTGCAACAAATAGCGCCAACCGGCCCGGTGGAGCCTCAAGGCATGGTGCAGTAGCCGAGTTGAACGCGCTCCGCGCGGTAAAGGTTCGGGCGGTCGGTCTCGAGCAAGCGCGTGCACTGCTTGAGCTCTTTGCCATAAACGTGCAGCGTGATGGCTTCCCGCTCGAAGGGATTAAAGATGCGGTGGTGCTCGAAGGGCGGAATCAGGCAGCCGACCGACCCCACCCCGACCTCGACGGTGCGCTCGGGCTTGAGCTCGAGAAGCTCCTGCTGCTGGCCCACCAACTCATAGCTGGTGATGGCCAGTTGCCCGGCCACGCAGCCCTCGACGCACCAGGTGTTGTCGTGGTCATGGATGGCCGTGCCCTGGCCGGGGCCCCAGACCATCGCGACAACGCAGTAATGATCGTCCGGATGGCGATAAACGAGGTGACGCGCGTAACCCTGAGCGCTCACCTGCTGCAGGCGGCCGGGTAGCTCGCAGCAATGGGAGCTTTGCTCGAGCAGCTGGCAGGTGGCTTGAACTTTAGCCTGACAGTCGCAGCATTCACGCAGTCGACCGTCCAGCTCCTGGAGAAGTTCCTCGACGACCATTGCAGGGCATTCTCCAGTACGTCGCCTTGACCTGTCCAGCTCAACGCTCAGGGATTGAGACGAAGGATGCTCCAGCCGCTTTCGCGGCGATCGTAGCGGAAACTGTCGTGGAGACGGAACTCGCCTGCCTGCCAGAACTCCCAGCTGGCGGGGCGCAGGCGAAAGCCGCCCCAGTGAGGCGGGCGGGGAACCACCTCGGGATAGCGCTGCTCGAGCTCGTGCAGTCGCTCGAGCAGCTGGTGCCTGCTCTCCAGGGGCCGGCTCTGGTGGCTGGCCCAGGCGCCCAGCTGGCTGAGGCGAGGACGGCTGGCGTAGTAAGCGTCCGACTCGGCCTCGGCCATGGGCACGACGGAGCCCTCCACCCGGACCTGGCGACCGGGCTCGGGCCAGTAAAAGAGCAGGGAGGCCAGGGGATTCTGGCTCAGCTGGCGCCCCTTCCGGCCTTCATAGTTGGTAAAAAAGCCGAATCCTCGCTCGTCCAGGCCACGCATCAGCACCGTGCGCACCGAGGGTTGGCCCTCCGGAGAGCTGGTGGCCAGGAACATGGCCTCGGGGTCGCTCGGGCAGACTTTGCACCAATCCGCGTACCAACGTTGAAACTGTGTCAGCGGGTCAGGGTCGAGGTCAAGAAGATCCAGTGCCACGGGGGCAGGTTTGCCCTCCGCGGTCCAGCACCTGCCGAACCGGAAAATCAGTGATACCATAAGCAACATGCGAAAGCGCCGAGCGATGGCCCTGGTCACCACCCTCCTGATGATGGGCATCCTGGCCCTGATGCTGATCGCCTTTACGGTCAGGTTAAGGGCCCAGGGATTCTTCGGCCTCCAGTCGCAGAGCGGCCTGGCCGCCCTCAACGCGGCCGAGGCCGGCGTGGCCGATGCTCTCTCGCGCCTGACGGCCAATCCCAACTGGTCGACCGACCTGATCAACCAGCCGCTCCCTTCGGGTGGCGCTCGCTACAGCATCCGCTTCTCGCCTGCCGCCTCGGTCAATAACATCGGGGGCGGCATGGCCCTGCCCGGCCCTCGCGGGCCAGTGCAGCCGGGCACAGCCTTTCTGGTGGTGGACGGCGAGCAGGGCCTGACCCACCGGGTGCTCGAGGTCGTTGTCACCCGCCAGGGTCCGGCCAGCACGACGGCCTCTCTGACCGGATCGGGAGTCATTCGCCTGCGCGGCAACGTCGAGATCGACGGGATCGAAGGCCTCAGCAACCCCGTTCCGGTGGATGCCGACGTGCGTTCAGGCTCGAGTGTCAACTCCGCGGGCCAGGTCCTCTGGACCGGCGCTCCGGGCGAATCAGCCACCATCAAGGGCTCGGTCTTCTCGGCCAGCGCCCATCCCTCGGCCATCCAGATGGGCGGAGCCAGCGTTACCGGCCAGGTCCAGAACAACCAGCCCTCGCCCCCTCCGCCCATCGTGGACATCACCGGACGCATCAGCGCCAACTCGGGCGCTCCCGCCCCGGCCCTGGTTCCGGGCGTGACCACCCTGGCGGCTGGCGACTATTACGTGGCGGGGAACCTCAACTACAACGGCGATCTCGACCTGCAGGGAGCCAATCTCTACGTAGCCGGCAATCTGACCGTGAACGGCACGATCAAGGGTCAGGGCAGCGTGTTCTCAGGCGGTAACACAAGTTTTTACGGAGACAGCGAGATCACAGCCAGCAACGCCGAGCAGGTATCGCTCTACAGCAAGGGAAGCGTGGCCTTGCGCGGGTTCGACGGCACCACCTACCTCGACAACCTGGTGGCCACGGCCGGCAACGACGCCAACGGGGTGCCCTACAGCACCCACTGGGCCAACACCAGGAACTGGACCGGGCAGGCCCAGACCCTCCTGGCCAGCTTTGGGCCCACGGATTACGGCTTTCAGGGCTCGGACTTCGACTTCTGCATCGACATGCTCGGCCATGAGGCCACCGCCGACGTCACCCCCCCTTTCGTGGTGGCCCCCAACGAGATGGCCCCGGTCGTCAAGCTCAACAATTTGCTCCAGGCTCAACCGGTCAGCCCGACCCAGCAGTTCCTGCTGAAGAAATTCACCTATTTGCAGGATCCCACTGACCAGTTTAAGGGCCTGTACGCCTGGCACACCGACATGGGCGACATGCAAAACGATGTCAACGCCGCCCTGGCGAACGGCTCCACGGATGGCCTGGCAGACGGCTCCAACGACTCTTACTCCACCTACGGGCCGGCTCAGCAGGCCCTGATTTACAGCCTGATCAGCTCCACCATGAATCAGCTCGACTATGACAGGCTGGGAGCGGCGGACCCCACCAACCCCGGCTTGCAGGTCAATCCAGGCGACATTTATCTCAACAGGGGTGTGCGAGTCACCTTCGTGCGCGATCTGCTCGAGCAATCTGGCTCGACCATCGGCACCTTCCAGGTCAGCGTCTGGATGAGCCGTTGAATTGGCGTCGTCGGGGTATCAACCTGGCCGAGATCATGCTGGCCGTGGGCATCGTGGCGGTGGCCATGCTGGCCCTGATCGGTGTCTTTACCTCGGGTCTACGCCTGCTGGCCCAGTCGCGCGACTCCCAGACGGCCACCCAGCTCGCCCGCCAGGTGCTCGAGCAGGTGCGCGTCTCGGGCAACGTCCCACACAACGCCCTGACCTTCGATGGCTCCGTTCCCACGCCAAGGGTGGCCGGATTTCCGCCGCCCCCCTACCCCACCGCCACGGTGGCCAATCTGCCCTTCACACTGTTCGTGACCACCCAGCCGATCCGCTCCGACTTCGTGGCCGTGCGGGTTGAGGTGCGCTGGCAGCAACAGCACCGGATCATGACGGAGAGCTGCTTCTATGCGCCGTGAGCGGCGGCGCGGGTCCACCCTGCTTGAGGCGATGGTGGGAGCCGCCATCCTGGCCATTCTCACCACGGCAGTCTTTGCCATCTTTAAGATGGGCATCGGGGCCTGGTTCAAGGCCGATGGGGTGGCCGAGCTACAGCAACAGGGCCAGGCGGTCGGGGGGCGCTGGGTGCGCGAGACCGAGGTGGCAAGCCTGTCCGCCGTGAGCCTGTCGGCCACCGGGGATGCCTGCAGCCTGCCCTCGGCCATCACCGGAGCCGGGGTCTTCGCCCTCGATCCCGCCACCAGCGAGCTCATCTGGCAGAGCTATCAGGTCTATTATTTCGACGGCCCCTCGGGAGAGGTGCGTTACCTGGAGGTTCCCATCGCTCCTCCGACCAGCGCAGTGGTGCCGATCGAGCAGTACACCGGCCAGCCCCTGGCCAACAGCCTGGTGGGCGGACGGGTCCTGGCCCGCTGGGTCACAAGCTTTGAGGTCCAGGACCTGGGCGGGGTCTTGAGGCTGACCATGGTGGCCCAGCGGCGTCGCCCCAACTCGATGCAAATGGAAGTCCAGACCAACGTGTTCTCAGCCGCCCCGCGCAATTAATGCGCTCGCACTCTGGTCTTGCCCCTTGGCACAATCTGACGAACCCGCCGGAACTGCGTTCCAGCGCGTTGTCAAGTGCAAGACCAAAGGCCTTGCACTTGAGCTCCCGAGATCGAAGCCGGGGCTCCGCGCCCACCGTTTTGGGGAGTGAGCCCCGGCCCGAGTCTCAGAGGGTATCCGCAAGCGCTCAGTCGCAGCTGCGGTTGCGACCCAGGCGGGGTCCGTCGTCCCGCGGAGGCTTGTCGCCACCGGACTCGCCGTTGCAGCCGCCCGCGTTGCCTGTGGAGCCAGGGTTAGTCGGGCCCGAGCTCGGTCTGCCGGCTACCGGGCTGTCGTCAGGCTCGTAAGGGATGTAACGGTCGTTCGGATGAGGGGCATCTTCCTTCACAGGTCGGCCGGTCGAGGGGGTGATCGGGGGGGCGCAGTGGCTCGCAGACTGGAATCGAAGCTCGCCAGGGAGAGTCAGGCTCGGGTGGATCATCGTCGTTACCTCCTCAGTTTCGGTCGCAGCTGCACACTCAGGGTAGCAGCCACGAAGAGGTCCTGGCGAGGCGGCTTTGTTTCCAGATTGTTTCAATCGAGAACTTCGTGTAAAGGCGCTGACCACCCAATAAGCAGATCGATCACAAAATCTCGCCATTTTTGAGTGACCATAATTGAGCCAGGACGGTAGACGGATTGCGGAGCCCCGAGGAGCCTCGAGGAACCTCGCGAAGAAGTAAGCATGGCTTCGGGGGAAACGACACCGGCCGACCGTTTGCTCGAGGCCCTGCGTCAGGGCGGGAAGTTACACTCGTCCGGGCGGTTCACCATCGACCCCGAGGCCGCCCGGCGCAAGCTCGGCCAGTATCTGCTTCCCGATCCTGAGCTCCTGGGCCTGAAGCTGGTCCAGTGGGCAGTTCGCTCGAAAGCCAGGCAGGTTCGGGTCCATTGCGCGCCTGAGGAGCTCGAGCTCGAGCACGATGGTGAGCTTGCCTCGGAATTCTCCGGGTTTCTGGATTCTGGCCAAATCGACGACCTCCGCCTCGCCGTGGCCACCGCGTTCCGCCTGCCCGGCTGCTTCGTCGAGGTGGCTGACGGTCGGTTTTGCTACCAGCTCCGACCCGGCGAGATGGTGGTCGAGCCATTGACAAGCGAATTCAAGCGGATTCGCTTGCGGTGGGACCGGTGGGACCGGACAGGCGATCAGCCAGAGGAGCCATTGGGTGAGAGCCTGCTCAGGCAGATCCGATCCGCTGCTCAACATTGCCCGCTCCAGCTGAGCTTCAACGGATCGGCCGCAGAGCGTCAGGTATTTGGAGCCGACCTTCATGACCCGGCCGACCCTCTTGAGGTGAGACACCTCACACTTTCCTTTGTGGCGACCACTCTGAGCGGTTTGCATCATATGGCTGAAGTCAGGCTCGGAGTGGGGGAAGATGGTCCGGTCTGGCTGGGCCCTGGCCGTTCTTCCAGGTTCTTCTTGCTGCGGGACGGTGAGCTGGTGACGACGGCCCGTCCTGAAGCGGCTGTTTGGGGGGCTGGGATAGGCTTGAGGCTGAATCACCAGGCCTGCAGCACGATCCTTCTGGTGGCTCGAGGAGTGATTGTAGACCATATCACCGTAGACGAGCCCTCGGGGCTCTCTTGCGTGGTTGGCTGTGAGTCGCTCAGGCTGGACGCAACGGGCCTCGCACCGGTTCGCAATCTTGAGTTCGATCGCCTCGTCGAGCGCACCTGGCAACTGGGCAGGCGCCTGAAGGACGCGATGAAGATCCGTCCTCATCCTGGCCTGAGCGAAAGCCTGGTGGCCACGCTGGGTTTTGACCCGGAGCTCTATTACCTGGACGGATCGCGGCGCCGGTTGCCCCTTTGAAACAGTTGTCCCACACGCTCTTCAGCGCTTGATCCCATCGCTAGAAGTCCGGCCGCAAACCCCCATGTGGTGTCGGAGGGAACCTCCGCCACCACAAGATATTGTAGGCGGCCGGACTTCTAGCACAATATGTTGG
>QWHO01000581.1 GCA_021404945.1 bacterium CPR1
CAGGCTCTGAGCGAGCAGGCCCGGCTCTTCAAAGTACTGGCCGATGCCAGCCGGCTCTGGCTGCTGCATCGGCTTCTCGAGGGCGAGGTGTGCGTCTGCGACCTCCTGAGCGAATTGCCGCTCAGCCAGGCCACTCTCTCACACCACCTGCGGGTGCTCTCCGAGGCCGACCTGGTCAGCTCGAGCAAGAGGGGACGCTGGAACTTCTACCAGACCACAGCCCGCGGTCGAGCGCTGGTAGGGAGGGTTCTCAGCTGTTGCTCATGACGCAAGGGGCACGAACCGAGGCAAGGCCGCCCTGCTCGCCAGGAAGCCCTCCCGCAATGGAGGGCGCCCTCGCAGATCTCGTCGCGCATCATCGCACGACCTGACTCGCCGCAAGCAGTGCTCACCAGCTCAATCGCCTGGCCATCGACCAGGCTGGTCAGGGTAGCTGGAGCGGGCTCTTCAGACTCAAGTGGCGGGCCCCATCACGGGGGCACTCTTCGGCGTAGACCTTCCACCTCGACTTCGGTCTCCAAACCGAGGTCGTGGCGGAGAACCTGCGTGGACAGACGGTCCGGTGCCTGACGCAGCGCCGTCTGAAACCACTGCGCCGCCATCTCCGGTCGGCCCGCCCCGGCCCAGGCCAGCCCGAGCAGGTGCAGGGCGTCCGGGGTGGGCTCGCGCTTGACCGCCTGGTGAAGCTCCTGCACCGCCTCGGCGAAGCGCCCGGCGCGGTAGAGAGCGGCCCCCCGCATGAAGGGCTGCTCCAGCAGCTCCAGCGCCCGCGCATAGTTCCCCTCCCGATAGCAGATCATGCCCTGAAGATAGCGACTCTCCGAGCTATCCTCCAGCTCCAGGGCTCGCAAGGCCTGGTCCGCCCAGCCCAGTCGAAACAGAGCCGACCCCCGGTCGAGAGGGCTTTCTGGCACGTCCAACCTCGGGTGCTCGATTCCAAAGCCGCGCAACAGAGCCGGTCCCATCCAGCACGCCTCCTGGGGGGTGTATCCCCCGTGCACCGAGCAGGCCACCGTGAGCACGTCCGGTTGCAGCTCTCCCAGCTCGCGCAGAAGCTCTTCCGGTTGTTGCCAGATCTCGCGTTGCTCGTCGATCAGGTAGTCGAGATCGATGTCGAGCAAGAGCGGGTGAGAGCAGGGTGGCAGCGCGGTCGCCCTGCAGAGCGTGAGCCGTCGGCCCCTGAGAACGCCTTCCACGCGGCCTTCCGCCCACTTGAGGCTGCGATACTCAGCCAAAGTCAGGTCGACCCACAGTTGCAGCTCGCGACGCGCCCCCTCCAGCGACAGCTCGATCCAGGGAGGGAGCACGCAAACCAGGTGCTCCACGATCCCTTCGAGCAGGGCGGGGGTCAGGTAGTTGCCACAGTTCAGGCCTTTCCCGGGCACGTAGGTGCTGCCCAGGAAAGCCTCGATCTCCTGCTCGCTCCTGGCTCGCGCAAGCCCCGCCAGGCGCGCCGGGGTGAGGCCCGAGTCGCCCACGTCCAGGTGCGCGTCCACATGCACGCAGGTCGCCCCGCGCACGCCGAGTTCTTTCCAGAACATATAGGCGCGGCAGTGGTCCTCCGCGATCAGGTGGAGCATCTCAGCAGACTATCATGCCCGGCCAGGCATCGGGATTACGGAGGATCTGCACTACCATTGGTGATACCAGAGAGGTGACATGCGAGAGCTTGACATCAAGAACAAATCCAACCACCCATCCTAATCTCCACAAATTCCCCTTTCTCCTCTTCATTGGCTCCTCAAGGGAACTCGTCAGATACAGTTGCGCGCGCATTGATAGCTTCAGGATATCAACGCGCGCAAGTGTAGAAGCCACTGGAGCGTTTCGCGCACAGTTCCTGATCGGAACTGTGCGCTTCACTGTAAATGCCAGACGGCTGAGACGCGATCGAAGTTTCCAGGGTCCAACTCAATCGTTGGCGAACTCCTCATGGCGTGACCATGGTCAAACCGGGCGGCGGCCCCAAAAAACCGCAGCCACCCGTTCCCAACCTCAGGGTCGGCGAGCAGGTGGCTCTGAACCCCGAGCATCGCGCGCCAGGCGCCGCCGATCAGGACTTCCTCATGGCCGGACCGGTTTTTGTCGAAGAGCGCTACGGCTCGAGTTCGGGGACCGAGTTCTATCGAGTGGTCAACTCGGTCGGCCAGGTACGCTCCTATCCGGGCCACCAGCTGAAACTGCAGGCCGTTCCCCTGGTCGGAGCGCTGGTTCCAGGTCCGACGCTGCCGGTTGTAGGCCAGGCCGTGAGGCTCAGCCTGGAAGGCCAGGAGATCTCGAACAAAAAGGATTTCTTCAAGGACCAACCGGTTGTCCAGGAGATCAACCAGCGCGTGGCCAGGCTGCAGAATGCGGCCGGGCAGGTGGAGCATTACAACGTCAGCCTGCTGCAACGTCAGGCCCGTGACACGGGCCTGCAGGTCGCGGGAGCAGCCACGCCTGGCCTGGGGCCAATCCTCGAGCAGCTGGCCGGAGATCCACTGGTGTTGCTGGAGGGCCTGACTGGCCAGGCCGATAGCGCCGCCGAGCTCTGGAATCGGGTTCAGCAAAGCCCCGACGAGAACGCCCTGGAGCGAGTGCAAAAGTGCTTCCAGCACGCTCCCGAGCCGGCCGCCGGAGCCAACCTGGCTCTCAAGGCGCTGCAGACCCCGGAGGGGCTGGTTCTGGTGGAGCACTACCTCCAGGCTGGCGGCGAGGATCCGATCAAGTCAGCCCACCACGGGTTGGAGCTCTATCGCGAGCTCGAGCTCTCGCCCGAGCAGACTCCCTGGCTCTTCGAAGTCACCAGTTGGAAGAACGGCTACGCTGGTGACCGGGCCATCCTGAAGTTCCTGCTCGAGACCCCCGAGGACGGGCGCCGTCAGAGCGCCGACCTGGTCAAAGACATTCTGGGGAGGGAGAAGTCCTGGGACAGAGCTGAGCGGGCTGTGAGCAACGCGCGGGACATCCTCTCCATGAAATCCGAGCACTTGCCTCCCGACGAGCTTGCCAGGCTGTATCGCAGCTTCCTGGAAGGATGGGAGGCTCGGGACATGGGGGTCCCCATCATGGGGACCTTCAAAAAGTCCGGGCTGGATGAGCCCCAGAAACGCACCGAATGGCAGCGCTACCGTGATCTGGGTTTCTCCAGCAAGTCAGCTCTGGAGCTGGTTGAATTCGACCGCGGCCTGAGCCGAGATGAGCTGCGCCAGGCTCTGCACCGGCTGGCCGCATCGGGGGCTTACAACTCAGCCACAGTCCTGGTCTCAGCCTGGTCGCCTGCCTGGCCCGCGTGAACCGCGGGCGCTCGCAGTGGGAGCGCGCCGACTTCTTCAAGGTGCTGGAGGAAGCGTTCCCCCGGCACGAGGCGCTGGCTGACGAGCTGGAGGGGCTTGCCTCAAGAGTTGGGCCAGGTCGGGTAGGGGGCGGGCTGGACACCCTGAAGACGGCCGCCGGCCACGAGTACCCGGGCGAATCGGTGGGTGCGGCCGGCCGGCGTCTGGCCGACCTGGACGCCGCTCTGCCCAAGCGTCTGGATACTCAGATATTGAAGGCCGCCTTCCAGTGGCTCTCCAGCAAGCCTCGCGAGCACCATCAGGCCTACCAGCAGGCGCTGCTCACCCGGCTGGAGGCGGAGTGTCCCCTGGTTCAGGCTCAAGCCGAGCTGGATCGGGCCGCCACCCAGACCGCCGAGCCCATCCCCAGGGCCTTAGGCACGCTGCTGGCCCTGGGTGGCGGCGAACTCTCCGAAAAGAGCTTCGGCCAGGCCTTCGACTGGATCTATGCCCAGCCGCCTCAAGACTACGCCGCCCTGGCCGCGCGGCTGTTGGCCCAATCCAGGCTGAGCGGCTCTCTGGAGCGGGCCATGGAAGCGATGCTGCAGGGGAACGGC
>QWHO01000078.1 GCA_021404945.1 bacterium CPR1
GATCTGGCCTTCAACTCGCTGCAGGCCTCCTGCGAGCCGCCGGCCGAGCGCCAGGATCAGAACACCCGCGTCAGCCTGGCTGTAGGACTGGTGTCCAGCGGCCATGAGTATTCCACCAGCATGATGCATGTGGCGGCTCAGACCGCCACCCAGACGGTGGAGCCGGCCACCCGGGCCGCCGCCCTGATCGCCGTCTCGCGGGGCATGTACCGCCTGGGAGAGGTGGACTGGGCCCGCAAGCTGTTCGAGCAGGCACTGGGAGCCGCCCGGGCGGTCGGCCCGGGGGCGGCCCAGGCGGTCACCCTGGCCGAGCTGGCCACTCACTGCGTGGAGACGGGCGACCTGCCCCGCGCCGAGAAGGTGCTGCACGAGAGCCTGGAGACCCTGCAGCGCGAGTCTCGACCTGGTCACAGGGCTGAAGGCCACCTGGCCGCCGCCCGAGCGCTGCACAGCATCGGTAACGAGGCTGGCGAGCGCTTCCAGACCGACCAGGCCTTCCAGTGCCTGGACCAGCTGGCTCCGGTCGAGCTGGCCATGGCTCCTGCCCTGCAACAGATCGTGCGGCTGGGCCAGCGGGCCCGAGCCCTGATGGAGCGAGCCATGCAGGCGGTGGCCGCCAGCGATCCGGTTTCTCGCGAAGAGACCGTGCTGGCCCTGCTGCGGGCGCAGCTGATCTTGGGCGAGCGCGAGGCGGCCGATGAGTTGCTCGCTCTCCTCAAGCGCTCGGATAATCGCTGTCGGGCTCTGACCGAGATGGCTCGCTTTTTGATCTGCGAGGAGCCGGGCGATGCGGTCGATTACCTGCGCCGCATCGAGCTCAGTCGCGAGCGGATGCAGGCAGTCCGCCAGTGCGTGGTGGAGCTTTCCAGCGAGATGCGCCCTTCACGCCAGCTCTCGGCCCGCCAGACCCTGGTCGAGCTGACTCTCCTCTCGGTGGAGGACGAGGTGACCGCCGACCTGGTGCTGAGCCGCTGGACTTACTATGCACCCAATATGATGACCATTCTCGAGACCATGCGGAAGATGGGCTGGTCGCTCGACGAGGCTGCCCCGGTGGCCACGGGGAGCATTCAGCTGCGGGGACGCTAAGACCTCGTTTGGAGGGGCATTCTCAACGGACGAAAGAGCACATGGAGCGTCGATATCGCAAGCTGCCCAGCAAAATCCTGGGACGCGACATGGAGACCGTCATCCTGGGGCAGGGAGGGGCTCCGGTGCTGGTTTTTCCCACTTCCAACGGCCGGCCCTGGCAGTGGGAGGACTTCGGGATGGTCGAGGTGGTTCGCGAGCACCTTGAGAACGGCTGGGTGCAGATGTTCTGCCTGGACTCGGTGGATCGCGAGGCCCTCTACAACCACGAGGTTGACCCCGAGGAGCGCATCGCCCGCCATGAGGAGTTCGACCGTTACCTGGTGGAGGAGTACCTGCCCTTGCTGCGCGAGCAGAACCCGGTCGACTACCTGATCGCCACCGGGGCGAGCTTTGGCGCCTACCACGCCATGAACTTCAGCTTGCGCCACCCCGACCTGGTCAACCGGGTCATCGCCATGGGAGGCGACTACTGCATCCGCAAGTACCTCGACGAGTACGAGGGGGTGGACGCCTACTACCACTGTCCCACCGACTACTTGCCCAACCTGAAGGACCCCTGGTACCTCGACCTTTATCGCAACCGGTTGGACATCATCCTGGCCAGCTCGGACTGGGACTTCTGCCTCGGCCCCACCTTGCGCCTGTCAGAGACTCTCTCCAAGCTTGGAGTGGAGCACTTCCTGGATATTCTGGACGGCCACGTGCTGCACGACTGGCCCGCCTGGCGCTGGATGTTGCGCAAATACCTATAGCTTTCTCTCCAGGTAGCGCAGGTCGTCGAGGTCCTTCGGTCGTCCCGCGGCTCGTTTGGAGGCGATCAGGTCCTGCAGCCCGAGAAAGGGGAGAGGAACCTCCTCGCTCGCCCCCACCATCAAGGCCTCCTCGCGCCGTTCCCAGGCCTGGTCGAATTCAGTTCCATCCACCTGAGAGAGCAGATCGATACGATTGGGAGGACGGCCAAACTGCACCACCAGCCCGGGCTGAGTCAACTCCTGAGCCGACTCGACCACGGGGACTGTGCCTCCCCAGAACTCTTGCAGCGCCGAGTAGAGCCGCCGGCAGTTGTCGCTGGAGGAATGGTAGAAGAGGTCGACGTCGCCGGTGAAGCGTGGATGGCCGTGGTAGATCACGGCTTCGCCGCCAACGATCAGGAATCGGACTCGGAAATGATCGAGCAGCCTGACGAATTCCTGAGCATCTTGCGAAAAATGAGCGGCTTGGATGGGTCTCGGAGGCAATCGCGCACGTCCTCGGCTTCAGGATAGAGTCGAGCCTTCAAGATTCGGGCAGCCTCCATCCGTTCCTCGGGAGTCATCTCCAGGCACTGGCGAATGTCCCAGTCGTCGGCCTCCTCAAAGCTGCGGGCCAGATGGACGATCTTCTCCATCTTGACAAGGTTCCCGAAGAGGGCGCTCAGGCCTTCTTGGTGCTGGAGGTGGTGCTCGTTCTGGGCTTGCTGGGCGTGCTCTTGGTGGTTGTCGAGCTGCTGCTCTTTTTTGCGCTGGAAGTCGAGCCCGCGCCCGACGACCCTGAGGAGATCCTGGAGCCCGGGGACGACGAGCCGGTGGCCGGCTTGATCGCGCTACCACCGCTGCTGCCAGGGGCGGTGCCCGTGGGCTGAGTAGTGTTGGCGGCCAGGCTGGACGTAGCGGTCGCGCGTCCGGCAGCTGGCGCCGTCTCTCCGATGTTCTTGGAAGTGAAGCTGGCGATGGTGCGGCTGATGTTGCCTCCCCAACCGCCGCCCAACTGTTGACCCTGGCTTCCCGGTCGCGGATTGACGTCGGTCAGCACGAAGGCTTTGTCCACCTGACCGCTGACACCCTGGTTATTGGCGATGGTGCCGTCGTAAGGACGCGTCTGCCCGTAGTGGTCGTAGACCATCTGGCCATCCTGCCCGCGGGCGATCAGGGCGGTGTGATTGGCGGTGCCGGTGTCTCCGGGACGGCCGCTGGCCACATTGTCATAGCCGATGGCCGAGTTGTACTGAGTGCCGTCGGGGCCCTGCAGCGTGCGCGGGTCGACTTCCTGAGTCCGTACGCCATAGTAGCGGGCGATGTCCTGCGGGAACTGGTTGGTGTTCAGCTGGCGTAAAGCATCCGCATACTCGATGCCATTCTCTTGAGCCATGCGGGCGGCAGCCGCCGCCTGGTAGACCACGGCGTTGTTGCGGCCCCTCCCGTCCCCCTGGAACTGGCTGGCATCGCGGGCTTGCGCGAGCTGCTCGGGGGTGAGGCTGACCTGGTAATCGTCACGCATGGTGACATTCGCGCCGCCGTTCTCGGCTCGCTCGATGCGCATCGCATCGCGACCCCATTGAGCGCGCATCCCCTTGATGATGGCGATGGCTGAGCAGTTGTTGGGCGTGTCCTGGCCGAACTGGCCGATGGCCTGGGTGGGCGTGGCCGGAGGAGTGTCCGCCACCCGCTCGCCAGCCGGTGTCTCGGCCACCTGGGTCACCGGCCCGACCGTGCTGGCCGCCTCGGGAGTCGCCGCTGGTTGCGGCTGAGCGGCTTGCTGCTGGGCCGCGGCCTGTTGCTGCTGAGCTTGTTCTGGGGCCTGGGGCTCGGCCGTCTCGGGCGCCGGGCTGGCCTGGCGAGGAGTGGTTGCCGGGGAGTTGCCACCCGAGGGGCTGGAGCCACCCGAAGGGCTGCTCCCACCGGATGGGCTGCCTCCGCCGCCCTGAGGAGCCCCACCCTGAGGGGCTCCACCCTGGGGGGCTCCACCCTGCGGGGCTCCACCCTGCGGGGCCCCACCTTGCGGGGCGCCCCCCTGGGGAGCTCCAACTGGCGGGGCCCCACCCTGAGGGCCACCCCCGCCCTGTTGCTGTTGCTGTTGCTGTTGCTGCGGGTCGCCCAGCAAGCCGGCCTGCTGGGCCATCTCCAGGGCCTGCTTGACCAGCGCTTCGGTCTCAGGTTTGATGGGAAGGTTGTTCAATTTGGCTCGCTGGTAGTCGCTCATCAGCGACTGTGCGGCCGACTTGGGGTCGCCCTGGCCGGTCTGGATGCCCTGCACAACCTGCATTGCCTGGCTGGCCAGGATGCCATCCATCATCCCGCCGCTCAGGCTCTGGGCAAAGTTCATTCCCTGCATGGCGGCCAGAGGGTTCATGGCCGGGTCGCGCAGCGCGTCCGACCCGGTGAAGCCGTCTGTCCGGTTGGCAACGGGGGCTCCGCCGTTTTGAATCGGCGATACCGGATTGAGTCTTGGGACGATCGCTTGTTGGGGGAGGGCGGTGACCCCTAAAGCCATGGTCTACCTCCTGGCAGTCTCTTGAACCTATCCTACCCGACAAGGTCCCGCCCCTGGCGGCGCAGGTGTTGCCAGGTTGTTAACAGTGTAAACCGTCCGTTAACAGGCCTTCTGAATGAGTTCATATTCGTCAGCCGAGCAGGTCGAGTCGGGACGGCTCGCTTGCACCTTGCTGAAAGACCTGCATCAGGGGGGAGCGCTCGCCCCCCACCGGACCCACCGACAGCGGCTCGAGCACCGCGGCTTTGTTGGGCAGGGAGACGAAATTGCCATTGCGCGGGATTTGCTGCTCCAGCGCTCCCCCATCCTCCAGGGTGCCCGCTGCGGCGCTCTCGCCGCGTTGCTGCGAGCTGGGGCTCGGGGGCGGTGAGGGGGGCTTCGGGCCCAGGCTGGTTTCGATCTTCCCCAGGGGCTGATTGGGCTCCACGACCTGGTTTTTCTCGACCGTGGGGTGGAAGGTGATGGCCTGGACGTTGTAGTTGGCCGCCAGCGCACCGGCCAGGGGGCTGGCTTCCTCTTCCCCGTAAGCCTCCTCGGAGAGCAAGGTGCGGTCGGAATCGGTCGGACCGGGGGGCGAGCCTGGAGGGGAGCCCGATTCGACGGCGAGGGCGCTGGAACGTTTCGCCTGGACAGGCTGAACGGGGCCAAATGGGTCATTGCTGGCCATAGGAAGACCTCCTCAGAGTTCTCCCACGGTATCCGTGGGGAATGCAACGTTCCTCTCCGCGACCCTGCGTTTCTTGGCCGGAATGAAGGGAGGCGGTCTGATCCTATGGTAGCTGATGCCGGGCCAGAGTTTGTTAGAGGCGATTGAACCAGGTTACAGCTCTGTAAACTTTGTGGGTGGACTTTCAGCCATGACCGGAGGTCGACCCATTTGGCGACAAGAGCAGTCTGCCGAGCTTGTCGCAGGATTCGTCCACCCGCCGGAAAACAAGCATTTGCGTGCTGATCTTCAACAAGAACGAGAAGGCCAGGAAGCTGCTCGAGGAGGGCCTGCAGAAGATCGCTCAGGGCGATGCTCAAGGGGGTCTCGAACGCCTCAATCAGGCTGTCGCGGCCGCCCCAAAATTCGCTCCGGCTCTGCTGGCCCGGGCCCGTTTGCTGGCCGAGGCCGGCAAGACCGATCTGGCTCATGCTGATATTGACCTGGTGATCGAGCTCGAGCCCCAGGTCGCCGGGCATTTCTTCTTTCGGGGCCTCTGCCGGCGGGTGCAGAACGAGATCGAATCGGCCATCGCCGACTTCGAGCAGGCGCTGCGACTCGATTCTGGTCACAACGAAGCCGCCTTTGAGCTGAGCGCTCTGTTCGTGCGCCAGGAGCGCTACCAGGAGGCTCTCCCCTTGCTCGACCGGGCCCTGGAGATGCAGCCCGACGATCTTTCTCGTCGTCTCACCCGGGCTCGCGTGCTGATCGCCCTCAAGAAGGCCGATCTGGCCCTGGAGGACGTTGAGAAGGTGGCCCGAGCTCAGCCCCACTCGGTGGAGGCCTGTCGTCTGGGGGCCCAGGCCCTGCTCGGTTGCCGTCGCTACCCCGAGGCGGTGACTCTCTGTCGCGAGGCCATGCGCTTGCTGGAGGCCAGTCCCCGGGCCGACAATAAAGACGAGGTTTCCCAGGTCAGCCTCGAGCTGGCCCAGGCACTCGACCGGACCGGCCTGGCCAAGGATGCCCTGGCGGCGGCCACGCGGGCGGTAACCCTGAATCCGCAGAACAACGATGCTCTCTTCTTTCGGGGGGCCATGCTGCAGGCCCAGGGTCGGGTGCCCGAGGCCATGGAGGACTACGCCGAGCTCTTGCACCGATTTCCCGGCTGGGTGCCGGTTCTGATCAACCGGTCGGCCTGCTATCTTACGCGTGGTCAAGCCTCGCGGGCCCAGGCCGACGCCGAGGCCGTGCTCAAAATAGCTCCGGACCAGCCCGCGGCGCTCTTTAACCGGGCTCGAGCCAATGTCCACCTGGGCGACTGGATGGCCGCCGGCGCAGACCTCACGGGCTTGCTCGAGCGCTTTCCCGAAGATGCCGAGGTGTGGCTCGAGCGGGCCCGGGTGTGGAACCTGGCCGGTCGTCCCGAGGAATGCGCCGACGATCGATACGAGGCGGTCAAGCGGGTTGCTGCTCTCCAGGCCGAGCCGCTCGACCCGGTCAAGGCGGGGCGTTTCGTGACCGAGGTCGGCCGCCTGCGCTCTCTTTGCGCTCCCGCTTGACTGTGCTCCGGTCGTCGCCGCCCTCAATCCGGCGGGAGCCTGCCCGGTACCAGGGTATCTCCAGGTACGACCGCTGCGCGTCGGGTCGAGCCCGCCCCTCGTCGCTGAATTCAGCCTTCTTTCAGGCCAGAAAGGCCACACTCGGGCGATGATCATCGTCCTTCGTCCCGACGCAGGGGAAGCTCAGATCGACTTCATCCAGACCAAGCTCGAGGCCCGCGGCCTGCAAACGCGGGTGATCGCCGGCGCCGAGCGCTCAGTGGTGGCGGTCATCGGTACCGGCCTGCCCGACCCGCGCGAGGTCAGCTTCTTCCCTGGCGTGTCCGAGGTCATCCGCGTGTCCCGGCCCTACAAGCTGGCCTCCCGCGAGGTCGTGCCCACCACCTCCACCGTGACCGTCGGCCCGGTCACGCTGGGCGGCTCGCAGCTGGTGGTGATCGCCGGCCCCTGCTCGGTTGAGAGCCGCGAGGGTCTGCTGCTGGCCGCGCGCCAGGTGTACGAGTCGGGAGCCTCCATGCTGCGGGCCGGGGCCTTCAAGCCGCGCACCTCGCCCTATGCCTTTCAGGGTATGGGAGAGGAGGGCCTCAAGATTCTCGCTGAAGCCCGCGATCAGTTCGGATTGCCCATCGTGACCGAGGTGATGAGCATCGCCCAGGTCGAGTTGGTCGGGCGCTACGCCGACGTGCTCCAGATCGGGGCTCGCAATATGCAGAACTTTGACCTGCTCAAGGCGGTCGGCCAGGCCGGGCGCCCGGTGTTGCTCAAGCGCGGGCTGGCCGCCACCATTGAAGAGCTCTTGATGGCCGCCGAGTACATCCTCTCGGGCGACCGGCAGGCGCGCGTGATCTTGTGCGAGCGCGGTATCCGCACCTTCGAGTCGAGCACCCGCAACACGCTGGACCTCTCGGCCATCCCGGTTATCCGCAGCCTGAGCCACCTGCCGGTGGTGGCTGATCCCAGCCACGGCACCGGCCATCGCGGCTACGTTCCGGCCATGGCCCTGGCGGCCGCTGCGGCCGGAGCGGATGGGCTGATGATCGAGATGCACCCCAACCCCCCCGAGGCAGTCTCGGATGGCGCCCAGAGCCTCTATCCGGCTGAGTTGAGCCGCTTGATGCGCGATCTGGCCGTGATCGCCCCTGTGGTGGGGCGTCAGGTGGAAGGACGTTCGCGGCGCCTGCCGCCGGCCAGCCGCCCCGTGCAGGTGCGGGGTGAGGGATTGACCGTGGCCCTGCAGGGCGAGACGGGCAGTTTCAGCGAGAAGGCCGCCCGCCAGTTCTTTGGCCCCGACCTCGAGCTGCGCTCGTTTGCCGCCTTCAGCGAGGTGTTTCTGGCTCTGGCCTCGGGCCAGGTGGCCTATGCCGTGGTGCCGGTGGAGAACTCGCTCACGGGCAGCATCCACGTCAACTACGATCAGCTGCTGGAATACCCCGAGCTGGCTATCGTGGGCGAGCTCAAGGTGCGGGTGGTCCACAACCTGCTGGCCAACCCGGGCGTGGAGCTCTCCGACATCCGCCGGGTCTATTCCCACCCCCAGGCTGCCGCCCAGTGCGATCAGTTTCTGCGCAGCCATCCCGAGTGGCAGGTGGTCAGCATGTACGATACCGCCGGCAGCGCCAGGGTCGTGAAAGAGCAGGGAATGCTGGACGCGGCCGGCATCGCCAGCCTGGAGGCAGCCGAAAACCTGGGCATGGTCGTACTGGCCTCCAGCATCGAGACCCACCCCCAGAACTTCACCCGCTTCGTGGTGCTTGCCCGCCAGGGACCGGCTGCCGACGACTACGACAAGCTGTCCCTGGTGCTGGAGACCGAGCACACTCCGGGAGCGCTGTATCGCTCGCTGGGCATCTTTGCCGAGAGCGGGCTCAACCTGGTCAAGCTCGAGTCGCGGCCTATCCCGGGTACGCCCTGGACCTACCGCTTCTACCTGGACCTGGAGGCTCCACCCGACCGCTCGGTGCTCGAAGAAGCGCTGGGCCGGCTGGTGGGCAGCCTGCCCTTCGTGCGCATTCTGGGCCGTTACCGCTCGGCCGAGTTGGCCTGAGTCGGGGGCGGAGTGCGCACGCCGAACATCTTCTTGAGGAACCACCAGAAGAAGCGGAACTGCCCGAAGAGAGCGCCATAGGCCAGCAGCAGCACCTGGTAGGCGGGCAGCACGATGGCGCACCAGAGTAGCGTGCGCTGCCACCAGGGCCAGTCGGGGCCCACCCCGATGGCCTCGAAGGCCAGCCGCTTGACCAGCACGGCGCTGGTTCCGGTCAGCGCAAAAACCAGCATGATGAGCCAGAACTGGCGAGCCGAGGTGATGCCCCAGCGGGCCTTGAGCCGGTCCACGCTCAGCTGAGCCGGGCCAGCAGGTCGTCCTGGTCGGTGAAGCGGGCTGGAAGCAGGACAGGGTCCTGGTTGCGCAGGCGGAGCTCGAGCACGGAGCCGTTGTGGTGCACGTAGTCGATGTCCTTGCGCTCGATGCGGCGCTCCTTGCCGGCGGTGAGGATGGTGACGCCCTGGCTGTCAACCTGGATGCGGGTGGACTTGTACTGGTGATGGCGCAAAAGGTGAGTGAGGTAGATCGAGAGCAGCACCGGGCCCGACAGCAGCATCAGCAGCAGGATGGCCCCTGCTCGCCCGCTCACGAGGCGAATTCCGTGGATCATGGCGCAGGCTGCCATGATGGAGATGACACAGCCTGAAATGGCCAGGATCAGCCAGGGCAGGCGGCTGGTGTTCTCCTTTCCGCTGTCGTAGACATACTCGCGAACGTCATCCACCGGGCATGCATTCGCGACGCCCCCTCACGTCACCTTGCCGGCTCTGGATAGGGCGTCAGCCGGCGCAGGTTGCTGCCGTCGGCGTCGCAGGCGAAGATGTCCTCCAGGCCATCCTTCTCGCGGGCGGCGTGGAAAGCGATTGTCTTGCCGTCGGGCGAGTAGTGGGGCTGCTGATCGTCGATCGGCTCGGCCAGGAGCGAGGTGGCTCCCTCGCCCCCGTCGCCAGGCACGGTGCGCATCTCGAAGGTAACGTTCTTGCGCATGCTGGTGAAGGCGATCTTGCTGCCGTCGGGCGACCACTCGGGCCACATGTCTTCGGTGGGCAGATCGGTCAGAAGCTGGCGGCCGGTGCCATCCTGATTGATGACGGCGATCTCGCTGTTTTTGCGCCGCCAGGTGTAGGCCAGTTTCGTGCCGTCGGGTGACCAGGCAGGGTTGTAGGCGCCCAGGGGCTCATTGGTGACCCTGCGCTGGTTGGAGCCATCCCTGTCCATCACGTAGATCTCGTTGCGGTTCATGTCGTCGTGCTCTTGCGTGTCGCGGGTGGACACGAAGGCGATCTTGCTGCCGTCGGGCGACCAGGTGTGCTGGAACTCGTAAGCGTCCGGGGTGTGGGTGAGCTGGGTGGCCGTCTGGCCGTCCGGAGTGATGGTCCAGAGCTCGTCCGGACCGCCCCACTCGCCTTCCTTGGATTCGGACTTGTAAAGGATCTGGCTTCCGTCGGGCGACCAGAGCGGCTGCTCCTGGTCGAACCAGTCGTCGGTCAGCTGGCGCATGTCGGTGCCATCGGCCTTGCAGGCGAAGATGTCGTAGTCGAGCCTCTCCCCCTCGTGGATCAGCCCCTGGAAGGTGAGCTGGGCGCTGTCGGGCGACCAGCTGGGGTAGAAGTAGGGGCGCTTGCCGTCGGTGACCTGGCGCTGGTCGGTGCCATCGGCGTTCATCGTCCAGATCTGGTGAGAGCCGGTACGGCTGGAGATAAAGGCCATCTTGCTGCCGTCCGGCGACCAGACGGGCATGTAGCTGTTCTTGCGTACGTCCATGATAGGGCTGATTGTAGTCAGCTGGTCGCTTTGAGACGTTGCCGTTCTGTTGACGGGCCGTCAGGGATGAGAGCGTACTGAGCGCTGACCCTTCAGGCTCCACCCGGAGGGGTGGCTGACCTGCAGGCGTATCAGCACCAGCTCGCCCTCGGTCTCAAAGCCAAGCGAGTTGACCCGCAGCTCGTGGTTGAGGCGGGTCACCTCGGTGGCTCCGCTGACATCACGCCGCTCCACCTCGAAGGCGCCTGACTCGGGCGTCACCAGGTAGACCGTCAGCTGGTCAACCGGGTACTGGATGCGCACCGGCTCGGCGCTCTCCACGGTTAACTGGCGAGGACCCAGAGCCCGAAAGGACAGGCTTTGTCCGCTGGAGGCATCCATGACCTGCAGGTCTCCCCCGTTCGAATTCAGAGGGCTGGATAGCAGCACCAGCCCGCCCAACGGCCGCCGAAGCTCGCTCTGGCGGGTCTGAATCAGCTCGCAGCGATTGGGAAACAGTCGCGCCTCGGAGCTCTGGGCCAGATCAGCGGCCAGCTCCGAGAGCCACAGCTCCAGGCTCAATTCGCCATGGAGGCGCTGCTGGCGCAGGGAAGTGGGCCTGGTGACCAGCTGCAGCGTGAGGGCGATAGCCAGGGTCAGGAGGATAGCCAGGCCGGCCAGCCAGCGCCAGGGATCGCGGGGAGGGATGGTGAGCACAACTCATTCTACCAGATACGGGGGAATCCGGCCGGGGTGAGGGGAAGATGTGGCCACTTTGCGAGTAAAGGAGCCTGATGATGACCGAGTTGATCGTGCTGGCCTTCGACAATGACAAGGCAGCGTTCGAAGTCCGCGACAAGCTGATCTCGCTGCAGAAAGAGCAGCTGATCAAACTGGCCGACGCCGCCGTGGCGGTGCGCCAGGCGGATGGCAAGGTGAAGATCAAGCAGGTGGTCGACCTGACCGCCGAGGGCGCCCTGGGTGGCGCTTTCTGGGGCCTGCTGGCGGGGATCCTCTTCTGGATGCCCTTCATGGGGATGGCCCTGGGCACCCTGCTGGGCGCACTTTCCGGCTCGATGGCTGACTACGGCGTCGATGATGACTTCATCAAGGAGGTCGCTTCCACCATTCAGCCAGGCCAGTCGGCTCTCTTCCTGCTGGTGCTGCAGGCCACCACCGACCGCGTGGTCGAGGAGATCAAGCAGTGGAATCCCCGGGTTCTGCGCACCAACCTCTCGCGCGAGCAGGAAGTCAAGCTGCGTGAGGCTTTCGGCGATGCAGACGTGGAAGCCCACATGAGCGCGGCCAGCTAACTGGCCCTGAAACCCGCCCGGCGGTATCAAAGCCGTAGCCCCACACCCTCCAGGTGAGCCATGCCGGCGCCTGGCACACCCGCCCGAAACGCAGGCGGTAGGCGCTCTCGAGCCCCACCAGGTGCTGGCACTCCAGTCGATCCGCTTTGTTCCGATCGACACTGCTCACATCAACAGATTCCACGAGTCGGATGGGCGGAGTCACCAAGGCAACAGCGAGAAACGGCCTGGTTGCAACTTGTTTGAAGTGGGTTCTCAGGGGTTCTAAACGGGCCGGGCAGGGCAAATGTCCTGAAGTCGATTCCAGGCCCCTGGACGAGCCTCCGAGGGGGGCTTCGTGGTGACGACTTGCGAACGCGGTGGGAAACCTATCCGCGGGCCAGTGCCGCCAGATGGCTTTCGAAGGTGGCCACGCGCGGGTCGTCGGCCGACAGGGTCGCATTCAGGCAACTGCCCACGTGGCCGACCGGGTCCTCCAGCGTGATCGTCCCCTCTTTGTGATTCACCGTCAGCCACTGCTCGGCCCCGCCGATTCCCAGCAGGTAAGACGATCTACCCGGCGAGTTGTGGTCCACGATGTAGTGGACCTCGGGATAAGAGCCTTCGGCCACCCGCGTGATGTTCATGCGGTTTTCCTCGCCGGGGAGGTTGGTGGCATAGCCCCTCAATCCGTCGTAACCGTTCAACTCGACGTGATGGTCGATATGCTGGCCGCGACCCCTACTGTCGAGGTCGACTCCGTCTACATTGTCCAGGTTGAGGACTCGCGAGCGCATTTTGTCGACCACCGTGATGATGTTCGTGGCCCGCTGAAACTGGTTGAGATTGAGAACCGTTCCGCCCATCGCCTTGCCCTCCGAATTCTCTCTGGGCTCACTTTATCGGATGTGTCTGAAAATTAACCAAAAGTCAAACTTTTGAGTCGTGCGCTGCTTCAGGCGACCTCGCCGATGACCCCAGCCTCGCCTATCGGCGAGCAGACCGCGCCAGTGCCAGGACCCCCGGGAATCTTGCTAAACAACCAGTCAACCCCTTTGATGAGGGCGTGGCCGGCATGTACGGGGAGGTCTCAGCCGCTCTGCGAAAGGTGGGTCGACCCAAGCCTGCGCTCGATCTTTTCGTGGCCGCGACGGCCAAGCACCATGGCCTGATCGTGGCGACATTGAACGCCAAGGATTTTCAGGGTGTCCCGGGAGTAGCGGTCGAAGACTGGTCACCTTGAGTCGCGCAAGAGCGACCGACCAGAGGGTTACGAAGGAGCTCCGAGCACCACCACCGAGCGTCCTTCCAGGGGATAGCGCGCTCCCGAGCGATACTTGTTTGCCGGCTCCTCCGGCCGGGCCGTATCCAGCAACAGCGTCCAACTCGGCACCAGCTGCGGGCTGGCCAGGCGAAACTCGATGGAATCGCAGTGGGCGTTGAGCAACAGCAACAGGTGGTCGCCCACAACCGGATCTCCCTGCTCATCGATCTCGTCTTGAGGGCGACCCGAGACCCAGACTCCCAGACAGCGCACAAAGTCCTGGTTCCAGGCCCTGTCAGTCATTTCACTGCCTTTGGGCTCGTACCACACGATGTTGCGCAATTGCCCCCGGGGAGGACGGGGAGGGAAGAACCGGCGTCTGCGCAAGAGAGGTTGGGTGCGGCGCAGCGCGATCAGACGGCGGGTGAAGCGGAGCAGCGCGGCCTGCTCCTCGTCGAGCTCCCAGCTGAGCCAGCTGATGGGGTTATCCTGGCAATAGGCGTTGTTGTTCCCCCGCTGGGAGCGCCCCATCTCGTCCCCGGCGCACAGCATGGGCACCCCCTGGGAGAGGAACAAAGTCGCCAGCAAATTGCGCTTCTGGCGCTCGCGCAGGGCTCGAATCTCCGGGTCGTCGCTGGGGCCCTCGTGGCCGCAGTTCCAGCTGTTGTTGTGGCTCTCCCCGTCGCGATTCTGCTCGCCGTTGGCCTGGTTATGCTTCTCGTTGTAGCTGACCAGATCGTGCAGCGTAAAGCCGTCGTGGCAGGTGATGAAGTTGATGCTGGCCTGGGGTCGCCGGCCCCCCTCCTGGTAGAGGTCGCTCGAGCCGCACAATCGCGAGGCCAGGGCCGGGGCCTGGCCGGAATCGCCCTTCCAGAATCGGCGCACGGTATCGCGATACTGGCCGTTCCACTCCTTCCACAGCACCGGAAAGTTGCCCACCTGGTAGCCGCCTTCGCCAAGGTCCCAGGGCTCGGCGATCAGCTTGATGCGGTTGAGCACCGGGTCTTGCTGGATGATATCGAAGAACGCGCCCAGTCGGTCCACTTCGTAGCTTTCGCGAGCCAGCGAGCTGGCCAGGTCGAAGCGAAAGCCGTCGATACGCATCTCCTGCACCCAGTAGCGCAGGCTGTCCATGATCAGCTGCAGCACCCGGGGATTGGTCGTGTTCAGGGTGTTGCCGCAGCCGGTAAAATCGAGGTAGTAGCGGGGGTTGTCGGTGAGCAGGCGGTAGTAGCTGGCATTGTCCAGCCCGCGCAGACAGGCGGTGGGTCCCAGGTGGTTGCCCTCTCCGGTATGATTGTAGACCACGTCTAAAATGACCTCGATGCCGGCCGAGTGGAAGCGAGCCACCATCGACTTGAATTCGCGCAGCACGTCCTGGGGGGAGTGATTGATGGCATACTCCGGATTGGGTGCGAAGAAGGCAAGCGTGTTGTAGGCCCAGTAGTTGCGCAGGCCCTTCTCGGTCAAGTGGCGCTCGTAGGCCGGATAGTGCACCGGCATCAGCTCCACGGCCGTCACGCCAAGCTCTTTCAGGTGCTCGAGGACCGGATCGGAGGCAAGTCCGGCATAGGTTCCCCGCAAAGCTTCCGGTACCAGGGCGTGCAGCCGGGTCATGCCGCGCACATGCAGCTCGTAGATGACGGTCTGGTTCCAGGGAGCTCTGGGTGGGCGGTCGTCGCCCCACGAGAAGGCTGGCTCGACCACCACCGACAGGGGAGCCAGGGCCGCGTTGTCGCGGGTATCCAGCGACAGATCGGCTTTGGGATGGCCCACCTTGTAGCCGAACATCTCGTCGTGCCAGCGGTTCTTGGAGCGCACCACGGCTCTCGTATAAGGGTCGACGAGCAGCTTGCAGGGGTTGAAGCGGTGACCCTGCTGGGGCTTATAGGGCCCGTAGGCGCGGTAGCCATAGAGCTGGCCGGGACGGATGCCGCTGACGTAACCGTGCCAGACGTGGTCGTCGTACTCGGGCAGCACCAGGCGTTGCGACTCGCGCTCGTCCTCCTTGGAGTCGAACAGGCACAGCTCGATGCGGGTGGCAGTCTCGGAGTACACCGCGAAGTTCACCCCCTGGCCGTCCCAACTGGCTCCCAGAGTGTAATGCTGCCCGGGACGGATCTTCACAGGCGAGCCAGCAGGCTGGCGTAGCGAGCCGGGAAGTTGGTGATCAACCCGTCCACCTCACACTCGATCAATCGCTGCATGTCCTTTTCCTCATTGACCGTGTAGACGAGTACCGCGCCCCCGCGCTGGTGGGCTTGCTCGGTCAGCTTGCGGTCGGCCAGGGAGAGCTCCACCGCCAGAGCCCTGCCATCCCAGGCCAGGTCGGTCAGATGGCGCTCTCCCTGCTGCAGCCAGTCGAAGTCGCGCGGGCGGGGCCGTCCGTTCAAGAGCGGGTGGAACAGGCGACCCAGGGCCACTTCGGGCATCTCCTGATGGAGCAGCTCGACGGCTCGATGGTTGAAGGAGGTGACCAGCACTCGGCTCTGGGACCGGCTGGAGCGAATAGCCTCGGCGCAGGCGCGTACCAGCCGGTCGGGGCGGCCAAAGAAGCACTTCAGCTCGACGTTGACCGCCAGCCGGGGGGGCAGCGTCTGGAGGCAGTCGCTCAGCTCGAGCAGCCGCTGGCCGCGGAACCGGCCATCGAACCAGGCTCCCGCGTCCAGGGTCTGCAGCTTTTTCCAGGTCGACAGCCCCACCAGTCCGCGCCCGCTGGTGGTGCGCCCCAGCGAGTAGTCATGGATGACCACGGGGACGCCGTCGCGGGTCAAGCGCACGTCCAGCTCGACCATCCCGGCTCCCTGCGCGATGGCCAGCTGGAAACTCGCCATCGTGTTCTCGGGCGCCTCCCCGCACGCCCCCCGATGGCCGATGTTGAGTGGAAGTCTTTTCACCAGCAAGCGAGTGCGCGGCGAGGGACGGATTCCCTTCCTGAGGGAGGCATGAACGGACTCTTTGAGTGTCCGGGTTGGGTATCGACTTGAGCCTTACGCGGTCTACCGACACGGGAAGGGACGTGGTCAATCCCTGGAAGACACCATAAGGGCCTTCAGGGAATTTTTTCCGTCAGGTCGGCCAGCCGGATGAATGCGACCGTCAAATCCCCGATTCTCTCCTGGAAGGCTCGCTCGAGGTCGGTCGCGACCACCAGGTTTTCCCCTTCGGGATACTGCTGGCGAAAGGCACGCAGATTCCTGGCGTCGTAGGTCCTGCTCGACCACTTGCACTCGATGGCATCCACCCGGTCGTTGCGGCGCGGCAAGACGAAGTCGACCTCGTGCCCGCGCTTGTCGCGCCAGTAGTGGACCCGCGAGCGCTGGGAGCGCGCGTGGATCTCGTTGAGGACGTAGTGCTCCCACAGGTTGCCAAGGTCCTCGGGCCGCAGCTCACTCCAACCCCGATAGTGGCAGACGAAGCCGGTATCGAAGCCATAGACCTTTGGCGCGGACACGATTTCGGTGCTGCGATGGGTCGAGAAGGGCCGCACCAGATGGACGACGCTGGTTGCGTCCATGACGTCGAGGTAGTTTGTCACCGTAGGTCGGCTGATTTCGCAGGGGCCAGCGAAGCGGGTGGCTTCGAACATGCCGCCGCTCTGCGCGAGCAAGAGCTCGAGCAGACGCTGGAAGCCCCACCTGCGCTCGAGTCGGAAGAGCTCCTGAATATCCCGTGCCCAGTAAGAGTCGAGCCATTCTTCAAAATCGCATTCGGACCCGTCAGGGTCGAGGAAGAAGGCGGGTAGACCCCCTCGCCTGAGCCTCTGGTCGAGCCCAGCGCCGAAATCGGTCAGGTCAACGCTCATCATCGGGGTCAGCCATAACTCGCTCTTGCGCCCCGTCAGGGTGTCTCGGAATTTCGTGGAGGCCTGCAAGGTAGAAGAGCCTGTGGCGATCACCCGAGTTGCTGGGAAGTGGTCGGCCGCAATCTTTAAGACTTCAGATGGGTTCTGGAGCCGCTGGACCTCGTCCAGGACGACGCGCCTGCCCTGGAGCGAGCTCAGAAACGATTCGGGGTCCTCCAGCACGCGCCGCACGCGAGGCAATTCGCAGTCGAAGTACTCGATGTCGGGCAGACTCTGGCACAGAACGGTCTTTCCCACCCGACGAACTCCGTGCAACCACACGACCGAGCGGGTGGCGAGGGCCCGCTCCAGGGCGGCTATCCAGAAGGACCGGAGCTTCATGTAGCTAGTATTGCACATGGTGCTACCAGATGCAAATCTGGTTGCAATTCGTTCCGCCTGCCCGGACGACCCGTCTGGATCGCTCCGCCCACCGGAACTTCTTGGGGCTGAGGTGGTCCGATGTTGCCAAGCAAACCTGGCCCCACAGGTTGCTTGAGCGAGGCTGCGGAGGGGCCGGCCGCTGGCGTCCAGGCAACGGAGTTGCAGAATGTTCTCAGCGCCGGGCGTGCCCCACCGCATGCCCGTGCAGTCGAGGCGGTCCTTCCCTACGAATCGAATGCCGCCCTCAACCATGCCGCTACCAATGGGTAACCCCCGGTCGCGGTATGCCTTGTAACACAGCATCTTGCGGCGTTTTTCGAAGTAGTTGAGGGTCACCTCTGCAACCGATTTTGGTTGGCCTTCCGCGCCCTCACTTGCAGACGTGGAGGCCCTCACGGACTCTCGGAGCTTCGCGAAGAACTCGGGCAGGTTCTCCTCATACAAAGCCGACTTCATCGACTCATACCAGGCTACGTTCTGGG
>QWHO01000079.1 GCA_021404945.1 bacterium CPR1
GGGCCGCTCTCGCCGCCTACTCCCTTCCTGACAGCACCCCAATCACAGCCAGCTAGCCCGCATGCGCGCGGGATCCTTCTGCACATTTGCCACGCAGCGCAGCGCGGGGCTCTCCGAGGAGGATTTCAGACCCGCAAGATCATGCGGCTGTTTGCCCGCCTCTGCCTGAGCCGGGCGACTCCCCTGTCAGACGAATTCCTGATGGAGCTTTTCTGGGGAGATACCGACCAGACCCGGGCCCGCAACAGCCTGAGAAATGCCCTGCACCAGGTCCGCAGTACAATACGCCGTTTCCTGGCTGAGCCGGCGGCTGCGGTGCTCAGGCGCAGCCGCAAGAACCAGACGGTTCAGCTCGAGCTCGACTACCAAATCGACTTCGAGGTCTTCGAGCAGAACGTCGAAGAAGCGACCCGGAGCATGGCCCGCGCAGACTGGGAGGGAGCCCTCCGGCTTGCCCGCAGGGCCCTCGAGCTTTACCGGGGCGATTTCCTGGAAGGCCTCGACGACGAGTGGGTGCTCAGTCTGCGGGCCAGGCTCCGCGAAACGAGGATGCGGGCCCTGCTCTGTCTGGCCCGCTGCCAGCTGAACCTGGGGGCGTGCGAGGCCGCCGAGCTGGCCGCCCGGGAAGCGATCATCCTCGACGATTTGCGCGAGGAGGCGCACACCCTGTTGATGGAGTCGCTGAGCCGGGATGGCCGCTCAGCCGAGGCCGTCTGTCACTACGAGAAGACAGTCGCCCTGTTCGAATTCGAGCTCGGAGTCGCGCCCAGGGGACTGCGCCAATCCATGAAAGCCCTGGGCCTGGTTCTCTGAGAGAGCAAGAGCAGTCTGGCCCTTAGCAAGCTCAGCCGCTGACGGGTCGCCCCGGCCCAGGAATCCTCCAGGCCCTCCAGGAGGCGCCGATCGAGATCTGCTCGGGAGGCCAGTCGGAGCGCCTCCTGAGCCTGCCGGGCCCTCAGGGCCCGCTCGGCAGCCTCCTCGAAATCCTGCAGGTCCGTCTCGAAAGTGTGCTCCAGGGCCAGCGTGTCCTCCTGGCGACAGCGCACCACCCCCTGGCCGGGAAGTCCGAGCAGATCCAGCATCGCAAAGCGTAACTGCTGCAGGCACCTGCGCAAAGCCCTGCGACCTTCTTCCGGAGCGAGCTCGGACCAGAGGGTTTCGATAGCCCGGGCGCATGGCAAAGCCTCGCCCTGGCGCACGAGGAGCCAGGCCATCAGACTCCGGGCCCGGGAGCCGGGCCAACGCTCCCAGGCCAGGGTTCGACAGCGGAAGGTCAGGCGCAGCGGGCCGAACAGCTCGGCCCGAGGCCGCTCCGACCAGGGCCCATCCAACTCGATCGGTTCCGTTGCCAGGGACTCCATCGCCTTACCGATTCCACCACTGCTCGCCGTACTGATAGGCAGGCCGCTCCTGATCGGCGAGAGAGGAGAACACCTTGTGACCGAGCGCCGCGCCCGCCAATCCCAGTCCTCCGGCAGCGCCCAGGGCTACCGCACTCGGAGAAACCACCCCGCTGATGATCAGGCCCAGGCCTCCCACCATCAGGCCCGCTCCGGCGAAGACTCCCAGGCCCTCGCCCAGCAGGGTTCTCCGGTCCAGAGCCTGGCCCACGGCGCTTCCCACTACCACCGGCGCGGCGATCCCCACCAGCGGAATCATCTGAGCCGGCACCAGAGCCGCCCCGACGGCAGCTCCTTTGACCGTGTTCCAGAGGGCATTCTGGGGTTCGGGAGCGGTGGGGGCGGCCTGGCCAGCATCCTGGTAGGCCGACAGGTCGACCTTCCGGTCAAGCCGTTGCTCAGGGTAGAAGGAGAGCTTGCCTCCTTCCGACTCCAGTCGCCCGGAGATCTCGCGAGGTGGTTGGCCGGGCTCGTGTCTCCACCCTTCGCCCACCCCGGCCGCAGCCCCGAGCGCCGCTCCCGCCAGGGCAGGCACGAGGACGAGGGAGGCCGTGACCGGGTTGCCGGGGGCGTAGGTGATGGCCTGGTTGAGCAGGTCCGCAAGACCGACCAGAAGAGTCAGTCCTCCACCCACCAGGGCGCCCGCTCCGGCCCCTGCGACCGCACCGGTCAGGGCTCCACCAACGGCATTTCTTAGCCTCTCGTTGGGCGTGAAGGGAGGGGGGTCGGGGACCTCATTGAAACGATAGACGGCCTGCTGGCCATCGAGTTCGTGAGCGTGGGCCACCAGGTCGCGCGTGCTGGCAAAGGTGCGCTGACCCACCTGCCAGCTGTCGGAGTGGGGCTTTAATTCTCTTGGGGTGGGCGGCGTGAAAGTCGCCGGAATGGTCAGGTTCATGTCGTGCATTCCTCATTGCCGCCAGGCTAATCGAGAAACGCAAAACAGACGCAAAACTCCGGCCAGGAGTCTCTGCGGCTAATGTGCTCGCACTTTGGTTTTGCACATTAGCACAATCTGACGAACGCGCCGGAACTGCGTTCCAGCGCGTTGGAAAAGTGCAAGACCAAAGGCCCTGCACTTTAAGAATGGCGGCTACTGCTGGGGTTGAATCTGGCCCTCACGGTCCCCGCGTTGTACTACTCGCTGCTGCAAGCGTTTCGCCTGGGGTCCTGAGCCTGCAGTTGGTCCTGGCGGGACTCTTGATGATGGTCGTGCTCCCCTGGGCGCGGCGGCTGGCCGAGCGCATGGAGCCCGAATCGATCCGGTAACACCGCGCTAACATCGTGCCGACCCGGGTCCTCCTATAGTGGGCAGCGCTATGATGATCACGACTTTGACAACGCAAGCTCCGGCGCGCCATGCGGCCGCGCCTTCCAATCCGCCCCCCCAGCCTCCGCCCGAGCAAGATCCCGAAGAAGAGCTGATGAAGCGTACCTTCATCTGGGGCGGCGCCAGCGCCGCCATCGGTGCGGTCAGTTGCGTGGCCACCACTGCCGCCTATGCCCTGGGCGGACCGGGAGTGGGCCTGGGCGTCCAACTCGGCCTCTGCCTGGCAGGCGGCCTGGGCGGCGGCTTTTATGTGGCCAACTTCCTGCACACTCCCGAGCCTCACAACCGCACCCTCGGCTTCCTGGCCGGGGCGGGCGCCATGGCGCTGACCACCACTTTCGGTCGTATGGCCGGGCTCTCGGGAGCACCGGTCATGACCGGTCTGGCGGCGGGCCAGGCCAGCATGGGCTTCGGATTGCTCTACGGTGGCTACGGCTCGATCATTCTGGGCCAGAAGGAAACCTGAGCCGCTGCCGGTCGGTCTCACGCTTGAGAAAATGAGGCCCCATGCTCAAACGCTTGATGTTGCTGATTGTGATGCTTTCCGCCGCGGTCCTGGGCCAGGACGAGGTGGTCGCTTCAGCCCTGGGCAGAAAGCTTGCCCAGTTGACCGGCCAATGTGCTCGCACTCTGGTTTTGCACATTAGCACAATCCAACAGCGCGGCCACCAGACCGGCGCTGACTCACGGACCGCCGGCCTGTTTTTGCCCGACGGGTCCTTCTACTCCGTGTCCGACTTCGACCAGGCCGAGCTGACCGCCAGGTTCCGTCGCTGCGTGCTTGCCACGCTGGTCAAGCGCAGCCTGCCCGCCGTCGGCTCCCAGAGTCACCTCCCGGGCACACCTCCTCGCGCAGGGGCTCGCCTTCCGGGTCGAGCCAGTACTTTCTCAGTCTGCGCGGAGACCTTCCAAGGCTGCCCACCCTGGGCGTCCAGCCCGACGAGCTGGCCGCTCTGGTTGGCGTAGCAAAGCTCGCCCGGGGGAGACATCCAGGCCTGGTGTTTCCCTGCCACTTCTCCCTGCCCAGGTCAAGGCGAAGCGGACCGGAAGGTCAAAGCACGAGGGCCGAGAATCTCAGCCGACTTTTCCGCGAGGAGGATCCGCCGTGTCCGAAATCTGGCAACGAGCCACCGACCTTGCCTGTCGGGAGTTGGGTTGGGCCCGCGCTCTGGTGGTGGACGTGGTGCGCTCGGCTGCCGGAACCACCCTGCAGCCGGTGCACGCGGTCGGGCTCGACCCGGAGGCCGCCTGGCAGGATGAATCGGTGAGCGCTCTGATCGACGAGGCCTTTTCGGCCAAAGCATTGCAACGTGCTGAAAGCAGATGGTGCTTGCCAGTGCTCGATCACCGCGGTCGGGTGGCTATCTTGCTGTACGCCGACCAGCCCACGACCTCCCCTCCACCCGATCTTTCGGCGCACCTGCTGGCCGGCGCCAACGAGTTGAGCCAGCAGATCGGCCAGGTGGGCCCGAGCGAGGGCCAGGCCCTGGGCCCGGGAGCCCAGGTGGCGGGACGCTACGTGGTGGACCAGCAATTGCTCGCGTGCCGCTTCTCCACCCTTTACCGGGCTCACGATCGGGCCACCGGGAGCTCGCTGGTGCTGCGCCACCTGGAAGACCCGGACAAGAGCCGCGAGGCGCGCCTGCAGACTCTGCGCGAAGGGCGCACCCTGCACCGCCTGCGCCACCGCAACCTGCCCCGCGTGCTGGACGTGGTAGAGGATCAGGGCCATATCTACGTTGTTCTCGAGGACGTCACCGGCACCACGCTGCAGGCCACGGTGGAGAAAGAAGGCCCCCTGCAGCCTGAGCTGATCCGCCGCTATCTCAAGCAGCTCCTGTCGGTGCTGGGCTACTTGCACGGCCAGACGCCATCCATCGTGCATCGTGACCTTCGCCCCGACACGATTCTGGTCAGCCGCCACGGGGTGCTCAAGGTGGCCGAGTTCGGATTGGCCAAGCTCGGCCAGGAGAGCCAGGGCGGGACCCGCACCGCCTTCAAGGCCCACGGACACCCGCGCTACGCCGCCCCGGAGCAGTTGCTTGGCGATACCAGCCATGCCCGCAACGATCTCTACTCGGTGGGCGCCGTGCTCTACTTCCTGGCCACCGGCGCTGCCCCGCCCGATTCCATGAAACGCTACAGCTCCAACAGCCCTCTGCCCTCGCGGGGACCTGAGTTCCCGACCGACCTGGCCGCAGCCATCGACAAGCTGACCACAGCCGATTCCGGGGCGCGCCCCCAATCGGTGGAGGATGTGCTGCAGTGGCTGGAGGCCAGGCCCGCTCAGCCGACTGTCCTGGTGGAGGAGGAGAGCTCCGCGCCCAAGAGCCCGGGCGCTTCGCCCGCTCAGCCCGCGGCGGCGACCCCTCGCAGGCCATCCATGTGGCAACTCCTCTTTGGCAAGAAGCCCTCGGCCGCTCCCCCGGCCCAGGCGCGGGTTCCCCGGGTCGACCTGGCCAGGATGGACTTTGAGCGTGAAGTGGGGCGCCTGCTGCCGGAGACCGTCTCGCGCGCCATCGGCGGAGTGGCGGTGCGGCGCATCGGGGCCTCGGAGATCACCGTGGCCGTCAAGGACCCCTCCGACCAGCAGATCTACGACGCAATCAGCTGCGGAACCCGGGGCCTCTATACGCCCACGGTGGTGGCGGCCGACCCCGAGCTGATCGACCGGGCCCAGGAGTTTGTCTATCGCAGCGAGTTCGGCAGCTGGCTGAGCTTCTTGCAGCCCGCATAGGAGATTGAGCCGATCCGGGCCGGTTTTCCGCAATCAGGCGCTTTTCCGGGAGCCTGAAGGGTTAAGTGCTCGATTGCCAGCCGGGGACCCTCCAGGGCCGGTCAGGCCGTCCGACCTGTTCGAGCGGATTCCTCGCCGCAACTCAGCCCAGGCTCGGCTCTACTCCCCGGCCTGGTGCGTCGTTCGCGGGGGGGGTGAAAACTTTCAGATGCTGTTCAGTCAATTCTGGCATCCTTGACACAGGAGGGATGCCAGGATGAACATCGCGCGCTGCAGCCGAGAGGCCACAGCCCTTGTTGCAAGGGTGGAACAGACCATTCAAGACATCCGTGACCGCAAGGCGGGCGACGACCGGAACGGTACCATCACAGGCAACTACCATTCAGAAGGCGTAGGCCGCCGTCATCTGGACGAAATCCGCGACATCCAATTCGTGTACCGCTATCGCCCAGGCTCCCGCGAGCCGCTGGCGTTGGACTACACCCGCTCCAGCCTGGCCACCTACGAGCATTCGACTCACCAGAGCTTCGAGAGCCGCCCGGACGGCTGCCGGGTCTACTCCGAGCGCAAGCGCAACGACGGCACAGGTCTTGTGCACGACACCTTGGAGGAGGTCCACCTTTCCCCGCGAGGCGATGTGACCTACAGTGCCACCGACCTCAGCCCACGACTGACCAACTGGTTCCGCCAGAATCGGGCCCTGGAGCTGCTCAGCGGCATGGCCGTCGGGGCCGGAATCCTGGGAGCTCTGGGCTATCTGGTTGGCGGCGCCGGCGTGGCTTGCGTGGGAGCCGCCGTGGGCGCCGCTACGGTGGGCTGGCACATCCGGGAGAATCAGGACATGCATCCCGACGCGCCCCACTCCCGAATCGACGAGGCTCTGCTCAGACCTGCCCACCTGATCTACCACGCCGCCAACGGTGCAGGCGTGCTCGGCTCCCTATTCTTACTGGGGGCGGCGGTAGCCTGAGGAGGGGCGGCCGGGCCTCTCCAGTCGGAGCGCGGCCGGAACCACCCTTGACACAGTTTTCCGGCTGCGGGACGCCTAACATATTGTGCTGGAAGTCCGGCCGCCTACAATCTCTTGTGGTGGCGGAGGCGGGGGTAGGGGCCCGTAGCTCCTCCGACACCACATCAGCTAAAGCGCAAGGCCTTTGGTCTTGCACTTTACAACGCGCTGGAACGCAGTTCCGGCGTGTTCGTCAGATGGTGCTAATGTGCCAGACCAAAGTGCGAGCGCATTAGCGGTAAAGCCGGGCCAACTTGCCCGAGTCGATCAGACCGCTGAGGGCGTCGATGACCTCGGGGTGGTGGCGTAAGATGCGCTCGGAATAGAAAACGCGCGTATTCTCCTGGTAGTCCTCGTGGCGGTGCTGGCTGAAGAAGCGGTCCACATCCTCGGCCATGGCCAGCACCCAGGCCTCAATGGGCGTATTGCTGCCGGACTCGTAGACATCGTGGTGGGCCGCCACCAGCGGGGCCAGGTGACGCAGGGCCCCGGTGCTCACCAGAAACTCGGCCCCCACCCGCGAGTGATCTCGCAGCACTTCGTCAAAGGGTCTCCCGGCCAGCAAAAGACAGCCGATGTCGTGATAGAACGAGGCGTCCCAGACCTCCTGGCGCGACTGGGCGGAAAGGTCGAGCATGCTGGCCAGTTTGGTCGATAATCGGGCCACCCGCTCGACGTGGCCCGGTCCTTCGGGCACCATGCGATCGGTGGCCCCCACCAGCAGGTCCAGAGTGCCCGACAGGAGCGAGTGCTCTTCTTCCCGAGCCTTGACCATCTCGTGCACCAGTCCCACCAGCACCCCCAACTCGCTGAGCAGGGCGCGGTCGCCCCCGGTGACCTTCAAGACTCCCACCAGCGAACCGAACCGGGTCACCGGGAAAGCCCGCTCCCTGCCCTCGGCCAGCTCCTCGCAATAGAGCGCGCAGCGGCCCACCAGCGAGCACTCGTCTACCGGGGTCCGACGCAGGATGGGGGAGTCCACCTCCTCGCGGTTCTGGGGCACCACCCCCTCGAGCACCCGGGTCTGCTCGGACTGTCCGGGCCGCACCAGCACGTTCTGAGAGAAGCGATAGAGGAAAAAACGGCTCTCCGAGGCCTGCAAACAGAGAGCCGACTGCTCCACCGCGGCCACGAACTGAGGCAAGGTGCGGCTCAGGGAGAGCTCTCCCAGGAAGTGTAGCCAGTCGAGTCGAGTGTTGGTCATAGGAGGGTGCAAGCTACGCCCAGACGGCAGGGTGCTCCTGCCCGGGGAGGAGCGGCTCGACCCGGACGAGAAAGTCGCCGCTCCCCGTGGCAACGAGCGAGCACATAATGGATTGGCCCCGCTTGCTGGGTGAGTTGTCGCTCAACCGTACCGCGGCCCAGTTCACCGAGACGGTGGAAAGGCTGGCCCTTGAGCTGGGGGGCCGGGAGATTCGCTTCCACCTCTACGAAATGGATGCCGCCCTCCTGGTGCGCGGCCATGAGCGTCTGGGGGTGGACTCGGACACCCTGCAGGGCGCTTGTGCCCTCTACTGCGAGCCGGTGGAGAGGCCCGAGGGAAGCGCCTGGCCGGTGACCCGCTTCGGCTCGCTGATCGGGGTGCTGAGCGCCGCCCAGGGGCAACTGGGAGAGCTGGCCGGGGCCGTCGGCCTGATGTACGAGCCGGTGCGCATCCGCGAGGAGGCGGCCACCTGCCTGACCGCTCTGCAGAGCCTGTTAACCGCCGCCGTAGACCGGGTTGCCCCGGGCAGCACCGGGCACGTGGCCCGGGTGGCTCGCCTGGCCCTGGAGCTCGGCTCCATGCTGGATCTCTCCCCCCAGGCCCGCCAGGACCTGTGGGACGCGGCCCACTTCCACGATGTGGGATGGCTGCTGCTGCAACACCAGTCCTATGAGGAGCAGCTGGCCGGTCACACCGAGGCAGGTGCGGGCTTTCTGGAGCAGACCGAAGCGCTGCGCCTGCTCTCACCTCTGATCGAGAACCACCACCAGAGCTACCCGGCCAGCAAGCCCCTGGCCATGGAAGGCTGGATCCTGGCCCTGGCCGAAGATCTGGACGAGCACTTCAGCGAGCACCCGGGCACACTGGAAGATAAGATCCGAGACTTCTACTCCAGGAATGTCGGCAAGCACCATCCCGAAGTGGTGGATGCGCTCAGCTCCCTGATCGACTCGGGCCGGATAAAAGAGCTCTACGGCTGACGTGAAACGCTTCCGCGACCTCTCCATCTCGCGCAAGCTGGTCCTGTTCGCGCTGCTGGTGGCCGGTCTGGCCCTGGCTCTCTCCAGCCTGGCCTACGCCATCTACAGCCACTTCAACGTGCGCGGCACTCTGGCCGAGAATACCCGCACCCTGGCCGAGGTGGTGGGAAAGAACTGTCAGCCAATGCTCATGTTCGGCGAAGGCTACGAGAAGGAGGCCCAGGAAGTGCTCGGCTCGCTGCGAGCCAAAGGCGCGGTCACCTGGGCCGGAATCTACACCGGGCCGCCCGAGGTCAAGGTCTACGCCACCTACCGGCGTGCGGACGTGGACGCTTCGGAGATCCCCGGCACCCCGCCTCCGGTGGGATTCGTCGACGGGCGCTATCGGGCCACGACCCCAATCACCGAGCCGGGCGGCGAGCCGGTGGGAACCCTGGTGGTGGAAACCGACCTGACGGAATACTGGAAGCAGATCACGACTTCGACCCTTGTCTCGCTCTTGATCTTCGTGCTCACCTCCCTGGTCGCGACCCTGGTGGCCATCCGCTTGCAGGGCGTGATCTCGGGTCCGATCTTGAGCCTGGCCCAGACTGCCCGCGACGTCAGCGCCCAGCAAGACTACTCGCTTCGAGCCGTCAAGCAGGGCAACGACGAGACCGGTTTCCTGATCGACTCGTTCAACTCCATGCTGAGCCAGATCGAGGTGGTCAACGCCGAGCTGGCAGTCGCCCGCGATCACGCCCTGGAGGCCTCCAGCGCCAAGAGCAGCTTCCTGGCGAACATGTCGCACGAGATCCGCACCCCCATGAATGGCATCATCGGGTTGACCCGGCTGGCCCTGCAAAGCGAGCTGACCCCCGTGCAGCGAGAGTATCTGAGCATGGTCTCGCGCTCTGCCGATACCCTGCTTCAAATCCTCAACGACATCCTGGACTTCTCCAAGATCGAAGCGGGCATGCTGGACTTTGATCCTCACCCCTTCTCCATCCGCGAGCTGATCAGCACGGTGGCCAAGCTGATGGCCGTGCGAGCCCACGAGAAGGGACTGGAGCTGATCACCGAGGTGGATCCGCGCCTTTGCCCTGTCATCGTCAGCGACTCCACCCGCCTGCAACAGGTGCTGCTCAACCTGGTGGGCAACGCGGTCAAGTTCACTGACCAGGGTGAAGTGGTCATACGGGTCAAGTTGGAGGAGGAGACTACCGACGAAGTGCGCTTGCACTTGACCGTCTCGGACACCGGGGTGGGCATTCCCAGCGACAAGATCGACTCCATCTTCGCCGCCTTCGCCCAGGCCGATGTCTCCACCACCCGCAAATACGGCGGCACCGGGCTGGGTCTCTCCATCACCGTCAAACTGGTCGAAATGATGGGCGGCAAAATCTGGGCCGAGAGCGAGCCCGGCCAGGGCTCCACCTTCCATTTCACGCTCAAGGCGGGCATCAGCGAGGAAACTCCGGTTGAGGTCTCGGCCGAGCCGCTCAAGGGCTTGCGCTTGCTGGTCGTGGACGACAATGCCACCAACCTCAGGGTCATGATGGACCTGTTGCGAGGCTGGCAGGCCCGGCCGGTGGCTGCCAAGAGCGGGCCCGAGGCTCTCGAGGCGATGCGATTGGCGGTGCGGCAGAAAGAGCCCTTCGACCTGGTTCTGCTGGACATGCACATGCCCGAGATGGACGGCCTGGAGCTGGCCCGTGAGATTCACAAAGACGAGAAGCTGTCTGCCTCGGTCGTGATGATGCTGAACTCATCCAATCTCAAGGGTGACGCCGAGCGGGGCCGAGCCGAAGGGATCGTGGCCACGATGACCAAACCGGTCAGCGAGAACGAGTTGCTGCGGGCTATGGTCACTCACCTGCGGGGCCGCACCGGCAAGGCGGGCCCGTTGGGCCCGGTGCCCGTAGCCCAAAGCCGGGAGCTGGTGAGCGGTCTGCACGTACTGCTGGCCGAGGACAACAAGGTCAACCAGACCCTGGCCATCATCACCCTCGAGCAGATGGGTCACAGCGTCAGGGTAGCCAGCAATGGGCGGCAGGCCATCGAGCTCTATGGCCAGGAGCCCTTCGATGTGATCTTGATGGATCTGCAGATGCCCGACATGGACGGTTTTCAAGCCGTGGCCGCCATCCGAGAGTCGGAGCAGGGCGGCAACCAGCGCATCCCCATCATCGCTCTGACAGCCCACGCTCTCAAGGGTGACCGCGAGCGCTGCCTGGCCTCGGGAATGACGGGCTACGTGTCCAAGCCGCTCGACCCGGAGTTGCTGGCCAGAGAGATCACGCTGGTAACTGGGGGTAAGGTGGTGGTGGGAGCCATCCCAGAGCATGCACCGTCATCCCAACAGCCGGCCGAGGCCGCCCCGATGGCGGACCAGGTGGTTGAGTCCGTTTCCGGGCCGGTGACGGACCTCATTGCTGAGGCCGCGCCGGCAGGTGAGTT
This sequence comes from bacterium CPR1, assembly GCA_021404945.1. Taxonomy (GTDB): domain Bacteria; phylum Vulcanimicrobiota; class Xenobia; order Xenobiales; family QWHO01; genus QWHO01. The sequence continues at coordinate 11,100 of QWHO01000079.1, forward strand.
GGCAGCCAGGCTGGAGGACATGGCTGAAGCCGCGCCAGCCGCTCCGGTCAGCGTCGACCGGGACGCCTTCCTCAAACGCTGCGCCAACAACTGGAAGCTGGCCCAGACCCTGGTCGGACAGTTCCGCGAAACCCGGGGCGAGATGGCCGCCAACCTGGAAAAAGCGATTGAAGCCGGCGATGGAGCTGCCGCAGCCCGAGCCGCCCACGCCATAAAAGGCGTGGTGGCGGTATTCGGCGCCGCCGACATGGTGGCCACGGCCAGGCGGATCGAGGAGCTGGGCAAGGCCGGCCAGCTGGCCGAGCTCAAGAGCGTGAGCGCCAGCCTGCTGGCCGACTGCGAGACTCTGGTTGGAGTGCTGGAAAGGCTGCAAGCGCCTTCAAAACCAGACTAGGAGCGCAGCCGGAAACCCCTTGACACAGTTTTCCGGCTGGGGTTGCGGCCGGACTTCTAATGTGCTCGCACTTTGGTTTTGCACATTAGCACAATCTGACGAACGCGCCGGAAATGCGTTCCGGCGCGCTGTAAAGTGCAAGACCAAAGGCCTTGCACTTTAGCCTAGCCCTGGGATGTCTCGTGTCGCCGTCGTGATTCGGAGATGCCCTTGGAAATCTCCGGGTACTTCTCGGGATGCTTGACCAGCTCGTAACCGATCTTGAGCTTGCCGCCCACCAGCGCCCCGGTGGGAGCTCCCGCCAGCACCCCTGCGATGGCGCCCGCGGCGCCACCGCCCGAGGCCATTTTCGCTGCCACCAGTGGAGCAGCAAAGCCGCTCAGGAGAGCGCCTCCGACCAGGCCTCCCAGGGTGGCGATGGCGGTATAGAAGAGTTGGCCCGAGCCCGGTCCATGGCGATGGTAGGTGTAGGCGCCGGCCAGGGCGGCGGCGCCCAGAGTGACCACCGCGGCGACCGTCTTGCCGGCGAACCATCCAACCACCGTCCCCACCGGACCTCCCGCCATACCCAGAGCGGCACCGGCGGCGCCCAGTGCCAGCCCTGCGCCGATGGCCCAGGGCACGGCCGACTTGCCAAGAGCCCTGGCCTCTTTCATCCAGGCATTGGGGTCTGCTCTGGTCGGAGGAGACTCGACCTGACCGGTCATCTGGTCGGGCGGGATCAGGGCGCTCGCTTCCTCGGTGGGTTGATTGGCCGCGGTTTGACGCATCCAGGCTGCAGCGGCGCCGGAGGTGGCGGTGAGAATCATGCTTGGAAACCCTCTCTAGAACGGCTTATCTCTGTATTCTCTGTCAGATCAACTTTAGGGGGTATGGCTGAAGCAAAGCTGAAAGTAACAAACCAGGAAGGCCATCATCCCTGGACGATTGTGGCGTCCGTAAAGCCCGTCACCTCATTCGTCGGATTCAGGAGAGATGGGGGAGTTGGGAGTAGCCCTGGTGCGCCAGTCTGTTACTTCGCGCAAGAAATTGTCTCACCAAATGCAAAACCCCGTGAAAACGGGGTTTTGCATTTGGTGGAGCCGCACGGATTCGAACCGAGGACCTCCTCCGTGCAAGGGAGGCGCTCTCCCAGCTGAGCTACGGCCCCACGAGGTTTGGTGGGCTTATGTGGACTCGAACCACAGACCTCATCCTTATCAGGGATGCGCTCTAACCACCTGAGCTACAAGCCCGCAAGCGACGATAAGAGTAGCACACGCGGACCCGGGTCGTCAATATTTTGGTGCCGGGCGCAGGGATCCAGCGTCCGGTTACCAAATCCGCCCGCCCAGAAAGAGGTGATGGCGGATGGATACGATGGTTGAGACGACAGTGGAGAAGTTTACCCGGGAGTTGTCCACCACCTTTCGGGATTTCGTCCTGATTCCGCGCTGCACGAGGCGCGAGACCGACATCCGCTCGGTGGAGCTGAGCGCCCGGCTGACCCACGATCTCACCTTGAACATCCCCTTCATGAGCGCGGCCATGGAGGCGGTCTCGGGCGACCGGCTGGCCATCGCGCTGGCCCAATTGGGAGGCATCGCGGTGCTGCCAGCCGGCAACGTGGACCTGGAGACCCAGCTCGACTACCTGCGCAAGGTCAAGCGCTTCAAGTCCGGGTTCGTCGACTCGGTGCACACCGTGTCCCCCTCCACCCTCATCAAGGAGCTGATCACGCTCGAGCAGCGGCTGGGCTTCTCCACCTTCCCGGTGGTGGACCACACCCGCAAGCTGGTGGGGCTGATCACCGAGAAGAAGTATCACCCCTCGCGCGATTCCGAGGTCACCGTGGGCGAGCGCATGATCCCCCGCGACAAACTGGTGGTGGGGCGCCACGGCATCAGCCTGAGCGAGGCCAACGACCTCATCTTCCAGTCGGGCATCGGCGTGCTGCCCATCGTGGACGACCAGGACCGCCTGGCCAGCGTGGTCTTCTTCCGCGACCTCAAGCACCACGTGATGTATCCCCACTCCTCGCTGGACAAGAACAAGCGCCTGCGGGTGGCGGCGGCCATCTCCACCCATCCCGAGGACCGCGAGCGGGCCCGCCTGCTGGTGGACGAGGGGGCGGACGTGCTGGTGGTGGACGCCTCGGACGGGTTCTCCGACTTCATGCGCGAGACCCTGAAGGCACTCAAGCCGCTGGGAGTCCCGGTGGTGGCCGGCAACGTGGTGGACGCCGACGGCTTCACCTTCCTGGCCGAGAGCGGGGCGGACGCGGTCAAGGTGGGCATCGGCTCGGGCTCGATCTGCACCACCCGGCGCGTCAAGGCCATCGGGCGCGGCCAGGCCACGGCCGTGCACCACTGCGCGATGGCCCGGGACGCCTTCGAGAAGCGCACCGGACGTTACGTTCCGGTGATCACGGACGGCGGCATCGAGTCCACCGGCGACATGGCCATCGCCCTGGCGCTGGGTGCCGACCTCTTCATGATGGGCAAGTACTTCGCAGGCTTCGAGGAGAGCCCCACCCAGGCTTACTCCAAGCGCCTCCCGGTGCTCTTCTCGGGCCAGGCTGCCGAGGTGGACGTGACGGTCAAGCCCTACTGGGGCGAGGCCTCGCCCCGGGCCAAGAACGTCAAGCGCTATCAGCAGGACGATCCTCGCACCTTCGTGGTGGAGGGCGAGGAGGGCTACGTGCTCTACAAGGGCAGCCTGAGCAAGCTCTTGCCCCGCGACCTGATGGCCCTCAAAGGCACCCTCTCCAGCTGCGGCTGCCAGAACCTGCGTGAGCTCTACCGCGACACCCGGGTCGAGCGCCAGTCGCTCGAGTCGTTGCGCGAGGGTAGCACCAACGTGTTCCGGACCTAGCTCCCATGAAGTCGAGCGACATCCAGGAGATCATCGGGCTCTACTTCAAGCCCCACCCCTGGCACGGCATCACGCCGGGCCCGGAGGCGCCCCAGAAGGTGCAGGCCTACATCGAGATCGTGCCCACCGATGCGGTCAAGTTCGAGATCGACAAGCCCAGCGGCATCTTGCGCCTGGATCGCCCCCAGCGCTTCTCCAGCTTCAGCCCGTCGCTCTACGGCTTCGTCCCGCGCACCTACTGTGGTCCCAAGGTCGCAGCCTACTCGGGTGATCGCACCGCCCGTGATGGCATCGTGGGGGACGGCGACCCGCTCGACATCTGCGTGCTGACCGAAAAGACCATCATGCGGGGCGACTTCCTGGTCAATGCTTTGCCCATCGGAGGGCTTCGACTGCTCGACCAGGACCAGGCCGACGATAAGATCATCGCCGTGCTCGAGGGCGATGTCATCTTCGGCGGCATCAGCGACATCAGCGGGCTGCAAGAGCAGTGGGTGGAGCGGCTGGTGCACTACTTCCTCAGCTACAAGGACCTGCCCGGCGAAGCGGCCCGCACCCGTCCCCGCAAGGTGGAATGCGAGGCGGTCTTCGGACGGCGCGAGGCGCTCAAGGTGATCGAGCTTTCCATGGAGGACTATCGCGACCGATTCGGCGACCCCGACCGCCGACTCGAGAATCTGTTCAAGGAGCTTTCTCGATGATACGCGCAGCAAGCTATCTGGTGGTGGGTGGTCAGTTTGGCGACGAGGGCAAGGGCAAGATCGTCGACCTGGTGGTGCAAGAGGGCGGCGTGGACGTGGTGGTGCGCTACAACGGCGGCGCCAACGCGGGCCATACCATCGTGCTCGACCAGGGCAAGTATCCCCTGCACCTTCTGCCCTCGGGCAGCCTGCACCCGGAAGTGATGAACCTGATCACCGCCGGCGTGGTGGTGGATCCGCTGCACCTGGTCAAAGAGATCCAGAACCTCCAGGGGCGAGGTTTTCATTGCGAGAACCTGCGCATCTCCGACCGGGCCCACCTGGTCATGCCGTGGCACAAGAGCATCGACGCCCATCTGGGCGGGCGCATCGGCACCACCGCGCGCGGCATCGGGCCTTGCTACGAAGACCGGGCCAGCCGGCGGGGCCTGCGCATGGGCGACCTGGTGGACGAGGCCGGCCTGGTCGACAAAGACCATTTCGCCCGCCGGGTCAAGGAAACGGTGGAAGACAAGAACGCCATCCTCACAAAGGTCTACGGGCTGGGCCCGCTGGACCCCGAGGAAATCCTGCATGACTACTTCGCCGCCGCCGAGCTGTTGAAGGGCCAGGTGACCGATACGGCCGACCTGCTCGAGCAGTACACCCGCGAGGGCAAGTGCGTGCTCTTCGAGGGGGCCCAGGGGGCCTTACTGGACGTGGATTGGGGAACCTATCCTTATGTGACCTCCTCCTCGGTCAGCCTGCCCGGCTGCCTGCTGGGCAGCGGCGTGTTCGTGGTGCCCGAGCTTCGCATGGGCGTGGTTAAAGCCTACGCCACCCGCGTGGGCGAGGGACCCTTCCCCACCGAGTTGGGTGAGTACGGAGCGGTCAAAGAGCGAGATACCTTCAATCCCGAGCTGGGTGCGCCCAGGCTCACCGAAGCCGAGCGCTCGGCCGCCCTGGATGGTGACGACTATTGCATGGGCCGCTGGCTGCGGCTGGTGGGGGCAGAGTTCGGCACCACCACCGGGCGCCCCCGCCGCTGCGGCTGGCTGGACCTGGTGGCGGTGCGCCAGGCTGTGCGCATGTCGGGGCTAAACGCCCTGGTGCTGACCAAGCTGGACATCCTGGACGGCATCCCCAAGCTGAAGCTGGCCGTGGCCTACGAGCGGGGCGGCAAGCAAACCCGCGCCTTCCCGGCCCGCTCCCACCACCTGAACGAGTACACCCCGGTCTACGAGGAGCTGCCCGGCTGGGAGACCCTGGACGGGGCCGGCTCGTTCGAGGAGTTGCCCGGCGAGGCCCAGCACTACATCCGGCGCATCGAGGAATATACCGGCGTGCCCGTCAGGGTGCTTTCGGTGGGGAGCCATCGCTCCCAGAGCCTGTTCCTGCCGGATCGAGCGGTGACGGCGAGGCACTGACGCCAGGAGAGGGCGAGGGGACGAAGTCGGGGGCGCGCACCTTCAAGGGTGGCGGCTTCACGTTGATGTGGTTGAGGCGCCAGCCGCCTGGCTCAAGCTCGAGCTCGGCCTCGTAGCCTCCTGTGGTTCCATCCTGGTAGCCCAGGCTGCCCTTGAGGATCATCATGCGCACGGGAACCTCCCCATCCTGGCGCGTAAACAGCTCCCAGTAAGTCGAGCGCGAGCTGAAGGGCTGGTAGTAGCTGAAGGTATGGAACCGCTCAGGGTCGTCGATCATGGCCTGCAGATCGTTGCGGCTCACCAGCTCACGCGAGCGGGTGGAGAAGAGCCAGAAGGCCTCGTTGACCCGGCGGAATGACAGGCTGCGTACCACCCGCTCCACCACCGTCTCGGCCTTGCGTTTCTGGTACTCGGCCTCCAGGCGGCGAGCGCCGTAGATTCCGAGCCCCAGCAGAAAGGCCAGCGCGATCCAAAGAAAAATGGCTCGCGGAGCCCGGGTCTTTCTTGTCTCCAGGGCCTTGCGGCCCAGGCGCTTGCCGCCCATCGTTTCGAACGCTTCGACGGCAGGCGTTTGGTGCCCTGGCGCGAAGAACCGCCCGCCAGTCCTCGGGAAGGCACATCTTTGACCGGACCGGCCCTCTGGGGCCGCTCCCTCAAAACGCTGGAGAAACCGGATGGATACCACCATGACCCGCCTCGACTCCCCCACCGCCATCGAGCTCGATGAGCGTCACAACGCCCACAACTACCATCCTCTGCCGGTGGTGCTGAGCCGGGCCGAGGGCATCTACATGTGGAGCCCCGAAGGCACGCGCTACATCGACTGCCTTTCGGCCTACTCGGCGGTCAACCAGGGGCACTGTCATCCCCGCATCGTCAAGGCCCTCACCGACCAGGCCTCGCGCCTGACGCTGACCTCGCGCGCATTCTTCTCCGACATCCTGGGAGAGTACTGTCGCTACATCACCGAATACTTCGGCTACGACCGGGTGCTGCCCATGAACACCGGCGTGGAGGGCGGTGAGACGGCCTGCAAGCTGGCCCGTCGCTGGGGCTACCTGCACAAGCACGTCCCCGACAACCAGGCCCGCATCGTGTTCGTGGAGGGCAACTTCTGGGGCCGCACGCTGGCGGCCATCTCCACCTCCACCGACCCGGTCTGCCACGACGGGTTCGGTCCGTACATGCCGGGCTTCGACGTGATCCCCTACGACGATCTCCAGGCCCTGGACAAGGCGCTCTCCAACCCCCACGTGGCCGGTTTCATGTTCGAGCCCATCCAGGGAGAGGCCGGCGTGATGGTGCCCAAAGATGGCTACCTCAAGGGCGTGCGCGACCTTTGCACCAAACACAAGGTCTTGATGATCGCCGACGAGATCCAGACGGGCCTCTGCCGCACCGGCAAGATGCTCTGCTGCGACCACGAGAACGTGCGGCCCGACATCCTCATCCTGGGCAAGGCCCTCTCGGGCGGGGTGCTGCCGGTCTCGGCCGTGCTCAGCTCGGACGAGGTGATTCTGGGCATCAAGCCGGGTGAGCACGGATCCACCTACGGCGGGAATCCGCTGGCCTGCGCGGTGGCCATGGAGGCCCTGCAGGTGCTCAAGGACGAGAACCTGGCCGACAACGCCGAAAAGATGGGCCAGATCTTCCGCCAGGGCCTGCGCTCGCTGAGCTATCCCTGGATCGCCCAGGTGCGTGGCAAGGGACTGCTCAACGCGGTGGAGATCGACCACGACGCCGGAGTGCACGCCTGGGACGTCTGCCTGGCGCTCAAGGAGAACGGCCTGCTGGCCAAGCCCACCCACGACTGCATCATTCGCCTGGCCCCGCCGCTGGTGGCCAACGAAGCGCAGATCAACGAGATGCTCGCCATCATCCACAAGACTTTCGAGGATATCAACGTTCTGGGCGGCCGGCTGGCCACCCAGCCGCTGGGGGGAGATGACTGAACGATGCAAGAGCAAGCGCTGACGGTCGAGCAACGCCTCGAGAAAGCCCGCATGCTGGTGGACAAGGGCAAGAACCGCAAAGCCCTGGCCCTCTACGACGAAATCCTGGCCGAGGGGCCTCCCCAGGCCGCCCTGCTGTCCGCCCGGGCCGTGGTGCTGGATCGGCTGCGTCGAAGCCGCGAGGCCCTGGAGCAGGCCCGCCAGGCGGTCGAGATGGCTCCCGAGGATATCACCGCTCGCCAGCGGCTGGGCTGGCTCTTGTTGGGACGAAACGAGCACGAGCAGGCCCTGGCCGTCTTCACCGCCCTGCCCGAGTCGCTGGCCTCCCAGGTAGGAAAGGCGGCTTCTCTGCTGGGCCTGGGCCGCTTCGCCGAGGTCGAGCTGATGAGTCCCGGCATTCTGGCCCACAAGTGCTCGACCGTGGAGGAATTTTCCGACCGGGGCATCTTTCTGCAGCTCCTGGGCCGGCTGGGCGAGGCGCTGGACGCTTTCGAGGAAGCCGCCGAGCTGGGTCCCAAGAACGCCATGGTACGCCTGCGACTGGCCGAAGTCCACGGCATCCTGGGCAACGTCAAGGCCCTGGGGCGGTGCTGCGATGACGCGCTGGCCATCAATCCGCGCTTCGTGGAGGCCTACACCCTCAAGGCCCGCACCTACTCAGGGCAGGGCGAGGTGCGCCGCTCGGACGAGATGAGCCTCAAGGCCCTCAAGGCCGATCCCGACTCGGGTGAGGCCTGGCGCACCCGGGCCGTGGTGCTGTCGGGCTTCGGACGCCTGGAGGAAGCCCTGCAGGCGGTCGACAAAGGCCTCGAGCTCGAGCCCGAGTGGGCCAGCCTGATCTATGACCGGGCCGTCATTCTGGCGGCCCTGAGCCGCCACGCAGAGGCGGCCCCCATCCTGGAGCGCCTGCTCGAGACCGATTCGCGCGAGGTCGCTATCTATCACAGCCTGGGGGCCACCTACCTGAACCTGGGCCAGGGCGAGAAGGCGCTGGACATCTACCGCAAGGCGGAAAAGCTCTTCCCCCTCGATCCCCACGCCGCCCCGAACCAGATGCGCGTGCTGGCCATGATGAACAAGATCGACCAGGCCTGCGAGCTGGGCCGATCCGCTTTCCCCAACCAGACCGAGAACCCCGGCTTTCTCGAGCTCTACGGCCAGCTCTTGCTCAAACAACGCGACTTCGAGGCCGCCCTGCCGGTGTTCGAGCAGCTCACCCGCCTGGTGCCCCATCACTTCGTGGCCTGGAGCAACCGCGGCAGCGTGCTGTATGAGCTCAAGCGCTTCCAGGAAGGGCTGGGGTGCCAGAACAAGTCCATCCAGCTCAACCCCCACCACCCCATGCCCTGGGCCAACCAGGGTACCGTGCTGCAGGCTCTGGAGCGCTACGAGGAGGCGCTCAACAGCTTCGACCAGGCCCTGCTGCGCGCTCCTAACGACCCGCGCATCAAGGAGTTGCGAGCCCGCTGCCTGCAAGCTCAGGGCCACCAGGCCCCCGAGGAGGAAGGCGAGAGCACCTGGCTCGTGCACCTTGTGGACAAAGAAGGCGAGCACATGGTGGACCTGCACCAGGGCAGCTACACCGGCAAGCTCAGCGGGGACGAAGTGCTGCAGCGCTACTTTCAGGAGCTGCGCGAGAAAGGCCATACGGTGGACATGGAGCGAGGGGTGGTGGACGGCGAGTTCAAGGCCGTGGTGGGTAAGCTCGAGACCAGCCCGACCTGAGTTGGCCCTGGAGAGTCGTTTTCCAGAGCCATCCGCATGGGGACAAGCCGGGCTGGAGGGCGTTGACCCTGCCGGAGGGTCTGGACCCTCGTCTCAGCCAGTTTCCCTCCTTGGAGTGAGCTCAGACGGAAGGTGGGCTGATCCCGGGTCGCGCCGGTGGATCTCCTCCTGGACGGGGCGAGCCTCCTTAATCCTCGGCCACAAGCGCCACGCCGCTCTCCACCAGGGCCTCGATCTCGGCGGAGGAGTATGCGCACTCTCGGAGCCAGGCACGGGTGTGAAAGCCGGGCGGCGGGGGCAGCGTGCCGCCTGAAAGCCCGAAGGCGGGGGCCAGCGGGGAGCCGGGCTGCTCATAGCCCTGTACGGTCTGCACCAGGCCGCGCTCACGCAGCCAGGCGTCCCGGGCTACCTCCTCGGGGGACAGCACGGGCTCGATGCAGGCGTCCCCCGCGCCCGCCAGCCATTCGGCCCGGGACTTCCTGGCAAAGGCGGCCTCGAGCTGGCGGTGCAGCTCCGGGTCGGTGGTAGTGAAGATTTCGTCCGGCCAGTCACCCTCCCAGACCTCCGCAAGCAGGGCCCCCAGGCGCTTCTGGAACTTGGGCTCCAGCCCGCCCAC
>QWHO01000582.1 GCA_021404945.1 bacterium CPR1
AGCTGGGCCGAGTACAACCTGGCTTTCTACGACCTGGACACGGGCCAGGGCCCGGCCGTGGCCCACATGGGCTCGGTGGGTCACATGGCTTTCTCGCCTCAGGTGGCTCCCGATGGTCAGACCCTCTTCTGTGACGATTCCTACGGTCTGAAAGCCCTGGACCTGACCGGCGATCAGAAGCTCTGGCAGAGAAACGATGTGCGCCACGTCAAGGCGGTCAAGGTCGATGACCAGGGACGCATGGCGGTGCTGCACTCGGGCGGGCTCGAGATTCTCGATCAGAAGTCAGGCAAGACCGTGACCATGGCTCGAAAGGGCTGGCTGGCCGACGAGCTGCTCGTGCAGGACGACCGTCTGCTGGTGCAGGACTGGCGCCACGAGAGCATGACAGCGCTTCGCTGGGATGGGACCGAGGAGTGGAGCCTCAAGCTCCCGGAGAAGACTGAGCTCAAGCAGGTGATCCTGACCAACGATCTGATCTACGCCACCGCCAGCTCCGAGAAGGAGGGCTACCAGGTTCGCCTGCTGCTCGCTGATCCCCGCACCGGGGACGTGCTGGCCCAGAGCCAGCCTCTCGGCCATCTGCGCCACGGCCTGCCGATGTTCCAGGCCGCGAGCAAGGTGTATCTGGCTCTGGAAGACGGAGCCATCTCTTTCTCGCCCAAGGACCTGGAGCTCGACCAGCTCAAGAGCGACGCGGCCCGGTCCGATCGGCCCGTCAACATCGAGGTAGGCAGCAACTTCGTCCAGGTGGGCGGGGTGCGGCTGAAGGCTCGCGGTTAAAGGCTCGGATGGGCCGACTTCAGGAGTGGGGTTGCTCTCCTCGCCCCATGGCCAGGATGGCGCTTGACTGGCGGTCGCGCACAAAGAACTGGAACGGGTGGTCGGGCTGGTTGCTGGCGACCCGGTCGGTGACGTAGGGCGTCGCGGCAAAGACCACGGCCGTGACGGCGCTGGCCTGCACGCCGGCTTCGGTCACCTCCACCGCCGTCTGGTTGAGCACCCGGCTCATGGCCAGCTCGGGGCTGGAGCTCATGGCTGAGAAGTCGGCCTGCCCGGCGGTAAACGCGCGAGACAGGCCCATGGATCTCAGGGCGTCGGCCAGGTCGAGCTTGCTGCCCACCTGGAATCGGGGCAGGCTGACCTCCACGGGGGCGACCTTGATCTCCTTGACCCAGCCGGCAAACTTCTTGGCGTCCAGGCCCTGAGTGATACGGCTCAGCCCGGCCCGCTCGCGCGGCAGCATGAAGCAGACCGACATGGCATTTCCCTGGCAGGGAGCCTCCAGCAATTGGAAGAGCTCGTTGCCCATGAAACCGAGGTTGCCCTTGAGGTGCATGAACGGGTCCTGAGTGACTCGGCCGGACGGGTTGGTGACCGGCTTGAGCTGGAACGGGCACTCCCACGGACTCGAGAAGGTGACCGAGCTGACCAGCACCAGCCGGGTGGCGTCGTTCAGGGCCCCGGAACCGAACAGGACCGGAATCCTCTTCTGGGTCGCCGACTCCACCCAGGCATTGAGAGGATTGCGCTCGGAGCCATCGGGATTGTCGAGGGGCCGGGCCGTGGTCTTGAAGCTCTCCGCCAGGGCGGCCAGATAGGCCGGCTGAAAGGGATGCTGAGGGTGGTGCCAGAGGCTGTTCTGGAAGGGGAGCTTGATGACGTGCTTACCCAACTGGCGAGCCCAGGGCTCGGTCAGAAAGAGCGGCCGGCCCATCTCGGCGGTGGTCTGACCGCGCGAGCCCAGGAAGGCCATCGCCACAGCGCTGGAGAGAGCGAGCGGTGCCATCACGGCATTTCCGCCTGGTAGCTGGGGGTACACCTCAAAGGCGAGGCGGCTGGTGCCGCTGATCACCATTTCACTGGCCGAGGTCACCAGGGAGCGGAGCTGGCCGATAATCTTCATGGGACAGGAGTTATTGCATTCGAGATCCCGTTTTCCCTTTCAAGACGCGTTTTTGGAGGGGTCGCCCCAGGGCTGTTGGCTGCTGAAGACGAACCTCGTTGCCTCCACACCCCATCCTTCAGAACCCTTACGGACGTGGGTCCCCTCGAGCCGCGTCAAGGCGCCGGTCGGCCCCCTGGCACTGTCCTCCGGCCACGCGACGCCGTGCCTGGAGGGGAGCCGCCAGAGCCGTCAAAGCAGGAGCCTGTTGGTCACCCTGGAGCACACATACCGCTACGCGGCTCCCTCCAGCGCGGCGCCAGGCAGGCTCCACCTGGCCACCGAGCTGCCCTGTTTTTTTCAGGGCAGCCTGACGGCTCCCCGGCGCACGGCCGACCTGTTGCTGGCCCTTTCTCGGGTGGTGCGCTCTCGCTTTCACACGCCTGCGGCCATGCTCGCCCGCATCCTGCGCGAGGCCGATCCGGTCATCACCTGCGGGGTCGACCGGCTGCGGCTGGAGGGCTTCTCGGCCTGCTGCGGAGCCTACGCGCGCGTCGACCTGCTGCCGGCTGCCCTGGATGGGGCGCTGCTCTCGCACGGAACCACCAACGTCGATTTTAACCCCGCGATGCGGGCCGCGCTGACCGCTCTGGGCGAGGGCGAGCGCTGCGTGCTGACGGTGGGGCGCGAAGGGATCGAGCTGGCCGGAGTGAGCGAGAAACGAGTCCCTCTTCCTCTGCGCTGGCTGAAGGGGTTTGTCGAGGCCCAGGCCCACCAGGCCCGCATGCAGCTTTTCTTCGACATCGACGCCAGCGAGACGCGCCGCTTTCTGCGCGAGCTGAGAGGCGAGTCTTCGGGCTACGTGGTGAGTGCCGGGCGCGGCCTTCGCCTGAGCCAGGTCAAGTCCCCTGGCGCGGTGAGCGTGGCCGGGGTCCAACGCCTGAAGGTGCTGCAAGATCTCGCTCGCCATGCTCGCGGTCTGCGCGTCTACGGGCACGACGGGGGAGCCTCGGCGTTCGAGCTGATCCTCCCCGAGGCGCGCTTCCACCTCGTGCTCAGCCCCGAGGTGTGGCGAGGGTTCTCGGGCGAGGGCCAGGTGCTGGGGCAGCTGTTGAGCCCGGCCGCTAGCGAGCGCCTGCGCCAGGTCTTGAGCTGGCAGCCGGTGCTCTCGGTGGAGGCGGACCCACCGCCACCCTCGTTGCCGCGCTCAGCGGCCGACTCGGCGGGGTCCGCGCCCACCGGTGGCGGGCCACCCTTTGCGCTGCCCTGCGGGCTGTCGGGGCCCCGATCAGGGGCGGTTCCGTCTCCACTACCGTGATCCAACATACCGATAG
>QWHO01000080.1 GCA_021404945.1 bacterium CPR1
GGCTGGCCGAGCAGATCTGGGCCCCATCGCTGCACTCGCTTCGCGCCCCCCGGCTCAAGCAAGATCCTCCGCCTCGCCCCGTCCAGTTGCCTGGCAACGACCGCAAAGTGGTGCTGGCTCACGGGTTGCTGATGTTTCTGAGCGATCCTCCGGGGCCGGAGGCGGCGCTGCTGTTCGTGCAGGACGGGGTGACCCTGTCTCTCAAACGGGCCGACCTGGGCTTTCCCGGGGTGGTGGCGGTGCTCTCGGCCCATGGCCTCAAGACCGACCTTTCTGGCTTTGACCTGCTCGAAGACGAGGCCTATCAAGAGTTGCTGGCCCGTCTGCGCTACCAGGTGCGCGATCTGGTCTATCACGTGCAGGGTCAGCTAGAGGGAGCCAGCTGGCTGGACCGGGCGACCTGGGGCGCGCCCTTTCTGCGTCCTCCGCGGTAGGGATTGGCCTCCGGGGCCCAAACTGGCCAACATGGATCTCTCGGCCGCCGGGATCATGGCCCTCCTGGCCCTGCCTACCGCCTGGCTTTTGACCCTCGACGGGCATGGCCCGACCCGTCGCTGGCCCTGGGCTCTGGCCCTCGGCTGGATCCTCGTCTCGGGCTATAGCCTGCCTCTGGCCCTGCTCAGCCTGCCGGTCGGCACCCTGCTCTGGCTGGCCTGGCGGCGCCGGCTCCAGCGCAAAGCTCTGGCCGAGCTCATCCAGGGGGCTGGCTGGGTGCCCTGTCAGCCTCCTGCCGGATTTACCAGCGCCTATCAGACTCGCCAGGGGCTGGTGGTGGCGCTTGGCTTGCGCACGGGATCGGGAGCTCCCGGGCAGAGAGTCGTGCAGCCCATCGCTGGCTTTCAGCGTTCCCAGGGCTGGCCCGACGGCTGGCGCCAGGCGGCCGCTCGGCGCAGCCAGGTCTGGCCCCAGAAAGATCTGCCCCTCCAGGTTGAGGGCACGATGCTGGTCTTCGAGACTCTGCCCCAGGCCGAGGTCTTGCAGGCTCGACTCGCTGATCTGCAAGCCTCCCTGCTCCCGGGTTTCGACTGGGCTGCCCTGGGGAGGCGCCGCTCCAGCCATGGCTGGCTCTGGTTGGTAGGGGGAGGCATGTTGCTGGTCGCCCTGAGTCAGTGGGTGGGCTGGCAGAAGCTGAGGGTCTTCCCGGCCGAGCCCGCCTTGCTGCTGCGCTCCTTGACCAGCCTGCCCCGGCTCGAGCGGGTGCTGTCAGTTGTCGGTCGGCCCGTGGTGGCGGGGGACCCTGTCGGTGGGATTCCTCGGGCTGGACCCCGGCCGTCTTTTCAGACGGGCAGGTGGTGGCCGTCAGCTCCGAGGGGCTCGTGCGCCGCTTTCCCGGTATCGAGCTCGGTCGCCAGTCTGGCTCCCCCCTGACTCTGGCTGCCGCCGGGCCGTGGGTTGCGGTTGGCGGCACCGCCCTGGAGGTGGTGACCTATCGCCGCGAGCGGGGCTTGCAGGCTCGCATGACTTTGCCCACCGCTGCGGTGCGGGCCCTGGCCTGCGTCGGAGAGGAGGGCGTGGCCGGCTGCGAGGACGGCAGCCTGTACCGCTTCGAGCTGGCCAGCGGACGCCCGCTGGCCGCTTACGAGCGGGGGGGGGCGGCTATTCGCGCGCTGGCCATCGTGGGCCCGCGAATCGTGACGTTTTCCGAGGATGGCTGCCGCGGCTGGAGCCCGGATCTTGCTCTCGACATCCTCTACAGCCAGGCCCCTGCTACGGCCGGTACGGCCGACCACAGATGGGTCTGCGTGGGGCGGTCGGACGGCTCCATCGAGGTCTATGGGCTGGAAGGGGGGCCGGCTCGTTTGCGTCTGGTGGGCCATCAGGCCCCCATTGTCTCGCTGGCGCTCAGCCCGGACGGCGAGCGTCTTTATTCGGGGGCCAATGACACCACGGTCAAGATATGGCGCCTGGATTGAGGCGGCACTTGTGGGGAGGCACCCCCGAAGGATGGGCAAAAACGTCAGCGCGTAAGGCTCAACGCGTTACAGCCAGGTTTCCAAGGTTTCCAGACTGATCGAGCCGGGCCGGACAAGTGTAACAAATTCTTCAGATACCTGAGCGGGTCCATCCACTATTCTGTTGCAGGGGCTCTGATTTCAGGCAGGAGGCAGTTGGTGACGTCCATCCCGAGCGCGGTCTTCATTCGTCCCCAAGCAGCCCTGGCCGTCATCCAGGGCGATGTCCGCCCCGACCCGATGGGTCAGCTGAATTCCGAGGAGATCGCCGAGCTGACCACCAGTGCTCAGGGGCTTCAGGTCGAGAATCCCATCCCGGCCGATCAGTTGCAGCGGATGACCGAGGCCGGCAAGCTCACCCCCGCCGACCAGGACGGCCTGGCCAACTTGGCCCGTCAGGCCCGCAGCCAGCACCGCACCCTCCACCAGCGCATTCGCGAAGGCGACCGATCGGTTGCAGGTGCCCTGGAAGACCTGCACGTCTTTCTCGATCAGTACCAGCGCTGTCAGGATACCGGAGAGTCTCGCATCTATCGTCAGGCCGTTGGCCAGCTTGCCGGCGGAACTCCCGCCGATACCCCGGTCGCGGCAGCGCTTTATCAGGGCCTGGATGAGACGATCCAGGGTATCGAGGCGGTCACGCAGTCTTATAACGCCATGGTCGCTGGCAAGCACCCTCTGCTCCTGGCCGGCAATCAGGTGGAAGTGCTGGTGCGCGGCTCCATCTGGCAGAAGAAGCTGGCCCTGCTCGATGGGGCTATCCAGAGCGCCAGGGCCGGCCAGCCTCAAGAGATCGACCTGCAGTACCACGAGCTGAGCAATCGGAGCTTCCTGGAGAAGGTGGCCCAGGCGGCCAAAGCTGGATGCCCGGTGCGGGTCAACATCGATCCCGGGCGACTCGAGAAGGAGCCGGACAGTCGTTCCTTCGATGCCAGCGAACTGCCGCGCAAGATGCGCAACCTGTTTCAGCTCCTGAGCACCACCGCGGGCACCGACGCCGCCATCACGCTCTTTCCGGTCTCAAAAAAGCTGGGCAACACTGAGAACCTGATGCACCGCAAGCTCTTTCGGGTGGGCGACAGCGTGTTGCTGGGCGGAGTGAACGCCAGCGCCTCGTCGGGCGACAACGTGGACTCGGCCATGCTCATCTCTGGTCCGGCGGCCCACAAGCTGGTCGAGATTTATCGGCGGGATCTGGCCGAGTCGGCCGGGGCAGACCTCAAGGATATTTACGGCACCCGCCAGCTTTCTACCCTGCAGGCGGGGAACGCTGTGTTAGGGCCGGCCGGGCTGGTAGCGCTGTGGGAGAGCATCCACTTTCTAGACAGGGGCGCCTTCCCCACCCTGGCTGCCACGCCCGCGGAGCAGATCGCCACGCATGGCCGGGACATGGCGCGCCTGGTGCAGTTGGAGGACCTGAACGGGGATGGGCAGTCAGACCTGCAGGACTTGAAGGTCTTCCTGGAGCGAGGGCTGGAGCCCGGCAACTATCTGCATGTAACCCCCGAAGGGGCGGATAAGTTGCTCAAGATGCTGGGATCAGCCGTGCAGCGGACCCAGGAGGCGGGGAATGTGGAGCGGGCCGGTCGCGTCAGCGACCCGGACGGGTCGATCAAGGGCAGCGCGAGCCTGGTCCTGGGCCACCTGCCCGCCGACCGACAGGCCATCTTGTTGCATGCCATCGCCACCGCAGAGGAGCTCTTGTATCTGCCCGACTTTATGATCACTCCCGCTGTGGCCGACGCCGTCGCCGAGCGGATGGCCGAGGTGCCGGGCCTGGATGTGCGCGTGGTGGCCGATGCCGGGGTCTATCCAGACGGCCACACTCCTAACGACCTGGGCATGCGCACCCTGGAGGATGCGGGCGCCCAGACGCGTTGGAGCCTGCTGATGGCTCCCATCAGCGGCCAGGATCGCAAACTTCACCAGAAGGCCGTGATCACCGAGAAGATGGCCATGCTTGGCTCCACGAGCCTGTCCCGCAAAAGTCTCTCGGAAAACTGGGAGCTGTCGGGCCTGCTCTCGTTTCAGGATGGTGACGACCCCAATCGCACCCGTCTGGTGGAGGACTTCCAGCGCACCTTCGAGGAGGAGGCCATCGATCTCAGCTCTCGCACCATCGCCACGGCCAGGCTCGATGGCTTGCAGGCACGCGACAAGCACGTTCGCATCGAGGAGGCCCGCTACGGTGTGACCCGGGACATTCTGCGCGCCATCGGGGCCTATGAGATCGCCTCCACTCAGTTGCTGACGAAACTGGCCGAGGAAACTCCCGGAGTGCGCGAGGCCGCCGCCAGCCTCCAGGCCCAGGGGCTGCCTCGCGGTTACGCTTTGCAGCAGGCCCTGCGCGATTCGCTGGGAGCGGAGCGGTTGGTGGGCGAGTTGCGCAAGACCACCGCTTATGCCGACTTGCTTCGTTTGCGTCGGGGCGAGCGCCTGGATGGCTCGTTCAGCGAGGAGTCTGCTTCTTGACGACCGAGATCAGCTCGTAGCGACCCTTGCGGATCTCCACCACGTAGGCGTTGCGCAGCTCGAGCTGGCGTCCGAGCGCGAAGGGGCCGGTGACCCCGTGGTAAGGTGGCTGCGAGATCAGGAAGTCGTGCACCGTCTGCCGGTTGCGGCCAGCCCGGGCCAGGGCCAGGCCGGCCAATTGCAGGGCGTCGTAGCTGCCGGAGGGCACGTGGCTGGGCAGGTTGAGCCCGAACGCTTGCTGGTACTCGGCCACGAACTGGCGCACGGCCGGGTCGGGAGCTTCCGGATGAAAGTAGCTGGCCGTTAGAAGGCCGTTGCAGGCTGAGAGGCCCGGGGCAAAGAGGGCCACCTGGCTGGCCACGGGCAGTCGCAGGTGTTTCTCAACCAGGGCCTGCTCGAACAGGGCCAGCCGTGAGGCCCTGTAGTCAGAGAAGAAGACGCAATCCACGCCGCGCTGCTCGAGGGTGGCCACCTGAGGAGCAAAGCTGGCCGGCGTGCCCACGAAGTTGAGCACGGCCACCACCTCACCTCCTTCTTCCTGAAAGGCTTTGTGGAAGATTTCCGAGCATGAGCCTGAGAATTTGAGGCTTTCGTCCACCAGCATGCCGGCCTTGCTGAGCCCCTGCTGCCGCAGGTAGCGAGCCAGAGCCTGGATCCTGAAGGTATTGGTATCGGCTACCGTGACCAGATAGGGGCTGGTCTGCCAGATGGCCGGGTCGGAGGCGGTGGGGGCGAGCAGGGTCATGCGGGCCTGGTCGAACGTCAGAGCCATATTGAGCGAGCGCTGGGATGAGAAGGCCCCGATGGCCAGTCGATACTCGGGGGTGGCCACGATCTGCTCGGCCAGCTTGAGGGCCCGGTCGCCGTCCGAGCCGTCGTCGAAGACGTCGAGCACCAGCGGGTGCTGGCTGATGCCGCCCTGGGTGTTGATCTCGCGCTGGGCCAGGGCGAAGCCGTAGAGCATGGGATAGCCCTCGATCCCATCGGCTCCGGTCAGGGAGGTGATTACCGGCACCCGGACCACCTCGCGTCCGGTCATGCGGGCGTAGAGGTTGTTCTTCAGGATGTGGGCTTCCGCGTCGTCCGGATGCTGAGTGAGCTGCTTGTCGAGCAGGGCCACGGCCTGGTTGGGACGCCCCTGAGCCACCAGGTCGAGGGCCTGGGTGCAGGCCTGGGAGCGGGGCGTGTGGCCGGGGAGGCTGGTTGGCAGTCGAAGAGCCAGGGCCCCGAGAAGGAAAGCCAGGGTGGCCAGAGCCAACAGGATGAGCGGCCAGCGCGAGAGTGGTCGCTGGCGCTGGGCCGGGCGGAAGAGGCGTGGTCGGGAAGGGTCTCCCTCTTTGCGGGGAATCAGACGGGTGATGGGGGGAGGCAGCCCCAGGTCGCCCGAGGGCAGGCGACGCGAGAGCAGCAAGAACAGCTCGTGCACCACCCGCGCCGCCGAGCCGTAGCGCTTGTCGGGGTCGATCTCCAGGCAGCGCTGCACAAGTTGCTCGAGCTCGGGGTCGAGGTCGTCGCGATGCTTGCTCAGCTGGTTGGAGCCATAGACTGGCGACGGAGCCTGCCCGGTCAGCACATAAAAGAGCGTGGCCCCCAGCGCATAAAGGTCGGAGCGGGCATCAGTCTGGCCGGCCTCGTCCCACTGCTCGGGGGGAGCATAACCGATCGAGCCCGAGGCGTGGGTGTCGCGGCTCTTGCCTTCTACGAAATGGCGGGCCAGCCCGAAGTCGATCAGCTTGAGGCTGCGGTTCTCCTGAACGATGATGTTCTCTGGCTTGAGATCGCGGAAGATGACGGGAGGCTCGCGCGAATGCAGGTAGTCGAGCAAGCGGGCGATCTCCAGGCCCCAGCGCAGGGCTTGAATTTCGTCCACCCGGCCGCGCAGGCGAACCTCCTCGTGCAGGGTGCGACCCTCCACATACTCCATGACCAGGTACTCGTTGCCCTCTTCGTGGAAATAGTCCACGATCATGGGCAGGTTCCGGTGGCGCAGGCCGGCCAGAATGCGCACCTCGCGCTCGAAGCTCTCGCGAGCCCCGTAGGGGAGGCTCTCGGGGCAGAGCATCTCCTTCACGGCCCACTGTTTCCCGGGCAGGCGCAGGTCTTCGCACAGGAAGACGGAGCCCATTCCCCCGTGTCCCAGCGTGCGCAAGATCTGGTAGCGCGTCTGCAGACATTTGTTGCTCATGGGCCGACTGAGCCCTTGGATTGCGGCGGTGAGGAATCCTTCACCCGCTCAAATCAGGATCAAACCCCGGCGAATGGCCGCGGTGACGGCTTCGGTGCGGCTATTGGAGTCCAGCTTGGTGAAGATGGAGCTGAGATGAAATTTCACCGTGTGCTCGCTGATGCCCAGTCGGCCGGCTATCTCCTTGTTGGCCAACCCTTCCGCCAGCAAGGCGAGGAGCTCGCGCTCTCGGCCGGTCAGGGTTTGCGAATCGGGCTCGGAGGCCGCGCCCAGGTCCGGGTGGAGCACGATGAGCCCGCGGGCCACCGCCTCCAGAGCGGCCAGGATGTCCTCCTCATCCAGGTCGGCCGGGATCCATCCCCGCACGCGGCCGAGCTCAGTGGGGAGGGGAGGGCGTCCGGCCAGAACCAGGACCGGTGAGGCGCCCAGGGAGAGGGATTCCCCTGGCTCAAGCTCGAGCAACACCAGCTCGGCAGCGCTGTCGACCAGCTCGAACGAAGGACTGGCCCGAATGAGCGCGGCCAGTCCCCGTCGCACCGAGCTGGAGGTGGCCTGCACCGCCACCCGGGCGGGGGGGATTAGCATCCCGAGTCCTGGTCGACCTCCCGCACTTCGACGGGTCCGGGACGAAGGCCGGCCTCCAGGGTTACCTCGCGGGGCTCTCCTCCTCGCAGAATCGTGAGTCTGATGCTCTCCCCCGGGCTGACGTCGCCCAGCGAGGCCAACAACTCCTCCAGGCCCGGGGTGGCCTGACCGCCTAACGAGATCAGAATGTCCCCGGGCAGCAAGCCAGCCTGATCGCCCGGGCCCTCGGGCTCGACGTGCAGCACCAGCGCTCCCCCGGGGGCCTGGAGTTTTTCGGGAAGTCTGACGCTATGCATCGCCAGCCCGAGATAGGCCCGACTGATCCGAGCTCCTTTCTGCCAGCTCTCCACGAACTCGCCGATCGTGCTGGCTGCTACGGTCACGACTCCGACCCGGGTCAGCGCGTCGGTGTTGAGGCCGATCAAACGGCCCTCGGTATCCACCAGGGGGCCACCCGAGTAGCCGGGATAAAGTCTGAGGTCGGGTTGCAGATGTTGCTCCAAACGCGAGCCCGCGTAAGTGCGCCAGGGCCCACCGCGCTCGCTGAGAATACCCAGCGAGCAGCCCAGGCCGTCCACCGGCGAGCGGGCCACGGCCAGCACCAGCTGACCGACCACGGGCGGCTCGGCCAGGCTGGGGGGCGCCTGCTCCAGCCCTTCGACTTTGAGCAGGGCCAGGTCCCGGCCAGGGTCGCGGGCGGCCAGGTTGGCCGGCAGCTCGCGACCGTCTGGCAGAAAGACGGTGAGCCCCTGATCGCGTTTGATGGCATGGGCGGCGGTGACCACCAGGTCGCCCCCCCAGAGGATGCCGCTCGAGGTTAACCGGCGGCGCGCATCCACGGCCACGGTGAGCTCTCCGGCCTTCTGGACCAGCTCGGTGAGCTGGCGGGACATCTCGCTAAGAATCATCATAGCCGTATTATGACGCATCGATGCCCGGTTTGGCTTCATGCAAACGGGTGGCTCGGGCCCCGGACATTCGGGGAGGGAGTCTACTTCTTGGGTTTCTTGCTGGCTGCTTCCAACTCTTTGAGGCGCTTCTGGTAGCGCTTCTCCTTGGGGAAGTTCTTGACCAGGGCCTGCAGCTGCTCGCGCGACTTGTCGAGTTGTCCGCTCCTGGCGTAGGCCTCGCTCAGAAGCTCGCGGACCGGACGCGTCTCGGCTGCCGACCCCTTCCGCTCTTTCCACAGCTCCAGGGCCAGCTCGCCATGGTTGATAGCACCGTCCAGGTCAGAGGCTTTCAAGGCCGTTTTGGCCTGGTTCAGGGCCTTCATCGGGTCGCTGTTCTTGGCCCAGAACAGGCCCATCTTCCAGCCACCGAAGGCCATCCCGGCCAGCATCAGAAAGGCCACCAGCCACATGGCTATCTGCCCGATGTTGGCTTTGCTCTGTTTCTCGCGGTTGATTTTCGTGGTATCCGATTCGGTGGCCGCCCACAGCGCTGCCTTCAAAGCCATCGATTCCTTGAGGCTCTGGCACTGCCATTCTTCTGCTTCCAGCTTCCTGGCCAGCGGTTCCAAGACGTGGGTGTAGAGCACCCCGGTCAGTACGTCCTCGGCCTTGGGGATTTCGGCCCCCTTGGCAAATCGGGGAAGCTCCATGCGCTGGATGAAGGATGTAAAGACCTCTAGAGCAGGGCTCTCGGGCGGCTCGCCGTCCATTTCCGGGTCGGCAGGCCCGGCATAGGCCTTCAAGCGCACCCGTAGACGCTGGTAGCCACTGTTGTCCTGGCTCTCCAGGGCGGACAGGGCCTCTTGCAGAATCGACTGGAGCTCTTCCTCGGAAGGTCGGTTGCGCGCGAAATTGGTGATCAAAAGCCACAGGCGAAAGGACTGCATTCCCAGGTAGAGCTCAGCCTCATGACGTTCCTGGGCATCGATGCGCAGGCGTCGATACTCCTCGAGCACGGCCTGATAGCCATCCGGAGGAAGGCTCAACAGATCGCGCAGCGCTTTCAGCTGGCTTGGGTTTACGAGAGCTTTGCGGGCCACGGTCTGGGTCGCTTCATTCCCCTCCGGGTAGGGCTCGCCCTTCCGAGGGCGAAAATCCTCTTGATGGGCGGGCGAAAGAAGGAAGCCAGGCGCCGGGTTGGCTGCTTGACAATGCTCATGCGGTTTTTACTCATGGGCTTTCTGCTCGCCCTGGCCGGAGGCCTGGTCGCGTTTGCGGTGGCCTACCGCATGGTTTCCGAGCTCTCTCAGGGCCTGCCCGACGTGCGCCGGCTCGACCATTACGAGCCCGCCGAGACGACACGCATTTATGCCGCCGATGGCTCTCTCATCGCCACTTTGTTTCAGGAGAATCGCACCTGGGTGCCCCTCAAGAGGATCGCTCCGGGCGTGGTCCAGGCCCTGCTGGCAACCGAAGACTCTCGATTCTATGAGCATGGCGGGGTGGACTGGGTGGGCGTGGGCCGCGCCGTCTACGTCGATTTGACCCACAGGGGTCGGCGCGAGGGTGCATCCACCATCACCATGCAGTTGGCTCGCAACCTGTTCCTGTCTCCCGAGCCCAGCATGAAGCGAAAGGTCAAGGAGGCCGTACTGGCCCAGCGGATCGAGAAGGAATACAGCAAGGACAAGATTCTCGAGCTCTATCTCAATCAAGTCTACTTCGGGGCCGGGGCTTACGGCATCGCGGCCGCCGCCAGCCTCTATCGCGAGAAGCCTGCCGACAAGCTGTCAGCGGCCGAATCAGCCTTGCTGGTGGGGCTGCTGCAGGCTCCCTCGGCCTATTCCCCCCTGGTCGATCCGAAGGCCGCCCGGACAAGAGCCGAGGTCGTGCTGGGGCGCATGCTGGCGGTGGAGGCTCTGACCCCTTCCGAGCATAAGAAGGCGGTGGCCGAGGTTCAGGCCATGCGCTTTCCCGATTCGCAGCGCGACAAGACGACCACCCTCCTCAAGTACCCCTACTTCACGACCTACGTGATTCGCGAGCTGTCCGTGCGCTATCCCGAGGAAGTGCTCTATCGGAGCGGCTTGAAGGTTCACACCACGCTCGACATCAAGGTGCAGCAACAAGCCGAGCGGATCCTGCGCGAGGAAGTGCAGAACGCTGCTTACGCGCTCAACGTGGACACCGGGGCGGCTGTGCTGGTTGAGAACCAGACCGGCTATATCCGGGCCATGGTGGGAGGCACGGGTTACAGCAAGACCAACCAGTTCAATCGGGCCTGGCAGGCTCTGCGCCAGCCAGGCTCTTCGTTCAAGGTGATCGTCTACGCGTGCGCGCTTGAGAACGGCTTTGCCCCCGACAGCGTGGTGGCCGATTCGCCCGTCAGCTACAATGTGGGGGGCACGACCTGGACGCCCAAGAACTCGGATGGTCAGTTCATGGGCGAGATCCCGCTTCGAACCGCTCTGCAACACTCGCGCAACGTGGTGGCGGTCAAGCTTCTTTCCCAGCTGGGCATCGACCCGGTCATCTCGCTGGCCTACAAGATGGGTATCAAGCAAGAGCTGCCCCCCCACCTTTCCATCGCTCTCGGCTCCACCGAGGTCTCCCCGCTCGAGATGGCGGAGGTGTTCTCGGTGGTTGCCAACGGCGGCATCCGCCGCCGCCCCACGGCCATCAAGCTCGTTCAGGACTCCCACGGTGAGGTCGTGGAAGACCACCGGCGCCCGGATGACTTCCCGGTGCTGCGGCCCGAGACCGCCAGCTCGCTGACCGACATGCTGGTCAGCGTGGTGACCTCCGGCACGGGCACCCGGGCCCAGGTTCCTGGTCGGCCTATCGCAGGAAAAACGGGTACCACCGATAGCTTCAAGGACGCCTGGTTTTGCGGTTTCTCCCCTCAGTTTACGCTGGCGGTGTGGGTCGGAAACAACGACAACTCGCCGATGTGGCGCTCGTTTGGTGGCGACCTGCCGGCCGCGATCTTCCGCCAGATCATGGGGGTGGCCCTGCAGGGGGCTCCGGTGGGGAGCTTCCCCAGGCCGACTCGGCCCAGCGCGGCCGCTCCCGCTCGGCCAGACCGCGAGGTGAGCCTCCGGCTCTGCTCGCAGACACGCCTGATGGCCACCGAGGGCTGTCCCGAGGTGGAGGACGTCTTGATGAAGCCATCCGCTGCCCCGGCTGACATCTGCAAGGTGCACCTGAAGGCATCTGATGTCGCCCCTCCTCCGGCTGACCTCTTGCCCCCCGATGAGCCAGTGGCAGGCGAGGACGTGCCCCTGGCCGAGGAGACCCCCTCGGATGAATGGGTGGATGAAGGGCCGTCCACTGCTCCGCCCACGCCTATGGAGATTCTCCCTCCGCCCCAGCCAGCCCCCGCGCCGCTTCCTGCTCCCACGGCCGCTCCCGAGGAGACCGACTTCTAAACTTCGTCCTGCCTTTCGAAACGCACGACGAAGTGAAGTGGAAGGGCGATCAACCTGGCATGAGTTCATAGCATGGTCAATGCGCGGGCCTGGAATGTTGAGCGCACCGCAACGAGGTTTGGCCAGGCAGGCCTTCAGGAGATCTTCAGGGAACTTCCCCGCCGGTCATGGCCTTTTGGAACAAGTTGTTCGGTCGCGCGCCAGCGGGGGAGGCGGAGGCTGCTCCCATTGCGCCGGCGCCGCCCGTTCCCGAGCCTTCGCCCGTGCCTCCCCCCGTCGTGCCGGCTACGTTGCCTGTTCACGAGATGGGAGAGCTGTTGCGGGGGCTCACCCAGGAGAAGCGCACGCTCCATTCGGTGCTCTTGAACCTGGCCCGCGCGGCTCGGCCCGAGCTGGCGGCCCGTCTTGAGGGCCTCTCGCCGGCCGAGGTGACGCTGGATACCGAAAGTCAGGTCTCGGTGCACGAGCTGGCCATGCAGCTGCGCTTTCAGGCCAACACGGTAGCTGCCTTTGCACTGCTGGCCCGGGCCAGCCGCGGCGCTCTGAGCGATTGGAGGGTCGAGCCGGCCGACCTGGGCCTGGTGCAGGACGCTTTCGGAGGCGCGGGCGAGAGCGACTTCGCCCGCGCCATGGCCGGTTTGCGCACCCGGCGCACGGCCCTGGACGTGCTCGAAGACCTGGCCCGTGACAGCGGCAACGAGCGGGTGAGGGATTTCGCAAAGAAGCTGCGCGAGGTGCATCCGACGGGCCACTTCCGGGTTAACGACGAGCAGACGGCTCTGACCGGCCTGCTGGTGGATCGGGGTAAGCCCATGAATCCCCACACCATGATGGCCATCTGTCTGTTCGTGGACACCGACGCGGGACTGCTCGGACCCGAGATGCTCCCGGAGTTGATCGAGCACGCCGATACCGTGGATACATCGCTCTACGCCATGGTGGCGGCTGCTCAGGCATTCGGGCTTCCCCTGGTGGCGCTGGCCCTGGATGAAGCCCTGCCAGCCGACAGTGCGGACTTTCTGGCCGAGCTGACGCGAGCCTCAGCCAGCAGCCTGATCGCCTGCTACCGCCGTCAGGGCAGCCCTGGTCGCTGGTGGGAGCGGTTGGCCGTGGCTGCCGACGCCGCCCGTGTCGAGTTGGAATATGAGCTTGAATTCTCCGGGCTGGTCATGCTCTCCCCTCCCGAGCCGGTCAGTGGTTCTCAGGTGCTGGGCCGTCAGGGCGATTTCTGGACGGTGCACTCGGGGCAGGGGATGACGGTGCAGCGGCCCGAGGTTTTTCCGGCCCGGCTGCGCGAGCTCGAGAGCTCCAGCCTGGTTCGCTTCGATTCGGCCGAGCCGGAGCGCTATCTCTTGCGCTCGCGGCTGGTGCACGCGGTGCACGAGGCGGTGCGTCCGGTGCAGCGCGAGTCCTTGCGGGCCAACCCCGAGCTGCTCACCACCCTGCTCCGCTTCCTGCGCACCGACCGGGCCCATTCGCTGCTCGAAGGTCTGGTTCACAAGGACACCCTCGAGGGCCTGCTGGCTGTCCTGGAGGAAGATCGCACGCTGGATTTCCACTTCTACGCGCCCCTGGCTCAGGCTCTGCGCACCGCCGAGCGCATGGACTGGCTGGCTCTGCCGGTGGTACTGCGCCTGTGCGAGGATGACACGCTCAAGCTGCGGGGCGCCTACAAACAGTTTGACGGAAAGCGCCTGGCCGCTCTGGTGCGCCAGCGTCTCTCCGATCAGCTCTTCTCGGAAGAGCCCGAGGTGCGCCTGACGGCCGCCCGTCTGCTGGCCACGCGCGACGGTGCGGGCGAGGGCCAGACCCGCATCCTGGCTGAAGACCTGCTGGCCAGCGTGCTCCAAGAGCCCGACCCGGTCCTGGTCGCCGCCGCCACCGAAGGATTGGTTCGGTTGGTGCTGCTGGAGGATCTGCCGGGACTGGTGGAGGTGGGAGCCAGCACGCTGCAGCCCACTCAGGAAGACCTGCTCGACCGCGACGAGGTAGCTCGCCAGCTCGAGCAGATCCGGGTGTGGGTCTCGGAGCTGGCTCGCAAGGACGAGCTCGAGCCGCTGAAGCTGCCGTTTACCGACCAGCAGGGTCACGTGGTGGACGAGCTGGCCCAGTCCCTGGCCGAGACCCTGGCGGCCGCCCAGCAGGGATGCCGGTCTGATCGCAGCCACCTCGACCACGTCTATCTTGCAGTGGTAAGCGAGGCTGAGGTGCGGGAGACCGGCCTGGAGCTGGTCGAGGGTTTCCGCAAGCTGGCCCGCAGCGAGAAGAAGTCGCTGCATCAGCTCATGCGCGAGGGTTCCGAGCGGGTTCAGCTCTACCACCGATCCTGGCTGGAGGAGTCGTCTCGGCCCCCGGTCCTGGGCGGTTGGCACGGGCCGTATACGGTGTTTCACCAGGGTCCGGGCCAGGAAGTGGGCGTCTTCATCGAGCCCGGAAAGCCCTCGCCGCTCTTCTTGGAGCTGGTCGAGCGCCAGCGCCGCGCCGCCGAGGTGCGGGTGGTGCGGCTGGTGGAGGAGGGCTCCAAACCGCCTCGAGGGATGGACGTCATCGAGCACTCCTATCGCACCGAGCGCGCCTTCGAGCCGCGCCAGATCCAGCTCTTGCAGGTGCGCTCGGCCCGCTTCGTGCCGCTGGTGATGGAGCTTTACGCTTTCTTGCCTTCCGATCTGACCCCGGCCGAGCGCCCGCTGGTGGCAGCTTTGCTCGATCTTTATCAGAACAAGCGCACTGGCACCCTGTGGGAGAACGCCCTGCAGAGTGACATCGAGGTGTCGGTCGAGCGGCCCGGCCGGGAGGCCCTCAAGCCCCGTCTGAATCGCCTCAGTCAGCGGTTTGGACTGCCCGAGGGGGCCCTGGCGGGCATTCAGGTTCCGGGGTTCGATTGAGTCGGTGGAATCAGGTTCCGGCGCGAGAAGCCCATCAGCGCCGCTCGATGACCACCACGTGCATGTGGTCCCCCGTTTTATACTTGCTGGTGCGCACGTACTCGTTGAAAGGCTTGAAGCCCGACTGCCAGGAAAGCTCTTCGACCAGCTTGGATTCCTCACGGGTCAGGTTCTCGACCACGAAATCCATCGCCAGACCGTTCTTGTGGGCCGGGTCGGTGTGTCGGCCGGCCGTGGTCGAGGTGATGCGCACCTCGCGGCCCGGGAAGTGCTCGGCCAGCTTCTTTTCCAGGCGGGCGTAGGCCAGAGCCGTGGCCGGTTTCATCCTGTGGCCCTGGAAACGCACCAGGAGACCGGGTTTCTTCTGGAGCAGCTCGACCATCTTGGGGTCGTCTTTGCTGGTGTCCAGCTCCACCACCGCCCGGGCCGGGTTGCCCAGCCGCACGTCCTCCCCCAGAAGGGCCCGCTGCTCGGGGGCCATGGCCGCCGCCTGGTCAGAGGAAACCAGGGTTCCGGTATCTTTCCAGCGACCCTGGTTGAAGAGCTGGCCGGCCACGGGGCGGTGCCCGAAGCGTCGTGTGCCGTCCGGCTCTTCTCCATAAGAGCGCTGGGTATCCACCAGCTCACCCGGCACAGCCCTGCCCACGGCCGGGTGAATCATCACTCGCTCGGCATCCCCGCCCCTGATCTCTTCAAGCTTGACGCCGACCCGGGTGGCAAAAGCTTTCTGCTGGGCCGCGGGCATGGCTGCAAACTGGTCGGCGGTGACGGCGGTGTGGGTATCGGCCCAGTTGCCGGCCCGGTCGAACCAGGCTCCGCCCCGCGTTTCGTGACCAAAGGAGCGCCATCCCCGGGCGTGGGCGGGGCTGAGACCGTTGTCCAGGGTCGCGGCTGTATCCGTCTTGGATACGGCCCGAGCGTCCACTTCCTCCACCGGCTTCTCCTGGGCGAGGGACAGGGCTGGAACCAGGCTGGCGAAGGCCAGGAACCCCAGAGCCGCCGTTCGTCGCAGCCCGACGAGGGAGCTATCCTCGGTCTCGTCCTGGGGGGCTGGCAGAGGAATCGCCACATCCTCGGCTGGCTCCTTTTGCTCGCGAGACCCGGGTGGCGGCGTATAGGCATTCAGACCCAGGGGCTGCAGCATATCGCCCCGAGTCTAACCGGACGTCCTTAAAAAGAATTGATACTGTAGGCCACCTGGGTGTAGTAGCTGCCCGTCAGGACGGCTACCAGCAGGGCCAGCACCATCGGCCAGGCCAGGTAGGCGGCCACCGCAAATAATTGCCTCATCTGGGCCATCCCGTGCATCAGGTGGGAGATGTCGCTCCCCTCGGTGCAGACGATCTGCACGAAGTCGGCCGAAGCCTTTTTCAGGTAGAGCCCGAGAAACATGATGATGAAAGCGGCAAAGACCGACAAGATGACGGGGAAGAGCACGGGGAGCCCGCTGGTGGTCCCGGCCAGTTGCAGGGCCAGGAAGCAGCCGTAAATGACATAGAGCGCTCCACCCATGAAAAGTGAGTAGGAAAGAATGCGCATGTTGCGCGTCAGAGACACGAAGAGCTTGTTCTCCTCTTCACTGAACTCGTAGTTTGCCGTTTTGGTCGTGGTCTCGTCAGCCAAAGTCTTAACAGGCTCCTCCCCGGAAATTCCTTGAGGGTTCTACAGTCTCGCGCCTTGACCTGTTCAGAATCAGAACGCGCGGGACTGTGGAAAATCTGCTGAGAGGCGCCCTGCAAATTCCTCGAGAGCGCAATGCGGAGCGCTTCACAAGCTCGATTTGACTCCCCCCAGACGGTAGGCGAGCATGTAGGGGACCAGGATCAGGCCGAGCAGCACCAGTCCGTAGGCCGAAGCTTCGAAGATCCGCCCATTGGTGATGGCGTGGAAGACGAACATGCCGGCCGGATACGACTTGGGCGGGCAGATCATCATGGTGATGGCCACGTCCTGCATCATGGAGATGAAGGCCATGATCCCGCCCGCCAGCAGGCCCGGCAACACCAGGGGCACGGTCACCTTCCACAGGGTCAGGCCGGCAGGGGCGCCCATCGTCTTGCTCGCTTCCTCCATCGAGATGCCGATTTGCTGGAAGGAGGCCAGGGTGGAGCGCACCCCGTAGGGCATGCGGGTGACGATGTAGGCGATGATCACCAGGGTGACCGTGAAGTGGAGGGGCAGCGGGGGATTGTTGAACGCCCCGATCAGGGCCACCGCGAAGGCCACCCCTGGCACCACGAAGGGCAGGGCCACGGCGAAGTCGAGCAGGTGTCGGCTCCAGTGGCGGCTGCGCGAGATCAGGTAGGCCACCGTGAAGGAGAGCACCAGGGCTCCGCCCAGGGCCGGCAGCACCAGCTTGAAACTGTTGATCAGAGGGGAGTTGGGCCGCATCAGGTCGGAGAAAATATGCTGATAGCGAGCGAAGGTGTAGTGGGTGGGGAAAGTCTCCGCGCCCCAGCCGGCGGCAAGTGAGATGAGACCCATCGTGGCCAGCAGGGCGGCCGGCACCGAGAGAACGGCCAGGCACCAGAGCAGCGCCCCGTAGCGCACCAGGGGCGATTTGGAGAGCCCTCCGGAGGCGCCCGAGCGACCCGTCACGGTCTGGAAACTGCCCCGCTCCACGAAGTACTTTTGCAGGGCCAGGAGCAGCAAGATGGTCAGGATCATCAGGGTGCTGAGCATGGAGGCGCCCCCCCAGTAGGTGGAGCCGGACTGGTCGCGGTAGGCTTCCAGCACGATCAGCCTGTAGCTGGTGGGCACCAGCAATTCGAGGGTGCCGAAGTCGCCGAAGGAGCGGATGAAGACCAGCAGTGCCCCGGCCGAAATGCCGGGCAGGATGACCGGCAGGCTGACCGTCCACAGGGTGAAGTTGCGGCGCGCCCCCATGACCTCGGCGGCCTCGCCAAGACTGGGATCCATGCGGTCCAGGGCGGCGGCGGTGGTCAGCATGACCAGAGGAAACTCCAGGAAGGCCTGCACGCAGCCGGCCGAGAGCACCGATTGGGACGCAAAGGGGTGAACCAGGCCGACGGCCTCCATCAGGTTGGTCAGGATGCCGGCGTCACCCATCAGGATCTTGAAGGAGAGCGCCGCCAGGAAGGACGGGATAGCCAGGGGCACGACGCATAGCAGGCGGATCCAGTGTCGGCCCGGCATGGTGGTGCGGGTCAGGCAGAAGGCCACGCTGACGCCCAGGACGGTAGCCGCCAGGCTGACCAGGGGGCTGAATCCGAAGGCGTAGAGCAACCGCTCGCCCAGGTTGCCTTCCTTGAGGGCCAGGCAGAAGAGCAGGGTGAGCAGGAAGACTGAGCCCATCAGAGGCAGGCCCAACCACCTGCGCTGGGATGGCTTCAAAAAGACCTGCACGGGCAGGCCCACGAGCCACGAGAGGGAGGTCGCCAGCGGGGCCACGCCCACGCTGTTGAGAAGACCCTGCCAGTAGCGCGGATACTGGAAGAACTCGCTGTAGTATTTCAGACCGGGGGGAGTCTGGCTCAGCTCCCTGAGCAGCCCCGGGAGGTCCAGGGTCAAGAGCAGCCCGGGCAGGTTGATCGGCTCGCCGGTGAAACCCACCAGCACCAGTCCCATGATGGGCAGGCCCAGAAAAAGCAGCAAGAAGAGGCTGACGGCCAGCACCAGCACGGCCCGCGTCCAGGCCGGTCGCACCAACGGCACGACCACCAGGGCCAGGGCCAGCAGCCAGAAGAGCAGGCTAATCACGCAGGACCAGCACGTCGGAAGGCTCGCAGCCCAACCGCACGCTTTCCCCCGGGTCATACTCACGCCGGCTGGCCTGCTGGGGAGCGGCCACCGTCCAGGTGCGGCCGGCCGATTCCACCTCGTACTTGATGATAGTGCCCAAGAACATGCGCAGGGCGACTTTCGCATCCATCTGGTTGGGGGCGCTCTCGTCCTCGCCCAGGATGCGCAGGGCGTCCCGGTGGTCTTCAGCTCGACGCCCTCCAGAGTTACGCTGGAGTCTCCGGCCTTGCCCGAGAAGATGTTGGTCAGCCCGATGAAGTCGGCCAGAAAGCGGCTCTGGGGGCGCAGGTAAAGGTCTTCCGGGCTGCCCATCTGGATCACCTTGCCGCCGTTCATGACCGCGATGCGGTCGGAGATGGACAGGGCCTCCTCCTGGTCGTGGGTGACGTAGAGCGTGGTGATACCGGCTCGCTGTTGGATGCGCCGGATCTCCTCGCGCACCTTGACGCGCAGCTTGGCGTCCAGGGCTCCGAGCGGCTCGTCGAAGAGCAGCACCTGGGGCCGGGTGACCAGCGCCCGGGCCAGGGCCACGCGCTGCTGCTGGCCGCCGGAGAGCTGGTTGGGACGGCGCTCGCCCAGGTGACCCATCTCCACCAGGTCGAGCGCCTCGGCCACCTGCTTGCGCTCCTCGGGGGGGATGCTGGCGGTCACGGTGCGCACCAGGTTGGAAAGCTTGCCCAGCAGCCCGGCCTGGCGGTAGCGGCGGGCCATCAGGCCGTAGGCCACGTTGTCGGCCACCGTCATGTGAGGGAAGAGGGCGTAGTTCTGAAAGACCATCCCGCAGTCGCGGTCGTAAGGCGGCACCTGGGCTACGTTGCGCTCGCCGAGCAGGATCTCGCCGCTGGTCGGCAGCTCGAGCCCGGCCACGCAGCGCAGGGTGGTGGTCTTGCCGCAGCCGCTCGAGCCGAGCAGCGAGAACAGCTCGCCCTGCGCGATCTCGAGGTTGACGTTGTCCACCGCCAGCGCCGGCCCGAACTGCTTGGTGAGGTTGCGAAGCACGACCTGGCTCACTTGTCGATCTCCTCCACTTCGTTTTGCCAGCGCTTCTTGATGGGCTCGAGGTGCTCGGCCATCCAGTCCGGCTCCAGGCGCATGGCCCGGCTGATGAACTCGTCGTAGGTGAGGCCCTTGAGGCCTTTGGGGGGCGGGAAACCGGGGTCGATGGTGAAGAACAGGCGGTTCACGATGGCCTGGCCTTCCTTTCCTACCACGAAGTCGATGAAGAGCCTGGCTTCCTCGGGGTTCTTGCAGCCCTTGACCAGGGCGATGGGATCCACCGTGATGGGGCTGTCGGGAGGCAGCACCCAGCGGATGTTCTCGCGCTGCTCGCCCAGGTCCAGGCCGGCCGTCTGCTCTTCCAAGAACTCCAGCACCTGGTGCTCGAAGTGAATGCCCAGCTCCACCTCGCCCCGGGCCACGCTGAAGGCCGGCTTGCCCTCCTTGGTGTAGCCCTTGAGGTTGACCCAGAAGGCCTTGAGATAGTCCCAGCCGGCCTCCTCGCCTTTGCCTTCCTGGATGGCCCGCAGCAGGGCGGCGTTGAGAAAGAGCATGGCGGTGCCGCTCGAGGAGGGGTCCCACATCTCGATCTTGCCCTTCCAGCGCGGGTCGATGAAGTCGTTCCAGGTCCTGGGGGCCTGCTCGGGGGGGACCACCTGGGGATTGAAGGCAAAGCCCAGCCCGATGACCGACATGCCCATCCAGTGCCAGTCTTTGTCGCGCAGCAAGAGGTTGCCTCGCCGCTCACCCATGCCCTCGTAGCCTTTAGGGATGTAGGGCTCGAGCAACCCCTCGCGGGTAGCGTCGATAAAGGGGATCATCCCGGCCGCGCCATACCACACGTCGGCTCGCGGGTTCTCGCGCTCGGCCTTGATGCGGCCGTAAACCTTGGTGGTGCCCTCCATGACCTGCTCCACCTCGATGTGAGGGTACTTCGCCTCGAAAGCCTCGGCCAGGGCGATGGCGGTGAGCTGGGGAAAGGGGGTGTAGACCACCACCCGCTTCCTGGGCGGGCCCTGGGAGCAGGCCGAGACCAGCGTCATGGCGAGGATCAGGAGGAGGGCGCGAAACACGCCCCGGCGATTCTGCGCCGGGCTCGCAAGGGCCTGCCCGGGTGGGACGATTCTGATGATCCCTTCGCTTGCCGCACGGGAGGGAGTATGTTCCTGACGGGCCTGCCGAACCTACTTACAGGGTGCACCGCAGCCCGGGCTCGAACCATTGCCGCCGCCGGTGCTCATACTTGGCCCCGAGGTGTTGAGGGGGCCGTTGTCTCCCCGGTCCGGGCCGTAGCCGCGGTCCCTGGAATACTGATAAGCGGCATTTCGGTTTGCCTCAGCGGTGGCCGCATCATTGCGGGCGGTCTCGAGCTGCCCCTGAAGCGTCTGAAGCCTCCGGGTGAGCGCCTGGAAGGCTTGGCCCTGAGGGTCATTGCATCAGCTTCTGAATCGTGGCCTTCTGCTGCTCGAGCTGTCGCCCAGGGTCTCCAGGGCCTGACCCACATGCAGGCAGACCTGGGAGTCACGTGGGGCCAACTCCAGGGCTTGCGTATAGTGCTTCTGGGCTTCATCCCACTGACCCAGACCGAGCAGGGCGTCCCCCAGAAGGAGACAGATCGGAACGTTCTGTGGCTCTGAGGCCAGCACGCTCCGGGCCGCTTCCGAGGCCTCCTGAAACCTCCCCTGGTCCAGCAGTTGTCGAATCTCACTGTTCGTGGGAGCGGCCTGAGCCAGAGCCATGAGCATGACGATCAGAAGCGCAATGCGCATCGTCTAAATTACCATCCGGCAGGAGGCGGGTCCTCCCCCGCCGCCGCCTTCAGCAAGACTCCGCTGGCCACGCCCGTCAAGAGGCCACCGGCCAGCCCAAGACCGAGCCCGATCAGCCCGCCCGTCAGGGGCGAGAGCTTGTGACTTTGCTCGGTCATCGTGCGCCGGGTGAATTCCCCCGTTGGCACGTCGCGGTGGACCGCCTCGCGCCCGGAGAAAGGCACCTCGCCGAAGCGGTCGCGGGGCAGGTTGTCATAGTAGATGCGACCGCCCGACTCCATGAACGGTCGGGTGCTGGAGGTGTCCCGATTGTAGGGGATCCAGCCGATCTGCTCGCGCTGGAAAACGGGCTCGGAGAGGGTCTGGGTCAGGCTCTGTGCTTTGCCCTGGCTGATGGAGCCCATCAGCATGCCTGCTCCCAATCCCAGCGCACCGCCGGCGGCAGTGCCCAGCAGCGGGGCGCGGTCGGCCAGTCGGGCCAGGCGCTGCTTCTCCGGCGTGGAGGGCACCTTCTGGGGAGGTGGGGGCCACTGATAAGGATCCTTGTCGCGATTGAGCACGCACTGAGTGATGGCGCCGGCGATGCCACCCAGCACGGCGCCGGCTCCCAGCCCGACCAGGGCTCCCGTCACCGGACCGAACAGCATGGTGTGCTTGAAGCTTTGCCGCTCGTAGGGCGTTCCGGTGGGATCGTGGCGGATGATGGGGTCCCAGTCATCGGGGTCAGTGTGCCAGTACCCCCCGCCCTTGTCGTCGGTGGAGACCCAGTAGCTGCTGCCCGAGTCGAAATCTGCTCCCACCAGCACCGGCCGGGTCACCTGGTAGGTGGTGTTGACCACCTCCACCCGGTCGTTGGCCAGGTTGCTCAGGCCCCACAGAAAGCCCCCCGTGCCGCCCACGGCGGCCCCGATTCCAGCTCCGGCGGCGGCCCCTCCCAGACCGTCGCGGCGCAGTTTGTTGACCATCGAGTTGGCAGGGCGGTAGTCGCTGCTCGAACCGACGTTGCGACGAGCCCAGCTGAGGACGCTCATGACCGGAATGCTAACCGAATCGGGTCCCAGGCACCATTGAGGAGTTATGAACGCTTCGCATTCTTTGCGCCAGGCTCGGCCGAACTCGCTCTCGTGCAGAGGTGGCCCTCCAGCTGAATCGTTTTCTTCCTGCTCGAGCCCAACGGGTGGAATCCTCTTTAAGGGGCCGGGACACTCAACAGCTGGACCTGTCCGCGCGTCGGCCCACCACGTTCGTGGAGGCGCCCCCGGGCACAGCTGTCTTGTTGGCTGAATCTACCCACCGGCCCGCTTGACCTTCATTCCTCGTTCCCCCAGCAACTTCTCGATGGCCTCGCGGTGATCGCCCTGAATCTCCAGGGTCTGGCCCTTCAGGGCCCCACCTGTCCCGCAGCGCGTCTTGAGCGTTTTGAGCAGCTCCTTCAGTGCTGCCCGCGGCCCACAGAATCTGCCCCGCGGCCAGCCCGTGGCCATGCCCCTCCCGGCGCCACTCCTCCAACATCGCCTCGCAGTTCGAGGTTGACGGGCTTGATTCGAGCGGGGCTTGGTCGTCGGTCCGTCCGGATCCTGGTCCAGCACCAGGTCGGCCTGGCGCCGGCCCGCTTTCACCCGCGCGTAGACCGCTCGCAGGTACTCCTCGGGCACCCGCTCCGAGCCCAGACGCCCGGCATTGCGACGCAGCCCGAGGTCCATGCTGCAGGTCACCAGCACCTTCAGCAAACGCGCCCCCAGGCGTTGCGCCACCGTCTGGATGGGCCGGATGCGCCCCGGCTCGAGGTAGTTGCCGTCGAGCAGCACCTGGTGAGCGTCCCGGGCGGCTCGCTCGGCCATCACCCGCAGGCCTTCGTAGACGCTGGGACGGATGCTGGCCACGAACGAGCGCCCGGCGATCATCTCGCGCAGGGGGTCAGTGCCCAGATAGATCAGCGGGGGAGCGCCGCCCAGCGCTCGATAGCGGGCTACCACCTCGCGGGCCAGCGAGCTCTTCCCGGCCGCGGGAGGGCCGAACAGCAAGACGATGGAGCCAGGGGGCATGGCAGGCCGTTCGCAGGCAAGGCCCAGGGGCCTGCATGCAGATGAA
>QWHO01000081.1 GCA_021404945.1 bacterium CPR1
CGTGGTTCGAAGTTGCGGGCGATAGCTCGATCAGCTTGCCAAAGATGGCACCCATCAGGAAGACCGGGAAGTAGAGCTGCAGGAAACCGACCAGCTTCTCCATGAACACGTGCGAATAGAAAGGCAGCACCTGCTCGGGTCCCAGCGAGAGCAGCACCGCCAGCAGGGCGCACAGGGGGGCGAAGAGGATCACCGACCAGCCCCGGTAGGCCACCAGCATCAACAGGGCAAGGGCGAGAAGGACGTAGGCGATATCCAGCATTCCCAGAGGTTACCCGGGGGCGTTGCAAACCTGTTGCAACTCAGTTCGGAAGCCGCTTTCAGGTCTGTGATCTGGGAGAGTCGCTCAGCCTACCGGTCGGGCCAAGCTGTGAGAAGGCATCAGTCAACGAAGGACTTGAGACGCTGGCCGAACTCGGGATGATCTGCCAGGTCATTGTGACCGGCTCCCTCAACTCGCCAGAAAGTGGAGCCGGGACAGGCTTCGTGGAGCTTCTGGCCCATCTCGAACGGGATCGTCTGGTCTTTGTCGCCGTGCACGACGAAAACCGGGATTTTCAGGTGCTTGATGCGGGAGAGGTTGTCGTAGCCGTCAATCTGGCGGGCGGCCAGCTCGCCCTTGCGGTGCCGGGCAACATCGGTGGTGCTGGTGAACGTGGCCGTCAGGATCAACCTGGCGCAGGGGCGCTCTTGCGCGAGATAGGTCGCCACGCCGCCTCCCAGGGAATGGCCATAGAGGATGAGCTGCTCTGGCTTGAGGCCTCTCCGCACGGCCTCGTCGTAGGCCGTCAGGGCATCCAGGTAAAGCCCCTGCTCACTCGGCTCGCCCTGGCTCTCGCCATATCCTCGGTAGTCCACGGCCAGGACGCCCAGGTCGAGCTGGCGGAGGTCTTCGAACAGGTCGGCCGCACCGGTCAGGTTGCCGCCATTGCCGTGGAAGTAGAGGACCAGCGGTCTACGCTCGGGTGGGGCGAGATACCAGGCTTGCAGCTTCAGCCCGTCGGGCGTGGTCAGCGTGAGTCTCTCCACGCCGGCCGGCAGCTCCCCGTAGCGCTCCTTGCTGGGGAAGTAGAAGACGGAGCGCTCCAGCGCGGTATCTGGCTCTGCTGTCACCGGTGTGGCGGACGCCGCAGGATGAGCCGCGGTCTGCGGGGGCGCCGTGGCGGCCGACGTCGAGACGCAGCCTGTGGCCAGCAGGGCTGCCAGGAGAAGCTGTTTCATCCGCTGAGGTTCGCCGCCAGGAACTCGCGGACCTCGCGTTTCTCTGCAGCGGGGCCGGGGATGGCAGGTAGAACGCAGCCGAGGGCACGCCAGCCGCCAAACCTGGCATTGCGATCTTCAGAGTTCTTTGAGAGCCAGGTGATTGGATCAGGAGGTGAAACTGAGGGTCGCAACCTGCCGAGCCCGTGTCCCGACGCCGGCGCTCCAGACGCCCGCCAAGCCGCTGCACGCGCGGGCCGCGCAGGTCACCGGCGACGTGCTCTGCCTGATGGACCTGGATGAGACCACCGCGGCCCTGATCGGCTCCACCGACCACAGCGCGGTCACCACCATGGGAATCCTGGATGGCCTGAAGGTGGTCGGCCTGGGCGCGGCCCGCTTCAACAGCGGCCACCTGCGGGGAGACCGCGAGGCCATGCTCGATGGCGCCGCCCGCATGGGGCTGGGGGCGGGCAGCATGCTGCCGGGACTGGTCGGCAACGGCTTCGTAGGAGCCACCGGCCTCTACCTGGCCGTTCAGGGGGTGCGTCACCACGATACCGCCCAGACCATCGCCGGAGTGCTGCAGATCGGCGTGGCGGCAAGTTTCGCGGCCATCGGAGCAGGGGCCCGGACTGCCTGCCCAGGCGGCCATCCTGGCCCTGCAGGTGGGCAAGATCGGCACCTACGCCTATCACTCCAGCAAGCACGCCGAGGCGGTGGCTGCCGGCGACGTGGACCGCCTGGGCCGCTTCATGCACGGCATCCTGCACCGCAACGACCACTGGGGCAAGGTCAGCGAGGAAGCTCGCGGCAAGGTCTGGACAGACAGCCCGAGCGGGCACTACTCCAACTTCAGCAACCTGGGCCTGATCAGCCAGCCGATCTCGCTGGCCGGGACCCAGAAACCCGAACTGGCCTTCGACCTGCGCCACGACCTCGAGCCCGAGGCCGATTTCCTGCACGTGGAGGCCCGGCCCCAAAACGGTCAGTGGACCACCGTAGAGCGACTGACCGGCCGCTCTGACTGGCGCGAGCATCGCCTTGACCTGTCGGGCTATCAGAACCAGACGGTCGAGTTGCGGTTCCGGGTCCAGACCGACGCCAGCCAGACCGGCGAAGGCTGCTTTCTGGATCGCGTCCGGGTGGAGCGGTGCTCGTTCCCCTCAAGCCTCAGCGCGGCGACCTGGACGAGTAACAAGAGCGCCACTCGTGGTCTGAATCTCGAGCAGGCCCTCCAAGCTGAGTGGGGGCGACTGCCACAGGCAAAGTCGGTCGGCTCTGAGCTTGCGGACAACCCGCGCGCTCTTCGTTCTTTGAGGCTTCGACACAGACTTTGACCAGGGTCCACCCTGCGGGCCGCGAATCCACCCCTCTTGAGCGGTAAGAAAGTCATTCTCCTGGTGATCGGCTCTACGCTCCTCATCGTGCTGGGCGGCCCCTACCTGGTGGGCGAGGTCATCTTGCGACCCGGGGCGCGCGAGCGAGGCCATCTGCTGGCCTGCCAGACGGCCCTGATCCGCCTGCAGCGCTGCCTGGAGACCTATGCCCGCGAGCACGAGGGCCACTTTCCCCCCGACTGGGAAGCTCTTCAGCCCTACATCCAGGCCCTCGACCCCGAGCATCCTCGCCAGCTCTGCCCGGCAGCCGGCACGCCGACCTACCGCAGGGGCTACCAGGTCAGCCCCGACCAGCGCTCCTGCACGGTGGTGTGCCGGGGCCAGAATCATCCCGGCGTGCCGGCAGACTTCCCCCGCTGGTCCACCCGCGAGGGCCTGCAAGAGCGTTGAGCCTGCCCCTCCCTCCCGGAGCCCGGGTGGCCGTGGTCTCGCCCTCGGGCCCGCCTGACCGCAAGAGGCTCGAGCAGAACGCCGAGCTCGTCGCCGGCTGGGGTTTCGAGCCGGTGCTGCCCCCCGAGCGCAACGAGCTCTACTTCGCCGGCTCGGACCAGGAGCGCTTGCATGAGCTGCAACACTCGCTCCAGAACCCCGCCATCGACCTGGTGTGGGCCAGCCGGGGGGGCTACGGCACCGCCCGCCTGCTGAGCCAGCTCGACCCGGGCGACAGGCCCCGCCCGGTCGTGGGCTTCTCCGACCTCACGGTGCTCCACCAGGCGCTTCACCAGAGGGGCTGGACCGAGCTGATCCACGGCCCGGTGCTGCACAGTCTCGGCCATCACCCAGACGCCAAAAGTCGCCAGGCCCTGCGAAACCTGCTGACCGAGGGTATCGTGCCCGAGCTCGTGGGACGCACCGTGGTGGCGGGCCAGGCCGAGGGCCCGCTCGTGGGCGGCAACCTGTGCGTGCTGGCCAGCCTGTGCGGAACTCCTTTCCAGCTCTCGGCCCGGGGCTCGATTTTGCTGCTCGAGGACGTGCACGAGAAGCCTTACCGCCTCGACCGCTATCTCGTCCAGCTTCGCGAGTCGGGCTGTCTGGAGGGGGTGCTGGCCGTGGCCCTGGGCAGCTTCGAGGATTGCCTGCCCAGCAAGGCCGAGCCCTGGAGCGCCGAGGAGGTGCTCGAGCCGATCCTGCGCGAGCTCGGCGTGCCGCTCGTTTTCGGGCTGCCGGTGGGCCACGGGGCGGCCAACCTGCCCTTCCTGTACGGGCAGTCTTATCGGCTGCAGGACGGGCGAGTCAGCCCTGCGAACCGCCCTCGATGACGCATACCGACCCCGCTGCCCAGAAGGCCGCCGATACGTTCCGCTCGCTGCTGGAGAAAGACCCCGCCGGCACGCGCCAGGAGCTGGAGGCCATCCGCGAGCGCATGCGCCAGGCCGGGCTGGTGGTGGGGGATCGTCCCATCCCGCTGAACTTCGCTCCCGCTCTGGTCAGCCGCTCGCGCCTGGAGCCGGTCAACCGGGAGATGGCCCAGTTGCTCAAGATCCTGATCCGCCTCGAGCCCATCCTGCATCGTCCCCGCTGGATGGAGCTGCTGGGCATCTCGCCCCAGGAGCGCGACCTGATCCGGCTGCCGGCCAGCCTCCCCCACGGCTCCCACGTTTCCCGCGTGGACGGGTTTCTGGGGCCGCCCCAGAGCCCCGACGACTCGGGCTACCGCATCGTGGAGCTGAACATCGACAGCCCGGGCGGGGCGGCGTTCATGGACGCCTGCTGGGACATCATCTCCCAGACCGAGACCTGGAAACAGTTTGCCCAGCTTCACCCGGGCCACTATCTGCCCTGCGACCCGAGCATTCTGGAGGTGCTGCTGCGCTCGTGGAAGAGCTGGGGAGGCTCGGGCGCTCCCCGCATCGCCATCGTGGACTGGGTCACCGTCAGCACTCACGCCGAGTTCGCCCTCCTGCGCGACCACTTCAAAGCCCACGGGATCGATACCGTCGTCTCCGACCCTCGCGAGCTCGAGTTCAAGAACGGACGTCTGCTCGACTACGACGGCAAGCCCATCGACGTGGTCTACCGCCGGGTGCTGGTGGAAGACCTGCTGGCCCGGGGTGAGGAGGCGCGGGCTCTGCTGGACGCCTACCGGGCCGGGGCGGTGTGCATGGTCAACCCCTTCCGGGCCAAGCCCCTCACCATCAAGTCGCTGCTAGCCCTGTTCCACCGCGAGGAGATGGAAGAATTGCTGGAAGCCGATGAGCTGCAGCTCATCCGCCGCATCGTGCCCTGGACCGCCATCGTGGAGGACGGCCCGGTGGTGGATACCCTGCTCGCGCGGCGCGAGACGCTGGTGCTCAAGCCCGCCGACGGCTGGGGCGGGGATGGCATCTACCTGGGCTGGGAGCTCTCCGACTCGGACTGGGAGGCGGCCGTCCAGACGGCCATCAGCAAGCGCTACGTGGCCCAGGAGAAGGTTTTCATCCCCCAGTTCGAGTGCCCGGTTCCCGCCGGGGAGGGCTGGGAGTATCAACCCTTCCGGGTGGACTTTGATCCCTATCTGTTCTCGCAGAAGATCGGGGTGCCCCTCATGCGCCTGTCGGGCAACGACATGCTCAACATCAAGACCGGAGGCGAGCTGGCCGTCACCTGGATTCTCTGGGGCTGAGCCTCAGCCGGCTGCTACCGGCAGCCAGTGAGCGGCCAGTTTGCGCAGCCTCTCCAGCTCGTCTGCCTTCAGGCCGTAGGTGTCGTAGGCCAGAGCCAGGCGAGCGTCACTGGAACGGAACGGGTCGGCGAAGACGCAGCGGTGCACAGTCTGGCTCAGGTCAGCCCCCCGCTCCTCCCCGAGCCAGATGCGCAGCTCATCCTGCTCGTGCGAGATCCAGGGCCATTTTTCGCGCTGGTAGGCCTGCAGCAAGCTCTCGGGAGGCAGCAGGTTGCGAACGCCCACCAGCCGACCGTCCGGTGAGGTCATCCAATCGTAGACCAGCACCTCGTCCATGGCATCATAGAGCCGCTCGCCCTGCCTGAACGAGTGCCCCAGGTCGGCCGAGGGCGCCAGCGCCAGGCTGCGCTCGGGCTCGAGGAAGACCACCAGGTAGGTGCTGGCCTCACTGAGGCGGGCTACCCCCTCGCTCCTTGACTCCTCCTGATAGGAATCATCCACCGGGTAGACCCAAACTCCGTCCATTCGAGCTACTCCCTCTCTCGGCGTACTAACAAAGACTGCACCGCCATTCCGGTCACTTCCTCCACCTCGAAGTCGAGGCCTGCGTAGCGCACCCGATCCCCCGATTCGGGCACCCGGCCCAGCTCGGCCATGACCATGCCTCCCACCGTCTCGACCTCGGGATGCTCAGGGATCTCCCCACCGAACTCGCGCCGCAGGTCGGTCAGCATCAGATCGCCTCGTACCCGCACGGTCTCGTCGTCGAGCCGCTCCAGGGGGGGCATCTCCTGGTCGAACTCGTCTTGAATCTCCCCCACCACCTCCTCCACCACGTCCTCGACCGTCACCACGCCGGCCATCCCGC
Source organism: bacterium CPR1 (assembly GCA_021404945.1). GTDB lineage: Bacteria > Vulcanimicrobiota > Xenobia > Xenobiales > QWHO01 > QWHO01. The sequence continues at coordinate 6,071 of QWHO01000081.1, forward strand.
CAAACTCGTCGAGCACCACCGCGAACTGGGTACGACCGGTGCGGAAGCGGTTGACCATGTCCTCCAGCGGAGTCGAGGCAGGCACATAGAGCACCGGCCTGAGCAGCGCCCGCAGGTCGTAGGGGTAATCTTGCACCATCTGGCGAGCCAGGTCCTTGATGTGCAAGACTCCCACCAGGTGGTCCATATCGCCCTCATAAACCGGATAGCGGGTGTAACGGTGCTCGTGGATGGCCCCCAGAACCTCATCCCTATCTGCCTCCACGCTCAATCCAAAGACCCGCGTGCGGGCCGTCATCACGCGGCCTACGATGCGGCCCTGAAAGTCGAAGATGTTCTTGAGGAATTGCTCCTCGGTGCGCTCGAGCAGACCGCCCTGATGGCTCTCCTCCACCACCTGCTCGAGCTCCTCAGGCGAAAAAAGGCGCCCTTTTGGGTCCAGTGCGTGGGCCCCGAGCAGCTTGAGCAAAGAGTTGCCGGCCGCATTCAAGGTGACCACCACCGGAAAGAAGAGGCGCTCGAGCAGGCTCAAAGGCCCCTGCAGCGTGATGGAGGTGGGCACGGCATAGGTGAGGGCCAGCGCCTTGGGGACCACCTGACCCAGAACCACGTGGGGGCAGGTCAGCACCAGCAAAGCCAGAACCGTGGCCAGGCCCGCCGTGTTCGGCATGGCCTGGCGAAACCAGCCCGAGAGCAGCGGCTCGCCGTACATGCCCAGACCCAGGATGACCAGGGCCAGCCCGACCTGAGCCGTGGCTACGAAACGGTTGAGACGGTCTTTGTCTTTGAGCAGGGCGAGCACGTCGGTGGCGCCCCGTGAGCCCGACTCGGACATCTGGGCCAGCCGCGCCTGGGGCACGCCCACCAGCGAGAACTCGGCCGCCACGAAAAGACTGTTGAGCAGCACCAGGCCCGCGATCACGAGCAGTCCGACGGTCACTTCCATCAGTCGTAGTGCTCCTGAAAGTGAGCTGCCTGCTCCTCGGTGACGGCCAGGCTGACGCGGGCGAGCCACTTGCCCTCTACTCGCTCCACTCGGAAGGGGATCTCGGCGATCATGACCTCAGCCCCCGGCTCGGGCACCTGGCCAAGCTCGGCCACGACCAGGCCGCCGACCGAGTCGGCCAGGTCCGAGTCGAGATCGACGTCAAGCCACTCGTTGAGGTCCTCCACCAGCACGTCCCCGGCCAGGAACAGTCGCCCCGAGCGCAGCTCGGCAGTCAGCTCGGGGGGGTCGAACTCGTCCTCGAAGTCGCCGAAGATGCGCTCGATCAGGTCTTCCAGAGTGACCATGCCGGCCGTGCCGCCGAACTCGTCCACCACGATGGCCATGTGGTAATGCTTGCGCTGCAACTGATTGAACAGCTCGTCCACGGGCACCGTCTCGGGCACGTAGGGCACCTTCAGCATGACCTGGGAGACATGCTTGACCTGGCCCGGATCGCGGCTGAGGCAGAGCAGGTCTTTCAGGTGCACCACCCCCTCGATCTGATCGGGCGACTCGCGATAAAGCGGCAGGCGCGAATAGCTGGACTCGGCCAGCAGCTTGAGCAGCTCGGGGATGGGCAGGTCGAGCGAGGCGGTGAACATCTGGGTGCGGGGGATCATGGCGTGGCGGGCGGTGAAGTCGCGCAGCCGGAGGGTGTTCTCGAGCAGGCGCTGCTCCTCTTCCTCGAGCAGGCCCTGGGCGCCGCTCTCCTCCACCAGGATCTGGATCTCCTCGGGCGAGTGGACGTGGGTATTCTGCCAGGCGGCCTCGCTCAAGCCCAGGCGGGCCAGAAGAAAGCGCGACACCCGATCATAGATGAAGGTCAGGGGCTTGAGAAGGGTGGTCATCTTGCGCATCAAGGTGGAGGTGCGCACAGCCGCCATCTCGGGCTCGAGCAGGGCCAGCGACTTGGGCACCAGCTCGCCCAGCAAGACCAGCAAGGACATCATCGTGGTCAGCACGATGGTGACGGCCAGAATGCGCGCGACCATCTCGGAGAGCTCGAAGCGCTGTCCAAGCCAGGGGTCGAGAGGCAGGGCCAGAAAGGCGTAACCCCAGTATCCCAGGACAAGACCGGTGAGGCTGATGCCCACCTGGCAGGCGGAGACGTAAGCCGCAAACCGACCGGCGTCCTGGGTGACCGGCAGGAACCTGGCGGCGGCCCGCACCCCGTTGGCGGCCAGCTGAGCCAGCCGATGACGGCGGGCCGAGACCGCGCCGATCTCAGCCGCCACGAAGAAGCCGTGCAGCAGCAGCAGAGCCGGAATACCCAGCAGGATAAGTCCCCAGCTCATCGCGCCTTACCGACTATGGGAGGGTCGGCGTTCAACCAGGACGACCGACCGGCTCCAGAGCGAGGCTGGGCAAGACTTCGGCGGCGTAGAACTTGAGAAACTCGACCTGGTTGCGACCCACGTTGTGGACGTAGACGCCGTCGAAGCCTTTGGAGTAAAGATGGTTGATCAGGTTAATATGGTCCTCGGCCTTCTCGGAGATGAGCACCCGGCCTTTGAAGTGCTCGGGACGCACCATGCGGGCGATGGCCTCGAAAACCTCCGGGGAGCGCACATCGGCCTTGGGAAAGCTCATCCCTCCGTTGGGCCATTCGCGCACCGCGTTGTCGGTGGCCTCCTCCAGGCTGGGGGCCCAGGAGACGTGGATCTGGATCAGCCGCGGCATGGCCGCCGGGTCCTTACCGGCCTCGCGGGCCCCTGCCTCGAACTTGCCCATCAGCATCGAGAGCTTGTCGTCGGCTGCCCCTACGGTGATCACGCCGTCGCAGAAGCGGCCCGTGTTGGCGCTCATGATGGGGCCCGAGGTAGCCACCAGGATGGGCGGCGGGGAGGGCGGCAGGGTATAGATCTGGGCCGATTCGAGGGTGAAGTGCTTGCCCTGGTGCTTGACCACCTTGCCGGTGAAGAGCTTCTTGATGATCTCGATCGATTCGAGCAGCTTCTCGAGGCGCACCGGGGGCTCGGGCCAGTAGCAGCCGATGACATGCTCGTTGAGGGCTTCTCCGGCCCCCAGGCCGAGCCAGAAGCGCCCCGGGTACATGGCTTCGACCGTGCAGGCCATCTGGGCCACCAGGGCCGGATGGTAGCGATAACCGGGCGGCGTCACCCCGGTCCCGAAAGGCAGCGAGGTGCGCGCCCCCAGGGCCCCCATCCAGGTCCACACGAAAGCGCTGTGGCCCTGCTGAGGAGTCCAGGGATGGAAGTGATCGCTGGCCATGATGCTGCCAAAGCCCAGCTTCTCCGCCTGCTCGCACCAGACCAGCATATCGTTGGGGTGGAACTGCTCGAACATCGCGCAGTAGCCGAGGTGCTTGTTCTTGATCCGATTCATATCGGCTCACTTCGCCCGGTCAACGAAAGAGATCCTGCTCACCGGGACGGATCAGCTCGGCCGCGCAGCCCGGCGAGCCGCTCAGCTCCAGGCCGCGCACCAGGGCGGCTGGCACCCGGTCGGTCTTGCCCATCACCAGCTCGGCGGCCGCTGCGATAGCGTCGGCGGTGGCCATCAGGCTGGCCTCCAGCTTGTAGCCGTGGGGATCGGTCCGGCCTCGATAGTCGGTGAAAGGGGCCATGCCGGCCAGGCCGATGGCGACGTTGACGATGCCCAGCCGCCAGGGCCGGCCGAACGAATCGCTGATCACGACCGGCATGGCAAAACCCAGAGCTGTCTCCAGCGCCTGGTAAAGTCGGCTGGCCGAGGCGTCTGGATCGTCGGGGAGAAGGCACACCGATTCACCGGGCACATTGCTGCGGTCAACCCCTGCATTGGCGCACACGAGCCCGTGGCGGGTGCGCGCGACGATGACCGGGCCTTCCATGCGCAGAATAGACCCGCTCTCGCGCAGCACCACCTCGACCTGGCGGGGGTCCTTGCCCCAGGCCTGGGCGTGGCTCCGGGCCAGGGCCGATGGCTGCACATCGGTCAGATCGACCAGCCGTCCTTCGGCCTTGCTGAGCACTTTATGGGTCACCACCAGAACGTCGCCCGGCCGAGCCAGTTGCGTGAGCAGGGGCGCGAGCAGCCTGGCCACGTCCTCTCCGGGCTGGATCTCGGGAACACCCCGGACGGGGATCAGTCGCAGCTCGTCCACGCAAGTTGGGGCAGGTCGACAGGAGCATCCAGGTCGACCTCGGTGCCGCTCGAGCGGTGCACGCCCACCGTCAGGCCCCGTCCCAGCGCCTGGCTGAAGTGACGCACGAAGCTACCCGGACCATACTGAAACATGAAGCTCCGGGTGGAGCGCAGGAACATCAGATTGGTGCCATTCTGGTCGCGGTCAGGAGCCAGCAGCACCTCTTCGGGCCGAAGCAGCAGGGCGCGCACGTCCGGCTCGGTCAATTGGGGAAGGTCACCCAGCACCACCAGCAACGGGCCCTCGCCCAGGTGAGAGCGAGCCTCATCCAGGGCAGGATTGAGGCCGCTGGAGCGCTGCAGCAGGAAGCTCACGCCGAGGCGGGCGGCTTCGGGCTTGAGCCGGTCGTCCGGACTGACGATCAGCACTTCGTCCACGCACGGCTTGACCGCCTGCACCACCCGAGAGAGCAGCTCCAGAACCAGCTCCCTGCGGTCGCTGATTACCTTGGCCAGACGGCTCTTGGCCTGCTCCAGGCGATTGACCGGTATGACGGCTCGGATCAACATCAGCCCGGGCTTTCGGGCCACCCTTCGAGGATCCTCCGGGCCAGCTCCAGGCGGTCCTCCGGATTGCGCATGACGGTGGGCAGGAAACGAGCCGGACAGGGCAGCTCCAGAGCACGATCCTGCTCATCGCAGATCAACTCGTCCAGGTGGCCCTCCAGGGCCAGGGCCGCCCCCGCCGCCGAAACCGGGAAACCCAGCGAAGCCAGCATGGCCGCCGCCGGCCCTTTCAGGGCCCGTCCGGCCACGATGGGGCTGACCGCCAGCCGGGGGCGCGGCAGCCGCTCGGCCAACCCACTGACCCGCAGGATGGGCAGCAGGCTCACGAACGGGTTCGAGGGGGCCAGCACGGTCAGCTCGGCCTCGGTCAATGCCTGCTCGAGCTCGGGGCTCAGACCCGGGCTGCCCTGGAAGGCCAGCTCGCGCACCGCGGGCTGGTGCTTGTGACGCACGAAATAGTCTTGAAAGCTAAGCCAGCCCTCGTCGGTGCGCACTCTGGTAGCCACCGGCTCGTCCGCCATCGGCAGCACCCGGCAGGTCACCCCCAACCGCCGGCGCAGGTGATCGGTGACCTGGGTGAGCCGCAGGCCCCGGTCCAGGGCTTGGCGGCGCCACAGGTGGGTGGCCAGGTCGCCGTCGCCGAGCAGGAACCAGGGCTCCTCCCCCAGCCGCTCCAGGGCCTCCAGGCAATTGTAGGTCTCGCCCGCCAGGCCCCAACCCCGCTCGGGGTCGCCCAGGCCGGACAGGGTATAGAGCACCGTATCCAGGTCGGGACAGATGCGCAGGCCATAGTGGTCAAAGTCGTCCCCGGTGTTGACCACCACGGTCAGATCCGAGCCCAGCAGGCGGGCCATCCCATCGGCCAGGCGCGAGCCGCCTACCCCGCCGGCCAGCAGCACCACTTTCATCGCGGTGGCTTCCACTCGAGGCCCACCTCCAGCAGGCGCTGCACCAGACGCGCGGTAGCTCCCCAGACGTGGGCCTGCCTCAAGCGAAAGGCGCCCACCAGAAGCTTCTGCTCGCCCAGCCAGTGCTCTTCCATCTCGAAGACCTCCGGGTCGAGCAACTCTCCCAGCGGGATGGAAAGGATCTCAGCCACCTCGCTGCAGACCGAGAGCTCGACCGGAGGATCGGTCCAGCCCACGAAGGGTGTGAGCAGAAAGCCGCTGGGTGTCCAAACGTCGTCAAGTTGACCGAGCACCTCGACCCGCTCGGGCGGCAGGCCGATCTCCTCGTGGCACTCGCGCAGGGCGGTGGCGCGAAGGTCGGCATCACCCTCCTCTCGGACCCCACCAGGACAGGATATCTGGCCCGGGTGCCGGCTCAGGTGCTCGCTGCGCCTCGTCAGGATGATCTCGGGCTCGCTCGAGCCGACCAGCAGCAACAGCACCCCGGTGGGGGTCAGGTCGGGACGCTGCAGCGTCTGGGGCCGGTAAGGGGCCAGCCGGGCGGCCAGCCGCTGGCGAAGAGAAGTTATTGGACAGCTCCCTCAAAGCGCAGAGAGCCGTCGTGATGGAATCGCTCCGCGAAGGTTTTCCAGGACACGGCGCTTAGAAATTGTCCTTGCGGCGGCGCAACTCGCCGAACACCTCGGCCGGCTCGGTCTTACCCGTGAAGGCCTGCACGGCCGGCACGTGCCAGCGCAAGAACGGGTTGGTCTTCTTCTCCTGGCCGAGTTGGAGGGGGACGGTAGGCGGGGCCGTCTCGGAAGCCGCGCGGGTCTTGTGGTCCGGATTGTCGGGCTCGACTGTCTCGGCAAAGCACCGATTGTTGAGGGTGTACTCGTGGCCGCAATAGATCAACGTCTCGTCTGGCAGCTGCGCCACCTGGGCCACGGAGCGGTACATGTCCTCCATGCTGCCCTCGAACACCTTGCCACAGCTATAGCCAAAGAGCAGATCGCCCGAGAACAGGTGCCCGCTGGGCAGGTAGTAAGCGACGTGGCTCCGAGTGTGGCCGGGAACCTCAAGCACGCGCACCATGTCGCCTCCGAACTCGAGGCCGTCCCCGGCCTGGAGAAAGTGGGTCAACTGGGGGATCCGCCCCCGGTCGCCGGCCGATCCATAGACGGGAATCGAGCCCGCTCTGTCGAGCACGCCCGGATTGCCGTCGATGTGGTCGGCGTGATGGTGGGTGTTCCACAGCATCACCGGCTTGAGCCCGAGTTGCTCGATGGCGGCGTTAACCGGCCCGGCCTCAGCCGGGTCGACCACCACACAGGTCTTCTCCTGCGTGTCTTCGATAAGATAGCTGTAGTTGTCTTGTAGAACAGGAATGCGGTGTACGGCGATTCGGCTCATCAGGGGCTGCCTGTTCGCCCCCCGCGCACAGAGACCCTCCGCCAAGTGCGATTCTGAGCACGCGCCAGGCTTCTGGCCGCATTCAGCATGTCGTCATCCTGGTCAAGCGTCGTTCTCATGATGGAATGGTTGCTTTGCTTCTTGTTGATGTCAAAATGGCCAATGTTCGCATCAACCCGAGGACAAAAAAGTAGGCCCGGGGGCGGGCCTACTTTTTTTTCCTCGGGCTGAGCTCAGTCGCGGCTGCGCAGCTTGGAGAGCAACCGGAGAATCTCGAGGTAGAGCCACACCAGCGTGACCATAAGCCCGTAGGCCCCGTACCACTCCATGTACTTGGGAGCGCCGGCCTCGGCGCCGCTCTCGATGAAGTCGAAGTCGAGCACCAGGTTCAGGGCAGCGATGGCTACCACCACCAGTGAGAAGACGATGCCAAACGTGCCGCTCGAGTGAATCATCGGAATGGCGTTCGGCATCCCGAAGACTCTGAACAAGATGGACACCAGGTAGAGCAGACAGATCCCCCCGGTGGCCGCCACAATCATCAGCTTGAAGTTCTCTGTGGCTTTGATGAGCCCGGACTTGTAGGCCACCAGCAACACGCCCAGGGTGCCGAAGGTAAGCACCACAGCCTGAGCCACGATGCCCTCATAGGCCTGGTTGTACATCGCCGAGATGCCGCCCAGCAGCAATCCCTCCAGGGCCGCATAGAGGGGCGCCGTGACAGGAGACCACTCCTGCTTGAAGATGGTCACGAGCCCGACGACCAGGGCTCCGATGAAACCCACAATGATCAAGGACATAACCACCGGGTTCTTGTCCAGGAAGAGCTTCCAGGTGAAGCTGGCAGCCGCAACCGCGATGAAGAGCAGGATAGCCGTCTTGTTGACCGTGCCCTGAATGGTCATCACGTCGTTCTGGGGCAGGCTGAGCGTTCGCCATTGCTCAAAAGTCTTCTCGGAGAGAGCCGGGTTGCCCGAACGGAAAGCTGTTCCTCGTTCCATAATGGTTCCTTTTGCTGAAGATTGTATTCGTATCTTTCGGGAGAACCCGAGCGGAGACCTTTCCCTTTCAGGGCATTTCCGGTTTGCACAAAAGGCTTGCTGGCAGACCCTCCAGAACCTCAAGCCATGGCTTACAACCTGGACATGCCCCTCGAGCAGGCCTTGCGTACCCAGCGGGCCCTGCGCCGCCTTAAGACAGACCCGGTAGAGGAAGAGTTACTCTTGCATCTCCTGGACCTGGCCATCCGAGCCCCCTCGGGCTCCAATGCCCAGGGCTGGGAGTTCGTGGTGGTCCGCGAGCGCGAAACCATGGCCCGGCTCGCTCGCCTCAACCGCCAGGCCTTCAGCCTGTTCCGCCTGTTCAAGCCCCTGGCAAAGATGACGCCCACCCGCCAGCGCATGTTCGAGTCGGCCCGGTGGCAGGCAGACCACTTTGAGGAGATTCCCGCCCTCATCATCCCCTGCCTCAAGCAAGTCATCTGGCCTTTTCCCTTCCTGGCCGCCACCAGTGCTTTCGGGTCCATTTATCCGGCCGTGCAGAACCTGTTGCTCGGCGCCCGGGCCGCCGGTCTGGGGGCGGCCCTGATCACCATCCCACTTTGGAATCTCGGGGCGGTGCGCCGTGCGGTGGGGCTGCCCTGGCGGGTGACCCCCTGCTGCCTCATTCCGCTGGGCTGGCCCCTGGAGGAGTACACCCCCAATCGTCGCCGACCCGTGCGCGAGGTGGTCTCGTTCGAGCGTTACGGCCGCCGCCTGTGATGACGTTTCAGGCCTGGTCGGACCAACACCTGATCCCCCTGGCCCTGACCGCGATGCTTTCGGTGGCCATCCTGCTCTGGGCCAGACGGTTGGACGAGCGCCAGCGCGTGCTGCCCGGCCGACTGATCGCTCTGGCCATCCTGGCCTACATCCTCATCGCCTACTACCAGCGCTGGAAGGATGCCGGCCTGGAGGCCGTAACGGAGGCCCTGCCCCTCCACCTTTGCGACCTGGTCGTGTTGATCTGCCTCTGGGCCGTGCTCTCCCCGTCGCAGGGGAGCTTCGAGCTGGCCTACTACTGGGGGCTGGCGGGTGCGCTGCAAGCCCTCCTGCAGCCGGACATCTCCCAGGGGCTGGGTTTTCCCAGTTGGTACTATATGGAGTATTTTCTCGGCCACGGGATGATCTTCGCGGCCGTCCTCTACCTGATGGCCGCCTACCGGCTCCGCCCCCACCCGGGGAGCGTGCTGCGTGCTATGCTCGCGCTCAATCTCTACGCCCTGGTGGTGGGCGCTCTAGACTTCGCCTTCGGCTGGAACTACGGCTACCTGTGCTCCAAGCCCGCGAGCAGCAGCTTGATGGACTATCTGGGTCCCTGGCCCTTCTATTTGCTGGGCCTGGAGGTGCTCTCAGCCATCAACTTCCTGCTCTTATGGCTTCCCTGGCGCGTCCGGGAAGGGGGGCGGCTCGAGAACGCGAATCTGATCCTAACGGGCCCTTCTGCTCGTACTCCGCTTGAAAATGAGGGATAAGCTTTGAATCGCGCTCTGCGAGCAACCCTTTTCGTCACCCTGGTGGCCAGCCTGTGTCTGGGCCTGCTGGCCCAGCCCAGGGGCAAGCAAGACCTTTTCATCATTTCCGGCACCGTGATGGCCCTGGCCGAAGACCAGAACGGCTACCCTGTGCAGGTCGAGATCCAGCCCAACGACGGCGAGTCGTACATCGTGGTCAACGACGCAACCGGAAGCCAGTTGCTGCGCTTCGTGGGCAGCTACGTGGTGGCCTCGGGCACCATCACCCTGGACAAGGACGGCTGGAAGAACCTGACCGTCAAGAAATACCAGGTGACCGACGACGACGGCACCATCACGCCAGGCGCCGACGACGCTCCCCCTCCCGCGCCTGCCAGCACTCCGTGAGTCTCAGCTGCCCTCGCTGCCGGGTCAACCTGCGCGAGATCACGGTGGGCGAGGTGCGGGTAGACCTCTGCCCGGAATGCGATGGGGCCTGGTATGACGGGGATGAGCTGGAGCACCTGCTCAAGGCGCCCTACGTCATTCTGGCTGCCTCCGACCTGTCGGTTGGCCTGGTCCGGGACGTCGCACCTCCCGACGATCAGGGGCCTCCCCTCCCTTGCCCGCGTTGCCAGGGTCCGATGGAGCGCAAGGCTTTCCTGGAGGGTTGCCCGGTGGTGGTCGACGGGTGCGCTGTCCACGGCATCTGGCTCGACGACGGTGAGCTCTCGAGCTTGTTCGAGTTCAGCAAGCGGGCCTGATCAGGCGGCGGGAGGGTTCTCGAGCCGGTCGAGCCGGCGAAAGATCTCCTCGAGCGCGGCATCTTTCTGATCGCTCTCGGCAACCACGGCTCCGTAGAGCAGGTCGAACAAAGACAGGCTGCTGCTTTGATAGGACAGCATGGAGCCGTGAAGCCCTCCAGTCAATCCGCTCTGGACGCGGACCGCCTCCTCAACCGTGCTCACAGACTCTTGGAGCGTGCTCACAGACTCTTGGAGCGTGCTCACAGCCTCTTGGAGCGTGCTCACAGCCTCCTGGAGGGGGCTCACCGCCTGCTCAACCGCACTCACTCGCCGGTGAAGGCCGGTCGTCGCATCGTGGAGGCTGGCAATTCCCCCCATCAGCTGATTGTAATCTTGTCGTTGCACGCGCCGGGCCTCGGCCACAGCTTTCTCCAGGGCCTGGATTCGCTCGTTCATCGTTCCTCCCGCAAGGTTGATTATAGCAACCACGTTAGCCGACTGGAAGGTGCCCTTCAGTGATCTTTGGTACCTCTCTTTGCCTGCCGCACCAGCTCCGCCATCGCCTGGCGCACCTCGGCGGAGGTAGTCACGGGTTGGGGGAAGTCCAGGCCCACTTCGGCCTCGTCCACCCGCACGGTGAAGCCCAACGAGTCCACTTCGATCATTCGCGCTCGCTGGCCGGTCACCCCGGAAAAATGGCGGGCCATCAACACCATGTGCTGCTCATGCTCTCCATTCATGTGGGCCTTGATGCCTTCAGCCAGGGGGGCGACCGGATCGGGAACCGCCAGGCCGTATTCTTCGCCGCTCACCCAGGACATGCGAGCGAACCCGCCCACGTGGCGAGCCGACTCCACCTGAAGCCGGAACCAGTGAAAATCCTGCGAGCCGACTCCACCTGAAGCCGGAACCAGTGAAAATCCTTGAAGCCGGCGTAACGCTCGGCCTCGGGATGGCGGGCCAGGAAGTCTTCCCGGCCGGAATCGTCCTCCTCCAGTCGGCCGAGCAGCGTGACGCGCCCGGTGGCCAGAGGGTCGAGGGCGCCCTCCTCCCAGACCAGCAGGGAGGCGCGGGGATCAACCCGCAGGTTGCGGGTATGCTCGGCCAGGTCGCTCAGGAGCAGCAGTGGCTGTCCTTCGTGGGCGGCTACCGCCACCAGCGAAGTGTAGGGGTGGCCTTCGGCAAGAGTACCCAGGGCGCCGTGGTTGGCCATCTCGAGCAAGGTACGGGCCCGGGTGGCGTGACTGAGCCTCTTTCTGCTCACGCGGCCGGGCGGCCCTGGTATTTGCTAGCTAAATCGAGCAAGAAGTCGTACACTCCCCGGATCACTCCGTCGGGAGTTGAGGTGCCGGCGGTCAGTCCAACGGCCTGACCCCGGAAGGGCTCGAACCAGGCCGGGTCGAGATCGGCCGCCGTTTGCACGTGCCAGCAAGCAATTCCCCGATCGCGGGCCATCTGGGCCAGGGCCCGGGTGTTGTTGGAGTTCTTGCCCCCCACCACCACCAGGGCCTGAACCCGGTTGAGCAGGCTCTGAGCCGCGTTCTGACGGTCTCTGGTGGGCTTGCAGATAGTGTCCACGAAGCGCACCTCCTGGCCCGGATGGGCCGCCTCGATCTGCCGTAAGATGGGTCCCACTGAGGCCGGCGCGGTGGTGGTCTGGCAGATCACCGCCAGCCTGCCGGGCGTGAAGAAATGCACGTCCTGGGGACGCTCCACCACAGCGTACCGCTCCAGGTCGCCGACGATGCCGCGCACCTCGACGTGACCGCTCTTGCCGATGACCACCAGGAAGTAACCTTCGTCGCGCAGCTTCTCGGCCTGTCGGTGCACCCGCCGCACCAGCGGGCAGGTCGTGTCAATGAGCTCCTTGCCGGCCGCCAGCAGCTTTCTGCGCTCACGCTCGCTGATGCCGTGGGCGGTGACCATCACCGCCGGAGTGGCGGGGATCAGCCGTCCGGTTTCGCTCATAGCCACGTAGCCCCGGGCCGCCAGGCGGCTCTGCACCTCCTCGTTGTGCACCAACTCTCCGTAGATCGTGACCCGAGTGGGGTCAGCGAGCTCGTCGGCCAGCTCCAGGGCTTCTTTGACTCCAAAACAATAGCCCATTGCCTGGGCCACGATCACCCGCATGCTAGGTTTCCTCCGCAGTGAACTTTATCAAGCAAAGACTCCGGACAAAAAAACTCAGGCCGGCATCCATCCCGCCGGCACGCCGGTGGGACCGCTGCAAGCCTGGCGAGCGCTGCTGGCGGCATCCTGGACCACCCGCTCGAGCTCCTCGAGATAGGCCAGAAAGCGCTCCCGACCTTCGCCGGTCAGGCGGACCAGGGTCTGAGGGCGCTTCTTCTCATACCCCTTGAAGATCTCGATCAGGGTCGCCTGGTGCAACACCTGCAAGTGCCGACTCAGGTTGCCATCGGTGAGATTACAGAGCTCCTTGAGGTGATTGAACAGCAAACCGTCCGGACGGGCCAAAAGCGAGGTCATGATGCCCAGCCGGGCCTTCTCGTGAAGGATCCGGTCCAACCCCTCGTAGGCATAACGCCCTTTGTTATCCATTGGTTCTCCTTTCCAGGTTCCAGTACAGGACTGTGGCCAGAAAGAGCTGACCCAGCCCGAAAGAAGCCCCCATGCTCCAGGCCGCCAGGCTAACCTGGCCCTGGGCCAGAGTCAGCAGCACGCACCCGCAGACCAGGTAATACAGTGCCACCCAGCCCACGCCGCGCGGCAGATAAGGCCGCGAGGCAAAGGCTCCCAGACTGAACAGCAAGGCCCACAACCCCGGCAGCAAAGCCACGTCATGGCCGCGCGCGAAGATCATCGTCAAGAAGGCCCCCGCCACCAGACATGGGATGAACTGCCCCACCACCTGGCGGGTCATGCGCCGATCGCGAGGAGCAAGGTGGACGTGATAGTCGTAGATCATGTCCAGCCCCACCACCAGCACGTTGGCCACGCATACCGTGGCCCAGTAGCGCAGGAAGGCCCCGGGCGAGTCGGGATCGACGATCCAGGGCTGAGCCACGCTGGCCAGCAGGCCGATCATCCCGGTGAAGGCCATCGGCACCGAGCGGTAACCGCGATAGACTTCCGAACGGGCCAGATGACCGTGAATCTCCTGGATCTGAGCCAGCGCTTTCTCGATTTCCAAACCTCGAGTCACTCCCGTGAAACTTGAGTCTTACTCTACCATGGACACTTTGCATTGTAAAGCCCATGGACTCCACGCGTCAGAAGGCCGAGCGGAAAGGCTGGACTCACAGATTTGTGGGCGTGAGGCGCCTCTGGCAATGATCAGGTGCCTGGACGGCAACAACCCCGATCAGTCGAGGCCCACCCAGACGCTCTTGACCCGGGTGTAGGACTTCAACGCAGCCGCACCCAGCTCGCGTCCAAAGCCGCTGAGCTTGTAGCCCCCGAAAGGCGAAGCAGGATCATACACGTTGTATGTGTTGACCCAGACCGGGCCGGCGCGCAGAGCACGGGCGGCCCGGTGGGCTTTCTTGATGTCTCTTGTCCAAACCCCGGCCGCCAGGCCGAAGGGCGAGTCGTTGGCCAGGCTCATCGCCTCCTCCAGGTCCTTCAAGACCAGGGTGGAGAGTACCGGCCCGAAGATCTCCTCGCGGGCGATGGTCATCTGGCTGGTGACGCCATCGAAGATGGTGGGGCCAGCTCTCCCAGCTTCAGAGCGGTCAGCGGCGAAGTGCTCGAGGCTTCAGCATCACGGTGTTGCCCACCGAGAGGGCGGCGGCCACTTTCCAGGAAGCCATCAGAGTGGGAAGTTCCAGGGCACG
>QWHO01000583.1 GCA_021404945.1 bacterium CPR1
CCCCCAGCCCCGAGCGGGCTACCACCGCCGCCACCACGCCGAAAACGGCGATGGGAACGGCCTGGATCACCCACTCCAACATCTGGATGAGGATCTGCAGCACGGCCGCGATCATCTGCTCGAGCACGTGCACCCCGCCCCCCGGCTGGCGTTCCTTCAGACTGCGCAGGGCGGCCCCGGCCAGGATGGCGCACAGCACGATCGTGATCACATTGTTGTCCAGGAAGGGAGACACCAGGCTCTGGGGCACGTAGCCGGACAGGTTCTCGAGCGGGCTCAGGGTCACGTTCTCGTGTTGGGGCAAGCTCTTGAGCGTGGTCTGGCGGGCCACGCCCTCGGTCAGCTCGCTCAGGTGCCCGCGCCAGGCCAGGCCGGGCTGGAGCGTGTTCATCAAGGTCAAACCCAGGATCATCGCCATGCTGACGTTGACCAGGCAGATGCCGATCATCCGCAGGCCCTGCTTGCCGCTGATACGGGTGCGCGCGAAGGCGTCCAGGATGGCGAACAGGATGAGCGGCGTGGCCAGAGCCTTCAGCAGGCGGATGACCAGCGTTCCCACTCCGATCAGGACCCGCAGGTAAAGCGGAATGGGCCGGCGGTGCGCCGGCCCAGGTTTGACAACGGTGTCGTTCATGCCAGACTAAGCGGTGGGCGAGCGCTCCATCCAGTTCGAGATGCAGCGCAGCGCGCCCCAGTATGCGCTCAAGGCTCCCAGCTCCATGGGGATCACCTCGAAACCTTTGGATTGCCAGGTCGTGATGGCATAGTTGTCCAGCTTCTCCACCCCGTAGACGGGGAGGAACACGCGCCGGACTTCCTGGCCATCCTTCTCGAAGCGCTCCATCAGGCAGTTGTTGTAAGAGATGTAGGGCAACCCGCCGCCGGGCTCGAGGTGAGGCATGCGGGTGACCGACAGGCCTTTCTCCTCAGCGATGCGCTTGTAGGCCTCGAAGTCCTCCTGGTTGTCGCGGTTGCGCAGCCCGGGCCCGAAGTAGTCCTCCAGGGAAACCGGCCTCCCGGCCACCTCGGACAGCTTTTCCTCAGCCTGCTTGCGTTCGGCCGGAGTCATCGAGTCGAGCAACTGGCGAGCCAGGCCCGGATCGCCGAGCAACACCTCGTTGTCGGAGATGGGAGTGAAGCCCATGTCCATGTGGTCGCAGGCCGGCTCCTCGCGGTGGTCGGGAGTGCTGGGGTCGTCGGCTCCCAGCACCGTGACCGGCTTGCCAAGCTCGCGCTCGAACATGCGGGCGGCCAAATACTCGTACATCTCGCCTTCGGTGGCCTGGCCTTCCTTCAGGTCGGGCTTTCGATAGGTGGGATTCTCCACGATCTGCACCGGCATACGGTGCAGGTCACCCGTTTCCACAGGCTGCAGCTTGTAGGGAAGCGCGCCGGGCACGACCGTCTTGCCGGTGGTGGTTTCGAAGTAGCGGATACCGGCCATTCGCACGCTCTCGTCGCTGAATGCCTGCTGCAGGCGCTCAGCAGTCGCCGCGATGGAATAGTGGCCCACGAAGCTGTCGCTGCGGTTGGAGGTGGTATCGCCCCCATCGGTGACCAGGCGCTTGGCCATGTTCAGGTGCACCCCCGGCGCGGCATGGGAAAGGAAGATGGGCACCTCGCGGTCATTTCCGTGCCAGTCATGCAGGGGCTTTTGAGCGAGCAGAGCGGTGCGATCCGGGCTCCCCGGGAACTCCAGGCCCACCATCATGTCACGGGCCCACACGGTCAGGTCCCCGACCCCCGGCTGGACCAGTTGGATGCGCTCGGGGTTAGGGCAGCCGCTCTCGGCGATGGCACGCTGCACGTCCGCCTTGTCACGGTTCGAGTCCACGATGATGGAGAACTTGGTGTCCGGCTCCATGCGGTTGAAGAGGGTCTTGTAGGCGTCCAGCACCTGCTCTCGCATCCGGCCCGAGCGGGCGTAGCTCGAGAGCATCAGGGCCAGATGCTTGACCCGTCCGTCGTAGTCGGCCATCTGGCGGCTGCCTCCCGGCTGAGGCGAGAGCGAGCCTGGGTCCTGGAACAATCGCAGCAGGGCGGTCTTTTCGATGCTCGTGGGGCGGGAGGCCGGATCTTCGGAGGCGGCCGTGTAGCCGTCCCCGGGGCCTGAGGGCGCGCTGCGGGACGAAGCCACCGAGCTGAAGTTGGGCAGGCGAAGCGGGGACGCGAGCTGAGAGACGACCATGGAGTCCTCCGAGGTTTGAGCTGGGAGGACTTTAACACCGCCTTCTGGCCAGACGGTTTCAAGCAGGTTAACAAAAGGCTCACGTCCCCGCCCTGGTCAGGCGGCCTGGCGGGGCAACACGGCCTGGATACGCCGCAGCAAGTTCTCCATGAAATCGGGATGGAGAATATCCTGATCGGTCAATCGCACGCAGGGCATATCCAGGGCCAGCTCGCGCAGGCGGCTGGCCGGTGTGACCGCACCCTTCTCTCCGATCTCGAGAATGAGCCACTGGGGGTCCTGGGCGCCGATGCGGGCCAGGGCGTCCACGGTCAGCTGCTCGCCCTTCACGTCCATCGTCACCATGGGCCAGATGGAGAGTTTGGGCGGGCCTTCGTGGATCAAGCAGGGCATCGCGGGGTTCTTCATTCGTGTTTCCTCCTTCGGGTGTTGGGATACCCTCAGGATAGCCCCGCTGAGCTGAGCCTTCAGTGACGGCAGGTACCGATGGACAGCGGGGAAATGCACAGATCGCCCAGAGTCACCGCGTAACTGCGCCTCTCTCCCCCCTTCAAGAAGGCTTTGACCGCCTCCGTGGCCACCGAGACGACCAGCATGGCCAGGTTGCGATCCACCTCCCGGCAGGCTGGCAGGCCGTCCTGATCGGGAGGCACCTGGTAGTGCTCATCCCAGACGACCTCGCCATAGTCATCCCGGCTCAACCCGACATGCAGGCAGGGCAGGCCCAGCTTGCGGCAGGCCAGTTGCACGGCCCGTCGCGAGGACGCGTTGTCAAACCCGTCCACCACCAGGGTGCCCCTCAGGAGGCTGCCCGCGTTGTCCTCGCGCAGGGTCTTCTCGACCGTCTCGAGCTGCACTCCGGAGGCGTAGTAGAGCAGCTCGGAGAGGGCCGCCGGTTTGCTCTGGCCGATTTGCAGCGAGGTGTAGGGCTGGTTTCGCAAGTTGCGGGCCTCCACCTTGTCCTGGTCCACCACGCGCAGCGGCCCAAGGCCCATTCGAGCCAGGTTCTCGAGCAAGTTGGCGCCCACGGTTCCGGCGCCGCAGACGGTGATCATCAGCTCCATCCTCCACCGTAGTAGTAGTGGTATTCTTCGGCCGACATCCCCTGCTCGCTGATGAGCGAGACCAGCGAGGTCAGGTCGTGCAGGCGGTCGGTGCCGGCCAGGCAAAGTCCGGCGTGCTGCAGGTTCAACTGGCGATCCACCATGGAGGTGATCCGCCGGCCCTGTCGCTCCCAGGTGACCTGGTAGCCGTTGGCCACGCTCACCCAGCTCAAGAGCCGTCCCCCGGCCATCTCCACCGCCCGGGTCAGCACCAGGCCGGGGTCGTTTTGCGAGCGGGCCCTGACCAGCCCGGGTTTGAGGTTGGGGACCGGCTGACCCTGCTCGAGCGCCTCGCGCCAGCGTCGAGCCTTGCCTGTCCGGCCGCTGGCCAGTCCCAGGCTCCACCAGCGCAGGCCCCCGTCCA
>QWHO01000082.1 GCA_021404945.1 bacterium CPR1
GATCACCACGCCGCTGACCGGGCCAGCCAGCAGGCCGCCGGCGTCGCCCATGGGCCCAAAAGTCAGGCCCCCCGCCACCCCGCCAGCCACCACCGACTGGCCCAGAACCAGTCCGCGGTGCAAGCCCAGGCTGCCGCCTTCCCTGTCATCCACGCCGCGCACCAGGCCCTGCACCGTCCCGTCCAGGGTAGAGAGGGCCATACCCACCGCGCCGCCTACCAGTCCTGTAGCGCCCTGGAGAGCGTACTTGGGCAGGCGGATGAGGTGGTGCAGAAATCCCCTGGAAGGGGTCGGCGGCTTCGGAGTATCCGGATCGAACTTGCCGATCAGCGTGCCCACGCCATCCTTGATACCCTCCAGAAGACCGCTGGTTACGCCTTTCCCCTGGCTGTAGCCGGTGCTGCCGCCAGCCCGAATCCCCTGACCCAGTCCCACCAGAGAGCCCTCGGTGAAGGCCCGGGTATAGTCTTTGGTCTTGCGACTGGAGGGCAGGTTGTCGGCCACGGCCCGGTCCCCGGCCGTATTGATGGCCTGGCCCAGCACCTGGGAAGCACCTCCCACGTGCTGCAGGGCGGCCACGGCCAGGCCACCCACCAGACCACCCACCAGGCCCACGGCCAGTCCCGTCCCACCGAACATCAGCCCGCCCGTGATCGCGCCAGCCGCGGTGAGCTGCACCGCCGTCAAAGTGGCGTGCATGCCGGCCAGGGCCTCGCCGGGCATCACGTCAGCCTGGGGGTCGGGACGGTACTTCTCGCCCATCTCGGCCACACCGTTAAAACCTCCCGCAAAG
Organism: bacterium CPR1; assembly: GCA_021404945.1. Lineage (GTDB taxonomy): Bacteria > Vulcanimicrobiota > Xenobia > Xenobiales > QWHO01 > QWHO01. The sequence goes on from QWHO01000082.1 coordinate 794, forward strand.
AAGGCCGGCACGGCCGAGGTTAGGGCTCCGACCGAGGCGCCCACGACCCCCCCGAGGCCTTCCACGGCGCGCCGTGGCAGGCTGGGCCCGGCGGTGTCGGCGGGGGCCGAGGGCGCCGGGGCAGGAGTTGCGGCCCGCACGGGCCGAGTCAGGGTGAGAGATTGAAGCTGCATGGGATACTCCTGGGATGCAAGCGGAGCTTGAATCGAATGAACTTGTGGCGCTGAGAGTAGACCCGGGAGAGCAAAGTTGCGTTACAAAAAAATTGCCAGAGTGTTGCCAGCCGGATAAACGAGCAAAGCTGAGCTGATGAGCCACGCAGAGCGAGAAGACATGCGGGTCCAGGGCATTTTTTCAGAGCCCGTTGAGTCCTGGCGATTACTGTTGCAAGGTGACCCGAAGCGACATCCTCTTTCACGGCGCGCCCCTGATGACGACTCCCCCCTCCGTGCGCGGACTCGGCCACCCCCTGAGCGGCGGAACGCAGACCCGGCTCCTGAGGGCTGGGGACCAGGTCTTTCAGATTATGACCGATCAGGTGCACCAGGTAGACACGGTCGCCTGGCGCGACCACGAGACCGAGCTCGCTCCCCATCCTGAGACGACGGCCATCTACAACCCGGCCACCGTCACCGAGGACGGCCGGGCGCTCTACGTCAACCAGAGCCGCAAGCGAGTCCTCAGTGTGAAGGACGGCGAGGTGAAGCCGGTCGTCGAGTTGACCGGGGACAGGGGCTCGATCACGAGCGACCACTTCTACTTGCCCTGCTGGGCGTTCAGGTGCTCCATGGTTTCCTGGTAAGCGGTCTGCGTGACCTCCGTGAGCCCGTTCTGACCGGAGAGTTGGGCGCAAAGATCACCGAACTGGGCTTTGCGGTCCTCGTCGATCTTCTTCATCCAGGGCACCTTGGTGAAGATCTGAGGATCGACCGAATGGTAGGTCGGACCGCCCGGGCCGGCTGCCGTGTCGCGCACCGAGTTAGTATCCAGGCTGATGATGAAGCTCGGCTTGAGACGGCCGAACAGGCCCGCGGGGGACACCAGGAACAGCTCGCGCTCCACGTTCTTCCAGGCCGTGGGCTGGAGCTGCGAGCTCAAACCGGACACGGTGCGCGCGTGCACCACGGCCGGGTCGGCCGAGCCCACGCCCAGCACTTTGGCCCGTTTGGTATCCCACTTGGCGCTGTCGGCCTTCTCGCCCTTGGCCCGCCAGGTGACGCCCTGCCCGTCGCGCACCTTGGACTCCACCTCGACCTCCTTGACCTCACCGTCCTTGATGGTGGAGCGCGCACGCAGCATTGCATCGCCTTTGAGCAGGTCGTGCTGGGGGGTATCGAAGTACTCGGTATCCAGGGTGCGCGAGCCAAAACGCCGGGCCACGAACTCCTGGGAGTTGCCCTGGGCGTCCTTGAGGGTAAATCTCTGGCCGTGCAGGCTGGCCTGCAGGGCATCGAACTGGGCAGCCGGCACCTGATAGGTCTTCTGGTCGTCGGTCTTGAGCTTGGCCGGCTCCTCGCCCACCGGGTGGCAGACCACCTCGCACTCGAACAGAGCCGCCAGATACTTGGCCGCAGCCTTGATCTGGGTATCGGACGGACGATAGGTGCCCGAGTTATTGTTGATGTGAAGACGGATGCCCGGCTTGCCGTCGCTCTTGACGATACGCTCTCCCCAGCACTCGCCTGCGCAGCGCACGTCGTCGTCGTAGCCCGAGACCAGGACGTGCTTGGCCATCACCCAGTCGGGCGCTTTCATGCCCACGTCCAACCGGGCGATGGTCACGCGGTTCTCGGTCTTGTCGCCGCAGATGACGAAGTTGTAGAGGATGCGGCCCTGCTCGTCGGGCTCGATCTCCTCGCCCGGTCCAGGAGTTCGGAGCATGGCGCCGAGCTGATCGGCCGAGTAAGCGCCCGCGTCGTCGAAGGTGGCCGCCAGGCCGGCTCGCATGGCCGCGCTCATGGGGCGGGAGAAGGCCAGGCTCTTGGCTTTGTCCACCAGGGACATCTCGCGACCGGCCGCCTTCTCGACCGTGAACTTGTCCACCAGAGTGTCGGGCAGGTAGTTGTTGATGTTCACCCGGCTGTTGTCGGGAAGAGCCTCCCACAACACGTGGGCGTTCCAAAGTCGGCGCAGGGGGGCGACCAGGGCCGAGGGACGCGAGTTGCGTAACTGCACCAGCGGGCCGGTGGGGGAAGCCGTATTGGGGTCGGCAGCGGGGGCGAGCTTGAGAGCCTGCTTGACACCAGACAGGTCAGAGCCTGAATCCTGGCCCCCGCAGGTCTTCTTGACGGCGCGCACCGGGCTGGAAACCTCTTTGTTGCGGACGTCCCAGAAGTGATCCTCGATGGTCTGCCCGGTGGTGTTGACGATGTCGAATTGGATCTTCTGGCCTTTGTATTCCAGTCCGTTCTCGGCGATCTGCAAGAAGAGGTGGAAGGGGCGATACTGCCGCTTGAGGGATTTGCCGCCGGAGGTGAAGCCGGCCGCGTCCAGAGCTTTGGCATTGGCCCGGGCACAGCTCATGCTGCGCTTGTCGAGCACGGTCTGCATGGCGTCACGAAAGGCCGGGATGGCATCCGGGGGCAAGTTGCGGGGACGGATGAACACACCCGACTGCACAACTTCGGCCGAGGCCACGCGGGCCTTCTTACGAAAGAACATGAAGGCGTCCAGCTTCTCATACTTGCCTTTGGGACCGGGAACCACAGTGAAGACGTTGGGTTTGCCGAAGCCGATGGCCATCTCGTCGTTGCCCGAGAAGAGCTGGCGGATGTTGATGATGTTGGCTTTGCCGGCCGGGACCTCTTCCAGGCCGTCGGGATTGCCGGGGCTCTTGATGGTGTTGACCACCAGCTGAGTACGACCGCTAAAAAGAGGATCGGGGCGGAGGAAGGAGCCGCAGGCCAGGCCCGACTGGGGGTTTTGTGGCGAGGAGGCCCAGGCCGCCAGCTCCCCGGTGACCGTTTCTTCGCGCAGAGCGCCAGCCAGCACCAGGCCCACGGGAGCGTCGGCGAAGGCCATGGCCACCGTGTCCAGGGTGTCCGAGTGCTGGCTCTTGACCAGCACCGTGGCCTGCTCGGCCAGCTTGTCGGCCACCTGAGGCTGAGTGAGGGCCTGCCTGGCAGCCTGCGCCGTAACCGGACCCAATGTCCCTCCCAGCAGGGCGCCCGAGAGGAAGAGGGCGGAGGCGGTCTGAGCGGGCGTCAGTCCCTGGGCGGTGAATTTGCTCTGCAGCGCCGCCACGGGAACCTCAAGCTCGGTCTGGGCACTCGATTCGAAACGCTCGGCCACTCCGGTCGCCAGTGTCTGGGCTACACGGTCGAGGTCGGCGCGACCCGAGATGCCTTTGAAGAGGTAGCTGCCGTTGATGGCCGGGTTGAAAGTGATGTCCATGAGTCCCTCCTGTTCTCAGAGTAGAGCAGGGGGCGGAAATTTTCCTAAATCTTGAGCCAGCGCCTCACCCCACCCGGACTTTCGCGCACGAACTCGTCGGCCAACCTCAAGGTGGCCTCGCTCAGAGTGGGATAAGGGTAGACCAGCCGCTGCAGGCGATAGAGGCTGATGCGCTCGGCCAGGGCCAGGGTGAAGAGCGAGATCATCTCCGAGGCGTGGGGAGCCACCAGGGTGGCCGCTTGCAAGTATCCCGTCCAGGGCTCCACCTCCAGCTCCAGCAATCCCTCCTGCAGATCGTCGGTATAGCCCCGGTCCAACTCTTTGAGAGCCAGGAACAGTGTACGGCAGTGTGCAGCAGGGCGAGCCAGGCGCACGCTGGCCACCTCCGGCTCGCTGAACACCGCCGAGGGGATGACCCAGGCCGCAGGACCGACGGGAAGCCACCCCAGCGCGATCCGCTGCACCACGCGCCGGCCCTGAGCGTTGGCCGAGTGAGTGAAGCGGCTGGCTGCGGTCACATCGCCCACGGCGTAGATCCCACGGATGTCGGTGCGGCACCAATCGTCCACCGCCAGCCCTCCGGAGCCTGGGATCAGGCCGGCCCGGTCGACCTCCAGCCTCTCCAGCCGGGGGAGGCGTCCCACCGCCAGCAGCACCGCATCCACCCCGCCCAGCTCGCCCTCGGGCCGCAGCTTCATCAGCCCGTCGGCATAAAGGAAGGGCCGGGTGTTAAAGAGCACCCGGATGCCGCTGCGCTCCAGGGCCCCCACCATGGCAGGGCTCACCCGGGCGGACTCGCGCGCAAGCAAACGGTCCGAGCGCACCAGCAGGGTGACCTGGCTGCCCAGCCGGCGGAAGGCGAAAGCCATCTCCAGGGCGATCACTCCCCCTCCCACGATGGCCAGGTGCTCGGGCGCTCGCTCCATCGAAAACAGGTTCTCGTTGGTAAAGGTGCGCTCGGGGGGCAGCCCGGGGATCTCGAGCGGGGCCGGCCGCGAGCCGGTGGCGATCACGATCTCGCGCGACTCGACGCGCATTCCCTGCACGTCCAGCACGTAGGGCTCCAGGAAGCGGGCCCAGCCTTTCACCAGGGTCAGGTTGGGAGTGCCGTGGAGTAACTCGGTCTCCCGGCTCGAGACCTCCGCTCGCTTGCGGCGCACCTCGGCCAGCGCCTCGCCCGCGGGCCGACCCTGGCGGGCCAGATGGATCAGGCTCTTGGAGGGGATGCAGCCGGTGTTGGTGCAGTCGCCTCCCACCGGGCCGCCTTCGATCAAAGTCACCTTACGGCCCAGCCGGGCCAGCCCCAGAGCCACCGTGAGGCCGCCCGAGCCAGCCCCGATCACCACCGTCACGGGCCGGCGGCGGCCCTCAGGAAGGCTTCCAGGCCGTCCTTGAGGCCTCGAGCAGCCTGAGGGATGTAATCCTCGCGCCCCATCCTGGCCTCCACCTCGGGGTTGGAGAGGAAGTTGGCCTCCACCAGCACGGCCGGCATGCTGCTCTGGCGGGTGACGTGGAACGAGCGCCAGAGAGCCATCCACTCGCTCTCGCCGATGGCCGCCGCCAGGGGATGGGCCAGCGCTTCGGCCAGGGCCCGGCTGTGGGGACGATACGAGTAGATGTGCACCCCGTGAGCCTTGCGCCCTTTCTCCACATCGGCCATGGCGTTGTGGTGCAGGCTGACAAACAGGTTGGCGCCCCCCTCCTCGGCCAGGCGCACCCGCGCGGCCAGCTCCTCCTCGGCGGGAGCCTCGGGGTCGGCCACATCGCGGTCGGTCTCGCGGGTCATGATCACGCGCGCCCCCTCGCGCTCGAGCTCTTGCTTGAGAGCCAGCGCCAGGGCCAGGTTGAGGTCCTTCTCGCAGGTTCCGTTCAGGCCCACCGCCCCGCTGTCCGAGCCGCCATGACCGGCGTCCAGGGCGATCACCAACCCCACCAGCGGACGCCCCGTGCCCGCCCCGGCGGGCCGGGGAGGATTGCTCCAGCCTCGGTGCGGGGGCGGGGTCAGATCGAGCACCAGGTCGGGGGCCTCCCAGCGAACCTGATAGCCCCAGTTGCCCTCGGGGCCCAGGGTCAGGCGCACCCGGGCCTCCTCGGGGGTGGAGGCCAGCTGCACGGCCCGCACCCGGCGCGGCTCGGGGCCGTAGGCCACCTCGACCATGGTCAGCCCCGCGCCGGGCAGTCGCACGGTCAGCTCGCCCTGCTCCGGCCGGCTGTCCACCTGGCAGGCCACCGGCTCACCCAGGCGCAGGCGCAGCACGGCTCGTCCCTCGGGGGACTCGCTCATGCGGATGTTGGTCAGACGAGGCCGGGAGGGAGGAAAGCTGCCCAGTTGCACGTCCTTGAGAGCTACCCAGCCGGGACCGGAGCGCAGCCAGTCGTGCTGGCGAGCTTCCAGACCCAGCGTCAGACCGGCTGGTAGAGGATCCAACCGGTCGTACTCCTCCCCCGGCCCGCTGCGGTAGATGGCATTGGCGCGCGTAACGCGGGCCGTGGGCAGGCGTCCCGAGAGCACCCGCACCGGACCCACCGTGGTGTGCTGCTGGCCCTGCTGCAAGCGATAGGAGCCGTTGCGCCAGCCATTGACCTCGACCGAAAAGCGCCCGGCCGGGCCTTCGACCAGGGGGATCACCTGGCCATCCGGCGCCACCAGCTTCATCGGCTCACCGGGCGCACCGGTGGCCTGAATCGGCACCACCTCACCCGGACGCACCCACAGCTCCCCCTCCGGGCCCTTCAGCTCGGCCCTGAGCGGAGCCAGGAGCAGCAGGACCAGCACGAGCGCCTCTCTCACCTTACCATTAGTAGCCGGGTGGAGCGCCGGAGCTCTTGGTGCCGCTTTGATAACCGGGATAGACCCCGCCGTCATTGCTATCATAGGTCGGCAGCGTTCCGCTTCGAGCCGAGCCTGAGGAGTAGGAAGGCAGGCTGCCGTCGCGGTTCTGGCTGTAGCTCGGCAAACCACCCGGATTGGCCGACCCGTCCGAGACTGTGGGCAACTGCGGCTCGCGCGGGGTGTATTTGGTACCCGGCACCGAGTAATCAGGGTTGTAGGTGCCGCGAGGGCGTTTTCTGGCGGTCCTGGGCTGATCTTGGGGGTCGGTGCCCACGCTCGCCCTGGGATAGCTGGAGCTGCCGCTGGGAGAGCTCTTCCGCGTGCTCGTGGACCGGGCGGGCTGCTGGCCGTAGTCCTGGGGGGCGTAGGTGTAGCGGGACCGCTGCTCCTCGTTGGCCAGCTCGATCTGGCGGCGTGACTCGCTGAGGGCGGCGCGGGCCTCGCTGTCGCCCGGGCTGAGGGTGACCGCCTGCTTGAGGGCGGCGGCCGCTTCGCGGTAGCGGCCCTGGCGGTAGTAACTGCGACCGATGAGCGAGCTGCAGCGAGCTTTGAACGCTTTGTCGGCCCTGTGCTGATCGCCCAACATCAAAGCGCTGCGAGCCGAAGCCACGGCCCGCGTATAGTCCTTGCCGGTAAAGTAGGCGCGCGCTTGCTGCAGCTCAACCTGGGCTTTCTGGCGACCAGCCTTGTGCATCTGGCCTCGGACCTGGCTGGCCTCGCTCGTGAAGACCGGGTTCTGCGGTTCGGCTTTGAGCAGCCGGTCATACTCGCGCAACGAGGCCTCGTAGTCCCCCGCCTGTGAGCAAGCGTTGGCGATGAAGTAGCGAGCCTCGGTGAGGGTGGCCCGGTCGGCCCCCTGGCGCTCCCACACGCTCAATGCCAGACGCGCTTCCGAGGCGGCCATGCGAAAATCGCGCTTTTGATAGCGGGCCTGAGCGCCTTTGAAGGTGTCTTCCGGGGTCAGCCCCGCAGGCAGAGTGATGGGATCGGACGGCTTGACGGCGGGCAGCGGAGTGGCCGCCTGGGCGGCCAGGGGCTTGACCACCCTGGCCCACATGAACCAGAGGCCCGGCAGCAGCAGGAGGGCCAGGACCCACTCCAGCAGGCCCGGGTGGCGCCGGGGCGAGGCCTGGGCGCCGGCTTCGGGGGCCCAGCGATCCACCAGCGTGGGGGCGGGAGGGAGCACGGGGGCGCGCGAAGCCACGACCTCCAGCTCGGGTCCGAGGTCGGGGGCCTGAGACAGGGCGACCGTCTGGGAGAGCTGAGGGCGAGCGACCTGGTCAGCCCGGGGCTCAGTGAACACTTCGGCATTCAGGGCAGCCTGGGGCTCGAAGGCGGCCTGCGGCTCGACGGCCACCGGAGCGACAGCCGGAGCGGCCTCGGCGGCCACCGGAGCCGCGACCGGGGGGGTCGGCCGAGCCTGGCGAGGCGACGGAGGGGCGACACTGGGGCCGGTTGCGGCCCGTCGATCGACCGGAGGGGGCGGAGGGGGCGCCGGCTCGGACCTGCGAGCGGCGGGTGGAGCCTTACCGAACTCGACCCGTCCCCCACCCACAGCAGCGCCACGGGAAGCCCCTTTCGCCAGCTCCACGTAGCAACTCGGGCAGACGGTCTGCACCGCCGTGTAAGTCTTCCCGCATTGAGGACAGTGCATTGTGGAATCCCTCCGCGGTTATTATACCACCTCGCCAGCCAGAATTTCCTGGCAAAGCCCGACGCATTCATCGCAAATGAAGCAGTTGGGCCCGGCAATCAGCTTGCGCACTTCGTGCCGGGTCTTGCCGCAGAAGTTGCAGCGCAGGACCAATTTGGCCTCCTCGAAGATGATCCCGATCCAGTCCTCGACCCAGGTCGCATAGCTGCCTTCGCCTTCCTCCTCGGAGGGCTGATAGGCCTCCACCTTGGTAACCGTGGCCCGGGTGCCCTGAGCGTCCAGGTCGAGCGCCCAGCCGCGCTGCTCGCCTTCTCGGTAGTTGGCCAGGTGCTTGAGGGCGCCATCGGGATAGAACTCGGCGCAGATGCCCTGCTGTCGGTCACTGACCGACTCCCCCTTGAGATAACTCCGGTCGATTCTCATCGAGAGAGAGTTTTCGGTCCCCCGGGCGCTCACCCTGCGAGAGGCAGGATCGGCCGGAACCTCTCCGGAATTTCCATGGCAAGTCAAAGGTCTGGCCTCAAACGAGCCCCGAGTCACGGGCTCGGACGATCCTTCCCACGGGAGGAGAATCCCCAATGGACGATTTCAACGCCAAGCTCGACCGCATCCAGCGAGAGCTCGAGGCTCTCCAAAGGCGGGTCAAAGCCCAGAATACGCTTCACCTTCAGTCTCTGGCCGAGCAAAGAGAGGCCATCACCTCAGCCTTCGGCACCATGCAGCATGCCTTTGAGCGCGCCTTTGAGGATATGCGGGCAACCATGACCATTGGCTTCGGCCAGGTGCACACGGCCCTGTGGCGCCGTGAGTTGCTGCTCAAGGACCTCACGGTGCAGACCGAGAGCCGATTCGGCATCGTGGGCGACGTGCTCGACCTGACCCGCAACCAGCACGCCCTGATGGAGCAGCGCTGGTCCGACCTGGACGAGCGTGTGCGGCGACTGCAAGAGCGCGACCCCCCCGCGGCTTGAATCAGGAGCTCCTGGCGCCCAGGGGCGCAGCCGCAACACCCCCTTTGACAAAATTTTCCGGCTGCGCACGAGACGTGGAATACCCCAGCGCACGGGTGCTGGTGCCGCAACCCCCTTTGACAAAGTTTTCCGGCTGCGCGACGCCCAACACATTGTGCTGGGAGTCCGGCCGCCTCTATCTTGTGGTGGCGGAGGCGGGGGTAGGGGCCCCCGAGAGCGTAGCTTCTCCGACGGGGGTTTGCGGCCGGCTTCTAGCCGCGTCCTCGATCCGCGAAGGTCGGGCTCCCGCTCCGAAGGCCCGACCGAGGAGACCAGTCCCCCACGGGGAAGAGCCGTCCATGCGCCGTCACCCGAACCGCTGGGGCTTTCCCGACATGGGCCTGGGCATGGGGCTGCGCTCCAAGCACTATCCCGACATCCTCGAGTCCAACCCGCCGGTGGCCTTCTTCGAAAAGGGGCCTGAGCCTGGCCGAGTCGCTGGGGGACACGTGACCGCAGCCAGGCCGTTTTCAGCTGGTTCCAGAGCTGGGTGAGCGAGGGCTTCTTTCAGTCGTTGGAGGCGGACGCCTGAGCCCGCCTCTGCTCGCGCAGCCTGCGCCAGGTGGCCCGGGGGGCGCGCAAGAAGCTGATGAACTCCTGGAAGCCCAGCCAGAGGCCGAAGAGGCCGGTGGAGAAGCCGTAGGCCAGGATGACCAGAACTCCCACGTGGATCACCAGGCACTGCAGGGCGAAGCCGTCTTGATTGTAGAGACGGCGCACCCCGATCTCAAGTCCTAGAGCCATCAGCGTGTCCAGCGAGTAGAGGGCCATTCCAGCCATGTAGAAGACCCGCGAGAGAAGCTGCGGCAGAACTCCCAGGAAGGCGAACCAGCGGTGAACGAAGGAGCTGAGCCAGGCGAAGCAGCCGAGCGCGAAGATCACTCCGGCGATGATCAGGTTGGCCTTGAAAGCGCGCGGCTCCCAACCCCCTCCGAAGATGCCCCCGGCGTGGTCCATGGCCCGGGCGGCCCAGTCGAGGATGTAGTTGACGGCCAGCCCGTAGGCCGGCGGCTGGGTGCCGCCAGGGCTAGTGTGAAGGTGGAAGGCGTAGGCTGCTGAGAGCAGGGCGACCAGGATGTAGGCCAGCCCCCCGGTGCGAAAACGTCGTTCCATGCGATCTTGGGCGGTCGGCTGCTCGGTATCCATGATGGCAGTTTCTACCGCCACCCGGCTTCACCCTGCGAAGCGGGTTGTTACCTGCGGAAGCATTTCAGCAACATGGGCAACAAGATGTTCACCTCCACCCCGGCCTTGAGGAGTCCTTTGTGCGCTAGACTCTGGCCATGGAACATTTCTTCAATCCGGCCAACCCGATCGCCGGGATGACTGGCATCTCCACCACCACCACGACCACAACGGCACTCTTCCTGGGCGATCCGAGCTTGCTGGGGGCAGCCGCCGGAAGGCTGAATCCAGGGATGCCGTGCATGCCCGGAATGCCGATGGGTGGCGTGGATCCGGCTCTGATGGGGATGATCCAGCAGCAACAGCAGATGACCAACATGCTGCTCTACATGATCGGGATGCTGCTCGGTTTGATGACGGGCCAACAGGGCGGCGCAGCCAACAACCCGCTGGCCAGCCCGCTCGGGGGTGGAACCCCGCCGGGCGGGGCAGCGGGTGACGGGGACCTGGCCGCAGGTGGCGGCACAGGCGCTGGTGGCGGAGGCGGCCTGGGGCCGGACGTGCCCACCAACGCTCCTACCGAGAAAGTGGGGCGCTTTATCGACATCGCCAAGGCCCAGCAGGGCGACCCTTACGTCTTTGGAGCCACCGGCCCGGACAAGTTCGACTGCTCGGGCCTGGTTTACTACGCCCTCAAGCAGGCCGGGGTCAACCAGCCACGCATGACCGCCGATGGATACATGCAGCATTACAAGAATTCCCGCGTGGACCGGGCCAATCTCAAGCCGGGCGACCTGATCTTCTTCTATTCACCGAACTCGCGCGGCATCGGGCCCGGGCACGCCACCCACGTGGAGATCTACCTGGGGAACGGAATGTCCATGGGCACCGACAACCCTTCGGAAGGTGCTCGCATCGAGCCGGTCAACTGGGGCACTTTCATTGGCGGCGCTCGCGTGCCCGAGCTGTACCGTTAAGTTTTCTTTCATCCCCCTGGTCTATCGTGCAAGCAACACGACGAATCGAGGGATTCTTATGCGCGTTGTCGAGCCACTCGCCTTCACTCCTGCCAGCCGGGCCAACCGCCCCAGCACGTCCAGCTCTTCCTCCCAGAGCGATCCACGCGAGCTGGTCAGCCTCAGCGGCCAGACAGACAAGAAGAAGATCGGCAACGCCATGGCCTGGACCGGCTTTGGCATCCAGTGCGTGGGCGGGGCCATCACCGTGCATGCCGCGCTGGCCGGCTCGAGCAGCTGGGTGGGGGTGGGCATCTTCGCTGCCGGCGCAGCGCTGCTGGTGGCCGGCGAGATGATGAAGCGCGGCTAAGGCCGAACCGGGCGGGATCTCCGCCTGTGGGGTGGATCGGGGAACAGATTTTCGTCGTGATCCGTCTAGGAAGCGGATCATGATCCGCCTGCGAGGTGAATCGGGGAACAGGCTTTCGTCGTGATCCGTCTCGGAAGCGGATCATGATCCGCCTGCGGGGTGGATCAGGGAACAGGCTACAGAGTCCGGTCGCGCCCCGGCCTGGCCTTCAGTCTGCTAGGGATAGAGCACCCTGGTGGCGTGGCGTAGCTCGCTGACGATGTCTTTCATGGTCATGACCTGCCCGATGATCAACTCCTCGCGCAGTCCAAAGTAATCCAGGCAGGTCTGGCACACCAGCACTCGCACCCCGAGCCCCTCGAGCAGGCTGAGGCCAAGTCGCACCGGTGAGCCCTCGCAGGCCAGCTTGACCCCATCGGTGTAGAGGCAGATGACGTCGGGACGCAGATCCTCCGGCTCCAGGGTGTGCAAGAACTTATCCAGCATCTCGGCCCCGAAGGCGTTGTGCTCGGGCGCAAGCGATCCGATCTGAGTTTTGGTCAGTACAACAACAGTGCTCATCCCCGGGCATTCCCGGCGGGAGGTCGGTCGCCTGCTCAGGGGGAAGCACACCGGATGCTGACCAGATTCCAGCGAACCAAAGTGGTCCAGCTCTTTCGCTTGCTCGACCTGACCCGCGACGGGCACATCGAGTATGCCGACTTCGTGGTCCACGCCGAGAACGTACGCCAGCTGGCCGGTTGGTCGGAAGACCACGGACACGCCCACCGGCTGTTGACCTCGAGACGGGCTCTCTGGCGCAAGATGCACGATGCGATGGACACCAATCGAGACGGCGAGATCTCGCTGGACGAGTGGCTGGCCTTCTTCTCCATGCTGAACTTGCAAGCCAAGAGCGGCCCTCTGCCCATGTGGATGGAGGAGATGGCCCGGCTCTTCTTCCACACTCTCGACCTGGACGATGATCAGCGGATCAGCGAGGACGAGTATGCCTTTTACCTCAAGTCGATCGGAGCCGAGGCCGCTCAGGACCTGTTCCGATCGGCCCTGCGCGGGGGACGCAAAGCCCTGACGCTGGAGGATTTCCAGCGAGTGGTGGCTTCCTGGCTGCTCAATCAAGATCCCAACGCTCCCGTCAACTATGTCCTGACGGGCCGCTTCCCCTTCGCACCCTCCGACCTGGTGGAATATCCGCCCCCCAGCCAGGAGTCCCAGGAGCCGGCCTGGGAAGAGGTCAACCGGCCCATCGCCGTGCCCAACTCCCCAACCTGGGAGAGCGTGGCCGGCACGATCCGCGAGGCTGCTGCCGAGGTGGAGGCGATGCGCTCGGGGAAGCGGCCGGCCGTCAAGAGCGCTGGCGAGGAGGGTGGGGCCGTGGAAGCTTCCGCCGAAACCGCCGTGGAGAGCCCCGCGACTTCCGCCGAGCCCGAGGCTTCCGTGGAGACCGCTGAGAAGGCGGCCGAGACCCCGCAGCCCACGGTAGAAGCGTCCGCCGAGCCCTCAGCCTCGGCCGAGAAGTCCATCGAGACCTCGGTAGAGGCCTCGGCTGAGAAGTCCGTTGAAACGTCCCCAGAAGCCTCGGCCGAGAGGTCCATCGGGACCTCGGTAGAGGCGTCCGCTGAGAAGTCCGTGGAGACCTCCGTAGAGGCCTCGGCGGAAGCCTCTACCGAGAGCGCCCCCAAAGCGCCCCGCAAGACCGCAACCCGCAAGAGTCCGGCCAGGAAGACCGATTCGAAAACCAGCTCCAGGAAGACCCCTCCCAAATCCAGCGAAGGGCCCGGGAAGAAGGGCAAAGGCAAGAGCTAAGCTGGGGCTTCGGTCTAAGAGCGAACTCAAGGCGGTGAGCCGGGCGAGACCGTCCGGCGCGTCTCGCGCCGGGTGATGCGCACCTGGCCCTCGGCCCCGGCCAGCCCCCAGCGACTGGCCAGCGAGCTCACGCCCAGGGTCAGAGTCAGAGCGGTGGCGGCCAGCAAGAGCCAGTTGGTGCCCCGAACTGGATGAGGGGCCTGGGGGGCAGCCATGGCCACGGGTTCGGGAGCGGCTTTGCGCCGCCCCACGAACAGTGTAGGAGCTCTGGCCAGGGGATCAAGTTCGGCCCCGGCAGGCGGGATCTGGCGAACGACCGTGCCCTCCGAGCCCGCGGTGTAGGCCACCCTGGGTTCTGCCAGACGGACTTCCTGCAACCGCGCCAGAGCCTGCTCGAGCTTCATGCCCGTGACGCTGGGCATCCTGGGAGGCTCCACCTTCTCGGGCTTGCTGGGCTCTGACCAGGCTGCCAGAGCCAGCAACAACACCAGAACCAGGGCCCTCACAGCCTGCTCACCATGTGCGACAGGGGCAGCATGAAGGCGATCACCATGCCCCCCACCAGCACTCCCATCACCACCATGATGGTGGGCTCGATCAGGCTGGTAGCCGTCTCCAGAGTTAAGTCCAGCTCCTCGGAGTAGATCCTCTGGACGTAGTCGAGCATGGAGTCGAGCCGCGAGGACTCCTCCCCCACCTCGATCATCTGCCGAAACAAGCCTTTGAAGGATTCTTCGAGCTCCAGCGACTCGGCCAGAGTATCGCCCTGCTCGAGCCGCTCTCGGGCGGCCTGGATGCTGTCGCCGATGACCCGGTTGCCGACCGAGGCGCTCAACAGGCTCATGGCCGCCGAGAGCGGCATGCCCGAGCGCACCACCAGGGACATCCCAAACGAGAAGCGCGACAGTGCCAGGGCCAGAAAAACGCGGTTGAGCACGGGAACGCGCAACAGCAGCCGGTCGAGCTCGTGCCGGCCTCGGGGGGTCTGAACCCAGAGGAAGGCGGTCACCAGCATGGCTGTCAGCAGCATCAGGGTCATCCCCACCGCGGTGCCGTTGGAGAGGAGCCTTCCGGCCGAGAGCATCAGCTTGACGGGCAGGGGCAGCTCGGTGCCCAGGGCTCCTAGCACCTCGGCCATGCGAGGCAAAAAGACCAGCAGCATGCCCAGCAGCAAGGCCAGCGAGGTGCATGCCAGGAAGGAGGGATAGACCAGCGCCGACTGCACCCGGCGCAAGCGATCATCGTCCTTCTCGAGCAGCGTGGCGGCACGGTCGAGCACGTCCTGGAACGAGCCGGTTTGCTCGCCCACAGCCACCAGCCCCACCAGGAAGGGAGGAAAGATGGCCGGGTGGCGGCGCAGCGCGTCCGAGAACATGTTGCCCTCTTGCAGGCTCTGGTCGATCTCGAAAAGGGCCTTGCGTAATCGGGGGACCTGGCTGGACTCGGCCAGCGTGCGCACGGCGCGCGAGAGCTCCATCCCGGAGGTAAAAAGCAGGTGGACCTGGCGGAAGAACTGGGCGCGCTCCAGCCCACCGACCGGGAACCAGCGGTCAATATGGGTATTCAGGGTGGCGGCCAGGTCCACCCGGATGCGCTCGAGCTCGAGATCGGGGTCGATGCGGCGCAGTCTCTTCAATGCCCGTGCTTTATTGAGGGCGACCACCTCGCCCTCTATAAAGCCATTGCCCGAATTCGCCCGGAAGCGGTAAACCAGCATCAAGGCACCTGCGCGTTGGGCAGGACCAGCTGGAAGCGGCGTGTCCAGCTGCCTGATGTGAATCGTCCCGCAGTCCCGGTCACGGTGACCTCAAGCAAGGGGGAGGTGACCTGAAAGGTCATGGTTCCGCCGGGACCCAGGTTCCAGATGGCCCGCCGGACATCCGGTGAGCCCACCTCGCGCTCCACCGCCCAGACCCCATCGGCACGGGCCTGGGTGGCGATTTCGAGCTTGACCGACTCGTCATAAGCCAGCATCTCGTCGGTGCCCAAACGGTTGAGCTTACCATAGGGCGTGTTAGCGGTGTCGTTGGCGTAAAACTCGATCCGGGTAGCCTGCACGTCCAGAATCTGAGCCGTCTTGAGGCGCATGTTGAGATGATGACGCAGCACCACACCCCGCTGGAGGTTGTCCTGCTTTTGATCCAGCCGGGCCGAGCGGCCGAGCAGCGGAACCAGCATGTCGAACAAAATGGCCGAGATCAAAAGCAGCAGGCTGGCCGCGGTCAAGACCTCGGGCAGGCTCATGCCCCTCCGGCCACGATGGTGCGCGCTCTTACGCTGTTGAACGGCGCCGCGCCAATTCCTGAAGTTAGCGGACGACATGGAAGACCGTCTCATACCGCCTGGTGATCTCCTCGTTCTGAGGAGTCTTGTCCGTAAATTCGAGCCGCAGGCGCACGCGCTTCATCTCCAGATACTTGCTTGGATCCAGAGGGTTGCGAATGCGGCCGAAATCATCCACGTGGTAGACGGAACTCTCGAAGCTCAGGTTGGAGTAACTCACCGGAGCGTCCGGAGGATTGCCGCTGGGCCAGTCGTCGCGGATGCGAATCTCCCAGGCGTCGCGCAGGGTATCCAGAGCCCCCACGGCATCCTGATTGACATCCGCCTTGCGCGTGCCGGCCATCATAGCGGTGTAGATGACCAGCAAGGAGCCCGCGAGCAGGGCCAGCAGAGCCAGGCTCACCAGCGTCTCGAGCAGGGTCAGGCCGCGCCCTCTCACAATCGCTGAAAACTCGACATGACCGGTTGGACGGGCAGAAACAGCTCCTGACGGATCTCGTGCTCCTTGAGCGCCTGCCAGGAATAGTCGTAGTAGGCATTGCCGCTGATGTCATAGGCGGTCTGGATGCTGTGAAAGCTGCCCCGCACGTCGCCTTTAAAGTTTTCCGGAGTGCGAACGTGCCGCAAACCCCAGGGGAAGAAGGCCTTATTGTTGGAAGGAACACCCGTTGGAGGAGCAGCGACACCCAAATCGTCCCAGGTCGTGATCCCCCCGGCGGGGTAGTCGTCGCTGGGCCTGTCCACCACCTGGCCCAGGCTGCTGAGGCGCCACCTCTCCTGATCGCTGTGGGCGGAGACGGCAATGCCATAGAAGTGGGCATAGGGTCCCGCTCGAGACTCGAAAGTCAGGCGCGCTGGTGGTGCCGGTGTAATACATGCTGTAGCTTTGCTCAAGACCTTTCAGCACGGACTCATAGTCGTAGGGAGCGTCGGCCATGTCATGCATCCGACCCCGGTGCACGGCCGGCTCGCCTCCCCCGGTAATGGTGCCCCTGCACAAGAGTAGCAGGCGGTCGTTGGTGAAAGTGACCTGATCCGGGTCGGATTTGATGGCTCGATCGGCATAGAGCAAGCCGCCCACCACTCCGGGCGCGCCACCGGTGGGCAGCTTGTAGCCGGGTGAGTCGGCCGGGTCCTCGTGCTGGCCCAGAATGACGCTGTGCAGACGATCAGCCTGAGGATCGAGGCTGTTGTCGGTCACGTCGTAAACCACCATGCACTTGCCATCCACCATCCCTCGCACGAAGACGGGCGGGCCCTGACGCCGTCCATCAGCGGTGAGGTAGTCGGTCCGGCCGGTGGTGAGATAGACCGTGGTCCAACTGGTGTCACTCAGGGTGTAAGACTGCAAGGTGGCTCCGCGCTCGATGCGGTAGACGTCGACATAGTCTCCGGTGCCGGGACCGATGCCCGAAGGATAGGGGCGGTCGGGGAAGGCCGGATCGTTCCAGTCTACCTCGGTATCCAGCATGACCTGGGCGGCCGCTTGCGAGATGCCGTAATACTGAGAGAAGAGGTCGGTGAGGTAGGTGTTACTCTCCAGGGCGTGGGCTCTGTCATACACCCGGCCCACCTGGCGGGTGGTGGCCTGACTGACGAACGCCTGGCCACCCACGAACTCGACCAGCACGCCGCCGGCCTCTCCCGAGATGTCCACAGGCGCGGGCCCGGTTCCGGCCCGGTAGGCCTTCAGCAACTGATCCATGGTGGGAATCCTGGTCGTAAACTTGGCGTTGGCTTCCAGCGCGCAATCGTCAGTCAGCACCACGTTCCCCTGCCAGCTTCCCCCGGCGGCCAGAATCACGTGATCTTGATGCTGGAAGCTCTGGGGGGCGTAGCGGCCGTTGAGCTGGAGCGGTGCCTGAGTGTAGCCGTGATCGCTGGAATTACGGATGGAGATGTCGCCCGTGGCCCGGGCCTGGATGTCCAGGCGCAGGTCTCCCCCAAGGTGCTCATAGCGATGAGTCAGCACGCTCCAGTAATCCTCGTCGTGGCCGAAGCTGAGATTGCCGCGGTCGCCCGAGGCCGGGTCGGCGTTCACCACGATGGGTCCGACCACCGTGCGACTGGCCTCCAGTCTCAAGTCCTCGGGGGCCAGGAAGAGGTAGTTCAAAAGCGGGTTGGTCATCTTCAGAATCATCTCGGTGCGGGCCCCGTGATTGCCCACACGACCCGTGGAGATGATGGTGTAGAAGGTTCCGTTGTTGGGGTAGAGACCGGTGGCCGTGTAGTCGGCGTCATCCACCTGCACTTCGAAGCTGCCCCCGATGACGTTGCGGGCGAACTCAGGCCCCAGGTCGACGCTACGCAGGGGATTGCGGGTTTTGAAATACTGCGGGTCGTGGTCGCGCAGCAGCGAGTAGGCCAGTTGGGCGCCGGTATCGGCCAGGGCGGTGGCGTGCACCGAGGTGACATCCAAACCCGATACGCGCATGGATTCGGTGGCCCGAATGAACAGCGCCCCGGCAAACAGCATGATGACGGCCGACACCAGCAGGGTATAAGCCAGGGCAAACGCTTTCCCGCTCTTGCCAGGTCTCACCAGGTAAATTGTACCACATCAAGGGAGTATTTCCATCCCCGGGGGTGGTGCCTTGCGGATCCGCATCTTGCGCTCCTCGCGCCCCCGCCGCGCCTGCGGGCGTAGCAGCAGTTGGGCCAGCAGGCCCGTGGCCAGGAACGACCCCATGTGCCCGCCGCCTGCCACCAGCAC
>QWHO01000584.1 GCA_021404945.1 bacterium CPR1
CTGGGGATTCTTGCGGCTCTACTGGGAGCTGTCATCGCTGGGCCGGCACTGGCACAGGATCAGAGCGCCAGCATCGAACAGATCGCCGCCGCCGTCGAAAGACACATTGCCGAAGAGTCCCAGGCCTCAGGCGGATACTTTCTCCTCAGGCACGACAGCAAAGAGCTGAAACTGAAGCTCGTGAGGGTCCACATGGAGTATCTTGCGGACCTCGGCGGCGGCGTCCAGTTCGCCTGTGTGGATCTGGTCGGGACAGACGGCCCCGTCTACGATGTGGACTTTTTCCTTCGAGGCGGTCCGAGCGACATGACCGTGACCCAAACCACCGTTCACAAGGTCAACGGTCAGCCGCTCTACGCCTGGAAACAGAAGGAGGACGGAACGTGGGTCCGCGTCGGTGTGACCGACGCGAGCCCTCGTCTCCTGGGGGTGATCCAGGGCGAGGATGCGTTCGAATTCACCTACCGAGCTCGGTTCCCCGAGCTATCCGGCCCGGCAAGACTGTGGTTGCCGATGGCCCGGTCGGACGCCTACCAGACCGTCGAGGTCGTGAAGATCTCTGCGCCTTCCGAGGCGAGACAACTCGACGAGCGCGAGTACGGCAACAAAGTTCTCTTCTTGAAGGCGGGACCGGAAGACAGCGGCAAGACGGTCGAGATCCAGTACCGAGTGCGCCGAAAGGAAAAGTCGCCTTACCCCGCGGAGGGCTCCGTGCTGGGAAAGTACCTCGAGCCCAACCGTCAGGTCCCCAGCCACGCAGCCTTCCGCGATATCGCCGAAAAGGCGATCAAAGGCAAAGCCACCGATCTGATGCGCGCGCGGGCGCTCTACGACCACGTGATTGACCAGGTCCGCTATGCCCGCTACGGCTCAGGCTGGGGGGAAGGCAACGCCGTCTACGCATGTCAGGCAAAAAGTGGGAACTGCACGGATTTTCACGCCTACTTCATCGCGCTCGCGCGCGCCGTCAACATCCCCGCCCGCTTCTCCATCGGAGCCGCCATTCCGTCGGAACGAAACGACGGCGGCATCGACGGCTACCACTGCTGGGCCGAGTTCTTCGCCGATGGCCAGTGGTGGCCCGTGGATATCAGCGAGGCTGACAAGAACTCGAGTCTTGCAACCTACTATTTTGGGCATCAACCTGCCAATCGCATCGAACTGAGCCGGGGCCGCGATCTCCTGGTCGAGCCGGGGCCAGTGTCTGGTCCGATCAACTTCCTCGCCTTTCCCGTGCTTGAGGTTGAGGGCAAGCCGGTCAAGGCTCCCACCGAGTTTTTGTTCCGGCGCCTGAGCAAGGCGCAGGATTAGAGAGGCTCGCCCCGGTCGGGCTGGAGTCACTGGCTTGATCTGGGTCATTCCCGGCGCGCCCCGAAAGTCGCTATGGTAAGCCAGTGGGCGAGGCGCTGCTGATCGTTTTTTCCGTGCTGCACTTGCTGGGTTTGCTGGCCGCAGTGCACGCAATTCTCAAGTCCAGCACCCCCCAGGGGGCGCTGGCGTGGTCTCTGGCCCTGCTGGCCTTTCCGGCCGTGGTCCTGCCCTTTTACCTGATCTTCGGCAGCACCCACTTCGAAGGCTACGTCAACCCGCTGAGAGCCGGCTCGCTTCTGGGCTCGACCGCGCCGATTCGCGAGATTCTGGCCGGCCTGTCCGAGTGCCGCCACCAGGACCAATCTCTGAGCGTGCTCGAAAAGCTCGCTCGCACCCCTTTCACCCACTCCAACAAAGTCGAGCTTCTGATCGATGCTCCGGCCCATTATCGTCGCATGCATCAGGAGATCGAGCAGGCCTGCGAATATTTGCTGGTCTTGTTCTATAAGGTCCAAGACGATGACTCCGGCCGCGATCTGAAGCGGCACCTGATCCAGAAGGCTCGCCAGGGGGTGCGCGTCTATTTCGTCTATGACGAGCT
This sequence comes from bacterium CPR1, assembly GCA_021404945.1. Classification (GTDB taxonomy): domain Bacteria; phylum Vulcanimicrobiota; class Xenobia; order Xenobiales; family QWHO01; genus QWHO01. The sequence continues at coordinate 1,913 of QWHO01000584.1, forward strand.
GGGCAGTCCCACCATACGAGGCGCCTTCCTGGACGAGATGCGCCAGGCTGGCATCCAGGCCAGGGCCTTTCGGGCAGCCCGAGGCCTGCGTCACAGCCTGCAATGGAATTTCTGCAATCATCGCAAGATCGTGGTGGCCGACGGACGGGTCGCCCTGGTGGGGGGCATGAACATCTCCGACAGGCACCTGGGCCGTGACCCTCGTTTCGGCCCCTGGCGCGACACCCACGCGGTGCTCGAGGGGCCAGCCGTGATCGGCGTGCAACTGGCCTTCTGCGAGGACTTCTACTGGGCCTCGCGGGGAAAGCTGCCCACGGTGAGCTGGACGCCTCACCTGGCCGCGCCCGGAAACCAGGTCTGCACCTACCTCAGCAGTGGGCCTGCCGACTCGACCCAGGTGGGGGTGATGTCTTACCTCGAGTGCATCAACTCCGCTCGGCGGCGATTGTGGCTTGCCTCCCCCTACTTTCTTCCCGACTCGTCTCTCTTGAAGGCATTGAAGATGGCCGACCTGCGCGGGGTGGAGGTGCGCATCCTGATTCCCCCGGCCCGCTTCGAGCCTTCCATGCGTCTGGCTGCGCTGTCTTTAATCCCCGAGCTTCGCGAGACGGGGATCCAGTTCTACGAGTATCCCATCTACAACCACTCCAAGCTGATGCTGGTGGACGATTGGCTCGCGTGGGTGGGAAGCTCGAACCTGGACAGCCGCTCTCTGTTCCTCAACTTCGAAGGCAACCTGATCGTGGCCGATCAGGCCTTTGCCGCCCAGATGGAGCAGATGCTCGCAAGCGACTTTGAACGCTCCCGCCCGCTCTCCATCGATCTCTTGACGAGGTCGGGGCTGGCGACCCGACTGGGCATCAGGCTCGCCCGCCTCTTCGTGCCCCTGCTGTGAGCGCGAGTCAGCTCTATTCGAAGAGCCTTCGCAGGGCCTGGAGCAAGCCGGGTTTCTCATGCACCGTGCCGGCCATATGGTCGAGCAGGGCTTTGAGCTCGCCCCCGTCGAGCCAGATGCCGTGCTCGGGGCAGCGATCCACCAGCACGTCGCAGTCGGAGAGGTAGCGCCCGCGCTCCATCTCCTGCGAGCACTTGAGGCAGGCCACCGGCTGATCCAGATCGGCGGCGCGGGTACGGGGGACGGCCAGGCCACTGGGCTGAAGCGCTCTGTCCTGAAGGGCGAACATGCGGTTCAACTCGGCCAGGTCGTACCAACTGCCCTCGCACTGAGGGCACATGTCGACCTGGATACCGCCCGCCTCGACGGTCTTGTTC
>QWHO01000585.1 GCA_021404945.1 bacterium CPR1
TCCGCGATACCGGGATCGGCATGTCCAAAGAGCAGGCGGCCAGGCTCTTCCAGCCCTTTACCCAGGCCGACATGTCCACCACCCGCAAGCATGGGGGCACCGGCCTGGGGCTGACCATCGCCCGCCGACTGGTGGAGATGATGGGCGGCCAGATCTGGCTCGAGAGCGAGCCCGGGGTGGGCACCACCTTCCACTTCACCGTCTGGCTGGGAGTTGGCTCGGAGAAACGCTCCGGGAGGGTGGTGCCGGCCAGCCTGCCCAGCCTGCGGGCCCTGGTGGTGGACGACAACCCTTCGGCCCGGGAGATTCTGCAGGACCTGCTGACCTCGGTCACCGGTCAGGTCGACCTGGTGGGCTCGGGAACCGAAGCGCTAGAAGCCATTCAGCGTCACGACGCCGACCAGCCCTACGACATCGTCTTCATGGACTGGCGCATGCCCGGGATGGACGGTCTCACGGCCAGTCGCCAGATTCGCAGCCTGGAATCACTCAAGCGCCAGCCGGCCATCGTGATGGTGACCGCCTTCGGCCGTGACGAAGTGCGCGAGGAGGCCGAGCGGGTGGGCCTGGATGGCTTCCTGGTCAAGCCGGTCACCAAGTCGATGATCGTGGACACGCTGGTGAGCGTGTTTGCCGAGCCAGGCGAGGTGCAGGCCCACGAGTTGGCAGAGAGCAGGCTCCTGAACGGAGTCCGCATTCTGCTGGCGGAAGACAACGAGATCAACCAGCAGATCGCCGTCGAGCTGCTGGAAGGCTCGGGAGCCGTCGTGCGAGTGGCCAACAACGGTCAGGAGGCGGTGGACGCAGTCTTTGGCGAGCCTCAGCCTCCCCCGTTCGACGTGGTGCTGATGGACCTTCAGATGCCCGTGCTCGACGGCTACCAGGCTACCGCCAAGATCCGCTCCGATGCACGCTTTGCCGAGCTTCCCATCCTGGCCATGACCGCTCACGCCACCATCGAGGAACGCCAGAAGTGCCTCGAGTCGGGCATGAACGACCACATCTCCAAGCCCATCGATCCGGGCAAGCTGTTCGACACGGTGGGGCGTTTCTGCAAGCTCCTGCCCGTCGCCGCCGAGCCCGCTCCCGCGCCGAGCCCGGCCGCAAGCGAGGTCGAGCTGCCGCGCCTGGAGGGCCTCGAGACGCGGGACGGTCTGCGCCGGGTGGGAGGAAACCGCAAGTTCTACCGTAAGCTGCTCGGCCAGTTCGCCGAGCAACAGGGCCGGGCAGCCGAATCGATCGGCGCGGCGCTGGCCAGTGGAGACGCCGCCACCGCCGAGCGACTGGCTCACACGCTCAAGGGGGTGGCCGGGAGCATCGGCGCCCCGATCATTCAGACGTTGGCCGCAGAGCTCGAGAAGGCCATCCGAAACCGCGAGAGCGACATCGAGTCGCGGCGCCAGCAGCTGAGCGAGACGCTGGAGCCATTTGCGGCTCAGCTTCGCAGCGCCCTGGGGGAGGCTGCCGTGGAGGCCCCGCCGTCCTCATCCGCGGTCGACCCGGAGGCCTCACGCGCGGCCGCCGGCAAACTGCTCGCGATGCTCGAGCAGTTCGACCCGAGCGCGGTCGGGTTCCTGGAGGAGAGCCAGGCTCTGCTGCGTCCGCTTGTGGGCCAGCAATGGCCCGAGCTCGACAAGCGAGTGCAAGACTATGCCTTCGCCGAAGCGGAGGCGCTGGTCAAAGCGGCCCTGGAGTCGGGCTCTTCTTGAACGGGATCTGCGCTCGCCTTCGCGACGTGGTCAGCTCTGGGTGCCGAAGGGGACGCGCAGCAACTGGTTTCGCAGGTCGCCCGGCTCACTGGCCCTGGCGATGAGCTCGAGATCCTCGATGACGGGACCCACCGGGCTGTTCTGGGAGGCATACACCACGTCATAATGGCCGCCCTCCATTCTAGCACGCCCGCCGCTTTCCGCGCGAGGGTTAAACTGGATCCGGTTTCCCGGGTACCCATCATTCGGCTAACAGTTGAACACCAGGGGGTGAACCCAGGCCTGTCCTCGGACGGGACCCAGGAGAGGAGGGCCGTCAGAGGTCGCGCAGGGTGGACACAGCCTCTATTTCCGCTTGCCCGAGCCAGCCAGCATGCGACTTCCCTTCTTCAACACAGTCTCGGGCGTGGCCAGCGAGAAGTAACTTTCCAGGGCTGCGACCACCCCGGTCCAGCCCGTCTGGTGACTCGCCCCCAGGCCGGCCCCACAATCCCCGTGGAAATACTCGTAAAAGAGAATCAGGTCGCGCCAGTGGGGATCGTTTTGGAACTTCTCCGTGCCACCGTAGACCGGCCGCTTGCCGGCCTGGTTGCGCAGGAAGATGCTGGTCAGTCGAGTGACGATCTCCCGGGCTGCCTCGTAGAGCGTAACCTGCCGACCCGAGCCGGTGGGAAACTCGACCTTGAACGAGTCGCCGTAGTAGCTGTAATACTGCAGCAAGGCCCGCACGATCAGCGTGTTGACCGGAATCCAGATGGGACCGCGCCAGTTGGAGTTTCCGCCGAACATGCCCGTGTCCGACTCGGCGGGCAGATAGCTCACCCGGTGGTCCTGGCCTCTCCAGTGGAAGACGTAGGGATGCCTGGCATGGTAGCGCGACAAGGAGCGGATGCCGTAGTCGCTCAAGAACTCGTCCGGATCAAAGAGGCGAGCCAGGACGCGCCGCAAGTTCGGCTCGTTGAGAATGGAGAGCAGGCGGCTCTTGCGCTCTCCAGGGCGAGTAGGATCGGCAATGTTGGCCAACAGGGGTGAGTCGCGGCCAATCTTCTTGCTCAGTCTCTCGCCCAGCTCCGGGACTCTACGCAGCACGTCCAGTTCGATCACGCTCACCGCGCACATCGGCAAGAGCCCGACCATGGAGCGTACCTTCAGACGCTGGCATCGTCCGTCCGGCAATCTCAACAGGTCGTAGAAAAAACCATCCTCTTCGTCCCACATCTCGTCTTCGTGGACGCCCATGCGATTCATGGCCGCGGCGATGTAGAAAAAGTGCCGGCAGAACTTCACGGCCAGGTCCCGATAGCCAGAGCTCTCGTCATCATCCACCATCTCCAGGGCCATCTCGAACATGTTCTGGCAGAACAGGGCCATCCAGGCGGTGCCATCGGCCTGCTCGAGGTGTCCTCCCGTGGGAAGAGGCGCGCTGCGATCGAAGACCCCGATGTTGTCCAGGCCCAGGAAGC
>QWHO01000083.1 GCA_021404945.1 bacterium CPR1
GCTCGCCCCACAGGGTGGCCAGCCGCTCGACCGCTTGAGCCGGGGTGCGCAGCTTTTCCAACCGGCCCTCGCCGGCTTTGCGCAGCACGTAGGGAGGAGCGGTGCGCAGCCGGTCCAGGGCGCGCCGGTGCTCGACGTGAGCGAGCAACTCGCTCTGGTCATTCAGCTTCAGGATGGCCCGCCGGCCGTCCGCGGAAAGGCGGCGACCAGCATGCAACCCCTCTCGCCAGAGAGCGTTGAACAACCGATCGAGAACCTCGCGGGATCCCGGTGTGACAGGTTTTGCTTGAGTCGACTTAGGCATACCTAACATGCCATGCAAGGCAATGCTGGGAGTCTACATGAGGACGCCTAAAAATGCAACCCTCCTGAAGGTCCAATCTGGTTTCAGCCCGAACCTGCGAGCGCTTCGAAAGTGAAGTGCAGGAACTTGCGCCGACCGACTGGTAAGGAGGCGCTCCCGAAAGACATCAAGACCTTCAGCACGGAACGCTCTACCCATGAAACTGCGCATCGGCATTCTCACCATCTCCGACCGGGCCAGCCAGGGAACCTACCAGGATCGCTCTGGCCCGGCCATCCGCGAGTGGCTCGACTGGGCTCTCTCCAGCCCGTGGGAAGAAGTCTGCCGGCTGATCCCCGACGAGCTCGAGGCCATCGAGCAGGCACTGATCGCTCTTTGTGACCGGGAGGGCTGCTCGCTGGTGGTCACCACCGGGGGCACCGGGCCGGCTCCCCGGGACGTCACTCCCGAGGTCACCGAGCGCATCTGTCAGAAAATGATGCCCGGCTTCGGGGAGCAGATGCGGACCGTTTCCCTGGCCAGCGTGCCGACCGCCATCCTCTCGCGCCAGACCGCCGGCATCCGGGGCCACAGCCTGATCGTCAACCTGCCCGGCAAGCCGGGGGCCATTCACGAGTGCCTGCGAGCCGTGTTCGAGGCCGTTCCCTACTGCGTGGATCTGATCGGCGGGGCTCGCATCGAGACCCACGCTGACCGGGTGCCAGCCTTTCGCCCCAAATCCTGAGTGACCAGGAGCCGCGCTCATTCATCGAAGAGGTCATTGCGGGCGTCGGCGCGTTTCTGCAAGACCTTCATCACCTTTTCACTCGAAAACCTGTTGCCAATCGAGCCCCTTCCCCTTATACTTCATAGGGGGTGTGTGTCGTCACCGACCTGGTCGGCATCCTGCGGTTAACAAAAGAGCTGGGGGGAAGTGCGATGCGCTGGCGAAAGCTGCTTGAAGATTATTGGCTGTATGTGAGGCAGGATGGACTGGTTTGAGCAAAAGAGCTCCCCACCGTCGCTTCGTCGTCGGGGCTTAGAGATCAAGCCTGGCCTGGTTCTGCGAACCAGCCAGCAACCCGATGGAAATTGGGCCGCCTGGGTCGAGGAGGAAGGGGCCCCGGTCGTGGCCGACAATGGCAAGCCCCGCCTGTTCCTGGGTGCTTCCTCTTACGGGGCCCAATGTGAAGCGATCCGCTGGCTGCGCCAGAGCGGCGCCACCGCGCCTGCTCCGGGCCCAGCTCCGGCCGCCGCCCCTCGTCGCCGACTCGGCTCGGCCACCGCTTGAGGCTGGACGAACCGGCTCCTTTGAACTAGATTAGAATGGCAGGAGAACCGCTCCCCGGAACGGAATTCTTCTCAAAACTTGGGAATTTTTCAACTTTCCCGGGTTCCAGGAGGCAAAGCAGGTGGGCAGCGGTTTGACAGGCGTTTTCGACTCAGGCCTGGGAGGCCTGACGGTGGCGGGTCGCATTCTCTCCGAATTACCCGAGTTGCCCTTGCTCTACTTTGGCGACACGGCCCACTGCCCCTATGGCAACCGCACCGCCGACGAGGTATGCGCCCTGATCGACAGCATCGTGGCCTACCTGGTGGGCGAAGGGGTGGAGGCCGTGGTGATGGCCTGCAACACCTCCTCCGCCCTGGCCTACGCCCGGGTCACCAGCTGGTGCCCGGTGCCGGTGATCGGCATCATCGAGCCCGCCGCCCGGGCAGCCGGGGCGCTGACCCGCAACGGCAAGATCGGGCTCATCGCCAATCCCCTCACCGCCCGCAGCGGCGCCTACGAGCGCGCCCTGGCGCCGGCAGTGGTCGAGTTGCGCCGCCCCGAGCCGCGCGAGCTCGAGCCGCGCATCTTCCCGGTGGGCTGCCCCAAGCTGGTCCCGCTGGTCGAGGCCGGCCAGGTGAACACCTCCGAAGCCCGCGAGGCTCTCGAGGAGTATCTCGGCCCCCTGCGCGAGGAGGGCGTGGACACGCTCATCCTGGGCTGCACTCACTACCCGTTTTTCTGCCCGCTGATCCGCGAATTCATGCCCGGCGTGACCATCGTCGACCCGGCTGAGTATGCCCTGGAAGAGCTACGCAAGCTGGGTCTGAAAGGCGTGGATTTGCCGGTGCACCGTTTCGAGGTGAGCGCGAATCCGGCCGAGTTCGAGAAGACCGGCACGCGACTTTTGGGGAGGCGGCTCAGCGGCGTGCGTCAGGTCGAGCTCATCTCGCGACGAGCCTCGGCAGCCAGCTGATATCCGGCCACGACGCCGCGGTTTCGCTCCACTCTACCCGCCCGGCTCCGACCTGGAACCGGGATGAAGCTCAAAGACCCACCGTCAGAGCCCGATAAATGTTGGGGTTCTGAGGATCCATCTGGGACATCTCCCGGCACAGGGAGAGGGCATTGTCCACCCGCAGGAGCTGCGCGCACACCAGCAGGTAGTCGGTGTAGTCGCTGCGCTGCAACTGGCCGCGATCGCGCTTGTCCTGGAAGGTGTCATGCTGCTCATCGAGCCACTTGTCCTGGGGTAAGGTCATGAACAAGAAGGGGTAGGGCGGCACGATGGTGGCACCGTTGCCGGTCACCGACCAGAAGTATTTGGCCCCTTTGGTGAGAGCGTTGGCCTCATCGGCTGTGTACTTGTACTGGTTCTTGGGAGTGGTCTTGCCAAGCGTGTAGCTCAGGCCGGGAGCGCCGGCTACCTGCAGGTTGTAAGTGTTGACGCCGGGAGTCACCGGCCACCAGAAGCCGGGAGGCGCCGAGCTGTTCACCCAGCCGGCAAGGGCCTTCTCCTCAGCGTCATAGGCACCGGGCGCATCAGCGTTCTCAAAGTCCTTGCTGACCAGTTTCTTGGTGTAGACGAACGGGCTCTCCACTCCCCCGGCTCCGAACGGGTTGCGGGCGGGATCCACCCGAATGGGGCCGCCACTGAGCAAGCCGAGATTCTCGGGGGTCACGGTGGCCTCGCTGTCGGGCCCCATGACTTCCTGGTGGTTGTCATTGAAAAAGACGATCAGCAGCTTGGAGCCGGGGCCGGTGGTCTTGACGAAGTCTCCCGGAAAGATGGGCTCGATCCAGCGGGCCGCTGGTCCTGGGCCCGGGCAGCGACTGCGAGCAGGAGAGAGAGCGCGATGACGAGCGCTCCCAGACGTTTGAGCATGTGCTTCCTCCGTATGACTGTGGTCCCCTCGCGACCCCGGCGAGCAGGCAGAGATTGGCGTTTCTCCAGGGGCGTGGGCGCTTCGAGGGGGACGGAAAATTCCTCCTGCCGCCCTCGACGTCAGGGACCGACCACTCCCAGCTCGCTCACTTTGACTCCCGGGGGCACTTCGTTCCACGAGAGCACAGCCAGGGCGGGAAAGCTGCGCTCAGTAATGGAGCGCACCAGAGCTCGGACGTGGGGTGAGGTCATCAGAACCTGTTGAGCGTCAGCCGAGCGCAAGAGCGGCAGGCAATCGCCCAGACGTTGAACCAGGTGCTCGTAGAGGGGGAGATTGGGCAGGGGAAACCGGCCCTGGTCGGTGACCTGGCTCGACTCGAAAACCCGGCTCTCGAGATCGGGGTGCAGGGCCAGCACACTCAGCCGGCCCTGCCGGGTCAGCCGCCGGCAGATGCTGCGCGAGAGCTCGCGGCGGGCGTACTCGGTCAGGGTGTCCACCCTGTTTCCATGGCGCAGGTTGCGCAGCAACACCTCCAGGATTCTCCGCACATCCCGGATCGGCACAAGCTCGCTCAAAAGGTTTTGCAGCACCTCGTGCAGTGCCGACCAGCTCAGCCTGGCAGGGACGAGCTCTTCCACCACCAGCGGGTCGGTGCGGCGCACCCGCTCCACCATGCGCTTCACCTGCTCGAGACTCAACAGATCGCCGGACCGGCGCAGAAGCACCTGGTTGAGCTGGACCAGGATCGCCACGATCACCAGGTCGACCACCTCACAACCAAGCTCGATGGCTTTCGGCTCTTGCTCGGGCCGAATCCAAAGACCGAGCTCGCTGCGCTCGACGGCCGAGCTCTGCAAAGCGCGCAGCGCCTCCTCGCTTCCCCTGGCCAGCAAGAGGTCGGAGCCGGCCTGTCCGCGGGCGGTGACTTCCTCGTGGAGGTCGATGGTCCAGGCCATCGCAGGCAGATCGGGATCGCACCACAAGAACAGGCTCGGTAACTCCAGGCCGAGCTTGAGGCGGCTGTGACGTTGCAGTTCGGGGTACCACTCGGGCAGCTCCTTGATCACGCGGCTCAGGCCGCGCCCCAGGCTGAGGCGGAGAGGCTCGATCCCAAAATCATCCTCGTTGGGCGTGGGTACCGTCTGGGGAACTCGCTCGAGCATGCCGAGCACGAGCTCAGGCTCGAGCGTCACCACCAGGTTGATCGGGTCGTAGACCATGTCGACCCTCTGAAATCGCTCGCGCAGCTCGTCGAGAAACTCCCGCATGGGTACCGAGTCTGGATGGCGCGGGTCGTCGTCTGGCCAGGCTTCCTCTTTCATGAGTCCCAGGGGCCTTCCTCGGCGATTCTGCCGATTCCTGGAGGTTCGCTTCGCTTGCTCTGCGCAGGCCGACGGCCTCCGATTGCAGAAATTCACTAAGTACGCCCGGGTTGGCGTTCCCCGCTACTGGATCGTGGACCCGGTCGAGCAACCCTGGAAGCGTATCGGGCTCGAAGAAAAGACCTGCGCCGTCGAGGCGGCGCAGACGGTCGGCTCGACCTGTGCCCCCCCCGGATTTCTCTCGGGAGTTGAGCTTCGCATGGACGAGTTGTTCGCCCCCTTGCCCGAAGGGCAGAAACGCAAGCGGCCGGGGCTGGGCAGCGTAACTGAGCCTGATGGCTGATCTGAGGAAGCTTCTGGAGCGATTGGACGGTTGATAAGTGCCTGAATCGTGGTCAAGCACATACCGAGCCATCGCGAGGCAGGCTCGTCGTTGGGCGGAGTGTGCCCCTCTGCGCACCAGACCTGGTCGCCTCAGAGTCTACCGAGACCCGCCTGACCGGCGCAGAGCAGCCAGCGCCTCCAGAGCTCGCAGCACCCCGAGCTGGATCTGGGCAAAACTTACCCCTCCCTGCAAGTAGCAGGCATAAGGCTCGCGCAGCGGGCCATCGGCGCTGAGCTCGATGGACGAGCCCTGGATGAAGGTGCCCCCGGCCATCAGGATCGGATCGCGGTAGCCCGGGTTCATGACCGGCTCGGGCGTAGCCCGGTGGTCCACCGCTCCGCCGCTCTGGACCCCCCGGCAGAAGGCCTTCTGAGCCTCGATGCTGCCCAGTCGCACGGCCTGAATCAGGTCGGTGCGCGGATCATTCCAGCGCGGCCAGGCCTCGAGGCCCTCCTGCTCGAGCATCCAGGCTGCCCAGACGGCGCCCTCCAGGGCCTGACCCACGATCAGGGGAGCCAGAAAGAGCCCTTGAGCCAGGGTGCGATTCATGCCCAGCGTGGGGCCCTCCTCAGGCCCGATGCCGGGAGCGGTCAGGCGCACCATGGCCCGTTCCACCCACTCGCTTGCTCCCGCCAGATAGCCCCCGGTGGGTGCCAGGGAGCCGCCCAGGTTCTTGATCAGCGAGCCAGCCACCAGGTCGGCGCCCACCTCGATCGGCTCGATGCTCTCCACCAGCTCTCCGTAGCAGTTGTCCACCAGCACCACCGCCCGAGGAGCCACCCGGCGCAAGCGTGTGATGCCTTCACCCAGCTCTGTCACCGACAGCGAGCGCCGCCAGGTGTAACCGCGAGAGCGCTGCAGGAACACCATGCGGGTGCTCGGCCGCATGAAGCTCTCGATCTGCTCCAGGTCGATGGAGCCGTCGGCAAGCAGGGCCAGCTCGCGGTAGCTCACGCCCAGCTCGTGGAGCGAGCCCGGGCCGGGTCCGACGACAGGCTGGAGGGTATCGTAGGGTGGCCCGGTCAGGCTGACCAGCTCGTGGCCGGGCAGCAGCGCCCCGAACAGCGCGGCCGAGATGGCGTGGGTCCCCGAGACGATCTGCAGGCGCAGGCGGGCGGCCTGGGCCCGGAAGATCCGGGCCAGAGCCCGGTCAAGCAGCTCGCGACCCGAATCGTGGAACCCGTAGCCGGTGGTGCCATAGAAGTGTCCTTCGGAGAGGCCCTCAGCCTGCAGGGCCGCCAGCACTTTGAGCTGGTTGGCGCCAGCGGCGCGACGGACCTCGGAGCGGACCGACCCGGTCGCCTCCTCGCCCTGAAGGGCCAGGCGGGCCAGTCGCTCGGATACCCCCAGTTCGATCAGGGCCTCTTGCAATGTTTCTCCCGGTGCTCACGCCAGGAACTTGCAATGGAAGCGTGGCGTGGTCGCTTGCGAGGGACACGGTCGATCTCCTGCCCGGAGGCCGACACTCAGGAAGGACGTGTCCGCCGCGCTGACGCGGCAGGCCGCAAAAAATATCCAGGGCCGCCTGGCTGCCCTGACGGAATCCCCCTCCAGGCAACGAATCCTCCCATGATGCGAAAGCCCCGCGATACCCGCCTGGAGTGGCTCCTGCTGGCCGTAGTCGTGGTCATCGCCATGCACCACCTGCCCTTTGGCGGATTCATCACCTACCCGCTCATGCTGCTCGATACCATGGCCCACGAGATGGGGCACGGTCTGACCGCCCTGCTGGTAGGAGGCAGGTTCGACTCACTTGCCCTGTTCACCGACGGCTCGGGAGTGGCTCACTGCGCCAGCCCGACCGGCTGGAGCCAGGCCCTGGTATCGGCAGGCGGCTTGCTCGGTCCCTGCGTGGCCGCCTTCGTGGCCCTGGTGCTGGGTCGCTGGCAGCGTGGGGCCCGCTTCTGCCTGGTGGCAAGCGGGATCGGCCTCTTCGTGAGCCTCGTCTTGTTCGTTCGCGCCGGCACCGCCTGGATCTTCCTCATCCCCGTCGCGGCCGCCTTGCTCTGGCTGGGCCTGAAGGCGAGCGGCCAGACAGCCCGTCTGGCGCTGCTCTTCCTGTCCACCGAGCTCAGCCTGCTGGTCTTCACCCGCTCCGACTACCTCTTCACGCCCAGCGCCACCATCGGCGGGCAGACGATGACCTCGGACGTGGGCAACATGGCCGCCGTGCTGGGCGGACCTTACTGGCTCTGGGGAGTGCTGGTGGCGCTCGCCTCGCTGGCCACGCTGGCAGCCGGACTCAAGCTCTACTTCTGGCCGGGCCCAAACCAACGCAGCTAACAGAGTGATGCAAAGGTCCTCGAAGAGGCTCTGGCTCCTCCACAATATCCTGGGTGGCGGAGCTATCCTTCGACATCAGCCTGCTACACTTAGAGCTGCAGCTCCACCCAGAACTCCCCCAGCGCCTCCACCAGCGCCGGCTCGAACCAGCGCCCCGACTGGCGCTCGATCTGCTGGCGCACGCTCTCGAGGTCGAACCCCGGGCGAAGGTGACCCGGCTCGAGCAGCCGATCCACGCCGTCGGCCAGAGCCAGAATGCGCGAGCCGGCCGGGATGGCCTCCCCCTCCAGCCGCTCCGGATACCCCTTGCCGTCCCAGCGCTCGAACAGGTGGCGCAGGGTCACCAGCGCGTCCCGCACCTCGGGACGGCCTTCTGAGTAGGCCTCCATCAGTTGACGCTCGTTGCTCACCAGCGAGCCAGCTCGCTGCAGCAGCGGCTGGGCCACGCCGATGCGACTGAGCTCGAGCAAGATCAGGCTGAAGCTGAAGGCTGCATCGTCCATCAGCTCGGGATGGCAACACTCGGCCAGATAGGAGGCGATGCGGTTGACCCGCGAGCGCCGGGCCATCTCCTGCAGGCTGGAGGGTTGGCACAGGGCCAGCAAGTGCCCCACGCTCTGCAGATAGGTATCTTCCATGGCCCGGGCCGTCTCCTCCAGGTGCCAGACCCTGGCCCGCTCGGCCTCGAAGGTGTCGTAGAGCTGCCGGGTATAGGCCAGAAGCTCGCGCTCCCCCATCACCGGCGGGGGCTCACAGGGGGCCTGGGAGCGAGGAGCCCGGGCCGGGCGGTGGGGCAACTCGATGCGCACCCGCGTTCCCTCGCCGGGATGACTGTCCAGCTCGATATGGCCGCCGTGCGAGAGCACCACCAGGCGGGCCAGGGCCAGGCCCAGGCCCAGTCCTTCGTGGGCTCGACAGCGCGACAGGCCGACCTGGTAGAAGGGCGAGAAGACCCGCTCGCGCTCCTCCTCGGGAATGCCCACCCCCGAGTCTTCGATCACCAGCAGGCTGCGGCTCTCGCCCTGCTCCAGACCCACCTCCACCCAGCCGTCGACGTGGTTGTAAAGGATGGCGTTCTTGATCAGGTGGATCAGAGCTTCCCGCATGTGCTCGCGCTCCACGGCGATGGGCTGGCCCTGCTCGGGCAGGCGGGTGCGTAGCTCGACCTGGTGCTGGCGGGCCAGCGAGCTCAGCTCCGAGACGGCCTCCACCACCAGCTCGCCCAGAGGCACCTCCTCGGTCGGCTCGCCCGAGCCCGTGCGCACCTGGGAAAAATCCAGCAACTGTTGCACCAGTCGCTCCAGGCGCTGGGTGGCCTGACCCAGGGCCGCGGTGCAGTCGGCCAGAGCGGCGGCTGCCTCGGGGCGTCCCAGGGAGCGCTGCAAGAGGTGCACGTAGCCCTTGATCAGAGCCAGCGGGGTGCGCAGCTCGTGGCCAACGATGTCCAGGAACATTCCCTGCATCGACTCGAGCTCTTTGAGACGCCGATTGGTGGCCTGCAGGGCCTCGCTCTTATGGATCTCCTTCATCCCTTGACGGCCCCGGCGGTGAGCCCGGCCACGATGCGCTTCTGGGCGGCCAGCACCAGCACGATCAGGGGCAGGGTGACGATCACCGTGGCGGCCGCGATCTCGCCCCATGGGCTCTCATACTGGCCCGAGAACAGGGCGATGCCTACCGGCACGGTGCGCATCTCCTCGGTGGTGGTGAAGAAAAGGGCGAAGAGGAACTCGTTCCAGGCGCAGATGAAGGTCAGGATGCCGGTGGTGAACATTCCCGGCGCCACCAGCGGCAAGAACACCTTCCAGAATGTGATGAAGTAGCCGGCGCCATCCACGCGCGCCGACTCGAGCAGCTCGGAGGGCACCTGGCGGAAGAAGGCGGTCAAGTTCCACAGGGCCAGGGGCAGAGCGAAGGTGGTGTAGGGCAAGATCAGGCCCATGTAGGTATCCACCAGCCGGAACTGGCTCAGGAAGAGGAACAACGAGGGGGCGATGGCCACCGGGGGAAACATGGAGACGGACAGGACCAGGGCCAGCACAAGGTTCTTGCCCCGGAAGCGCAGCTTGGCCAGGGCGAAGGCGGCCATGGCTCCCACCAGCAAACAGAACAGCGTGGTGGAGCCGGAGACGATGGTGCTGTTGAGCAGGTAGCGTCCGAAGGGCTGCTTGAGAAAGACGTTGGTGTAGTTGGTCAAGAACTGGGGGCCCCGAATCGTGCCTCCTTGCGCGTCGATGGGCACGTCGCCGGTCTCCAGGCCCTGGACCGGAATCCAGACCGGGGGCATGGCCCAGATCTCGTCGCTGGTCTTGGCCGAAGTCACGATCTGCCAGTAGAACGGGAAGGCCACGATCACCAGAAAGAAGCTCAGCCCCAGATAAAATGGCAGACGGCGCATGCTCAACGCTCCTCGGCGTTGGGGTCGGCCCCCAACAACTTGATGAAGGTGTAGCTGATGGCCACGATGCAACCGAACATGATCACGGCATAGGCCGAGCCCTGCCCGTAGTCATTGAACTTGAAGGTCACGTCAGCGGTCAGCACCGAGAGGGTCTCGGTTCCGAAGGCTCCCGACGTGAGCACGTAGACCAGGTCGAAGATACGGAAGGCGTCCAGGGTGCGAAACAGCACCGCAACCGTCATTACGGGGGTTAGAAGGGGCAGGGTGATGTGGCGGAACTGCTGCCAGGCGGTGGCTCCGTCCACGTCCGCTGCCTCGTAGAGCGAGGTATCGATCATCTGCAGCCCGGCCAGCAGCATCAAGGCCATAAAGGGAGTGGTCTTCCACACGTCGGCCACCACGATGGCGGCTCTTGCTGTATCGATGGAAGCAAGCCAGGGGAAGGGCTGGGTGAAGACCCCCAGGCGCAGGCAGAGGTCGTTCAGAACGCCCACCTTGTCGTTATAGATCCAGCGCCACATCTGGGCCGAAACCACGGTGGGAACGGCCCAGGGGATCAGGATGGCGGCCCGAGCCAATCCCCGACCGGTGAAAGCCCGGTTGAGCATCAGGGCCAGCAAGAGGCCGAGGCCGGTCTCCAGGAGCACGGACACGAAGGTGAAGCCGAACGTGTTGCCCAGAGCGGCCCAGAAGCGCGAATCGCGCAGGATGTAAAGATAGTTGTCCAGGCCCACGAAGGGCTGGCCCAACTGGGGCACGGCCAGGTCCTTGAGGAAGAAGCTGAGATAGAACGAGCGCAGGATCGGCAAAAGAGCCATGGTCAGGATGATGACCAGGGAAGGGAGCAGGAAGAACCAGGCGATCCGAGCTTCGGTGCGGCCCTGCATGAGCCGCTCTTTGACGGCGCGGCTGGGGCTTCCTACCCCTGAGGCGAGACCAGGATGCCGGTTTCGGCCTGCAGAGCCAGGCCCGTAAAGACATCGAGCAGATCGAGCTGCTCGCGAAAAACTTCGTCAGCCGGGTAAGTGGTCATCTCCAGAGATCCGTCGGCGGTCGCATCTTGCGGGTCCCACACGGGAAGGCGCGCCAGCGACATTTGAAAGCCGATCACGTCGCCGCTGACCGATTCGCCGCTCACGCTCCGGCCCTGGCGGGTGAGTCTGCGGAAGGTGGTGGGGACGGGATCCTCATAGGTGGCTTTGACGATCAACCCGTGCTGGCTCAAGAAAATCTGGTAACCCTCGTTGGTGGTGATGAGGTTGGGCGGGCCCTCGCCCGACCAGGGGTAGTAGAGCAGCCGGTCGCCACCGTCGGGAAAGTACTCCCGCAGGGGTCCGTCCGGCCGCAGCACCTGGGCCACGGGCCAGCGCCGGCCTTTGAGGGCCCTCTCGACGTTCTCCAGGTCCAGTCGCAGGACCCGGTTCTCCTCCACGGTCAGCGGCGTGCCGTCCAGGGGCAGGTCGTTGAGGGGCGAGTCGGGCGCCACCTCGGCCACCGCGCGCAGCAGGGGCTCGAGGTAATCCACCTCGCCGCGGCAGCCCTCGACCTCCTGAAAGACGTTCAGAGGACAGGGCTCGCAGAAGACCAGGATGGCCGGGTCTTTGACGAAAATCCAGTTCTGGCGAAGACGGTCCCATTCAAAGCGCGGCTTGCCGTCGTGGTAGAACTCGTAAATCTGCTCTTGGGGAGGGCGGCAGGGGCGGAAGGGGACATTGAAGATGTCCAGCTCGAGACGGTGGCGATTCCCCGAAGTTGAGGGCAGCATGTCCGAGAGCCTTCTCCGAGGTTTCCGCCTCCCCCTCGCGAACCAAACGCGACCATGGCACGAGTTTTTGCCATCGCCGATCTACACCTGTCTTTGTGCGGGGATAAGCCTATGGATCGCTTTGGAAGCGTCTGGGAGCGGCATCATGAGCGCATCGAGTCCAACTGGCGCTCACTGATCCAACCCGACGACCTGGTGCTGCTGCCGGGCGACCTGAGCTGGGGAATGCGCCTGGAAGACGCCCAGATCGACCTTGACTTCATCCGCGCTTTGCCCGGCTGCAAGGTCCTGCTGCGCGGCAACCACGACTACTGGTGGCAGAGCCGGAGCAAGCTGCGCAAGGCCTTCCCTGACCTTCACTTCTTGCAAAACGACGCTTTCATCTACCAGGATGTGGGCGTGTGCGGCACGCGCGGGTGGGATCTGCGCCCTGCCAGAGGATTTCAGGATCCTCACGACGAGACCATCTTCAAGCGCGAGGTGGAGCGGCTCAAGCTGAGCACCCAGTCCATGGGCAAGAAGGTGGCTCACCGGCTGGCTATGCTTCATTACCCTCCACTCCTCCCCCACCACAAGGATACCGAGTTCTCTCGGCTCTTGACCGATTCGGGCATCCAGACCTGCGTTTACGGCCACCTGCACCTGGCCAACATCGACGATGAGACCTCGGGCCCTCCGCCCAGGCCGTTCGAGGGAGAATACCGTGGGGTGGACTATCGCATCGTGGCCTGTGACCGGCTGAACATGGTTCCCCTGCAGTTGCTCTAGCGAATTCCTTTGAGCCGCGGAGGGGCGCGCAGGATCTTTGCGCTCTCCTCTGTGGTTGACCCAAAAGGGAGGGACGGACGAACGCACTGGCGGACCCGCAGGCTCAGCAAGGCGAAGACGTCAGGCCGTTCAGCCAACGCCAGGACGAGGGCAGCTCGAGAGGGACCGAGCCAGGATGTCCTGCCGGGGCGCACGAATCTCGCTGGCATGAACCTGGAGAGCGCGCCCCGCTGAGCCGCCTGCGGCGGGTCAGCCTGCTGCGGCTGAAGAACGGCCGGCTGGGGCGAGGCTCGGACCGAATCGCCGGGGAAGAGCCGCTCGAGATCCGGGTCGATCGCCATCCGCTGGCCGTCACCATGCGCACTCCGGGGGAAGACTTCGAGCTGGCCGCCGGGTTTCTCTTCAGCGAGGGGGTGCTCTCTCAACCCGACCAGGTGCGCCGCATGGTGGGCGGCCCTAACGTGGTGGACGTACGCCTGCGCCGCCCCATCGACCTGAGCCGCTTCAGCCGCCACGTCTACACCACCTCGAGCTGCGGGGTGTGCGGCAAAGCCTCTCTGGAGCTGGTGCAGGCAGTCTGCCCGCGCTCGCCGGTGGGAGCCTTCGAGCTGGAGAGCGAGCTGATCACCCGACTGCCCGACCGTCTGCGCCCCGCCCAGGAGCTCTTCGCCCTCACGGGCGGACTGCACGGCTGCGGCCTTTTCTCCACCCGAGGCGAGCTCTTGCGGGCCCGCGAGGACGTGGGACGGCACAATGCCCTGGACAAGCTGATCGGCTCCTTCTGGCTCGAGCAAAGAGTGCCGCTGGACGACAGGCTGCTGCTGCTGAGCGGACGGGCCAGCTTCGAGCTGGTACAGAAGGCGGTGCTGGCCGGAGTCGCCATGGTGGTGGCCGTGGGAGCCCCCAGCAGCCTGGCGGTGGAGCTGGCCGCTTCTCACGGGGTCACGCTGGTTGGCTTTGCCTGCCGGGAGCGACTGAACGTCTACAGCGGTTTTGAGCGCATTCGGCGGTGATCGACAGCCACTGTCACCTGCACGATTGCCCCGACCCGCAAGCCACCCTGGAACGAGCCCGCCGGGCCGGAGTCAGCGGCCTTCTGGTGGTGGGCACCCACCCCGAGAGCTGGCAGCGGCAGCGCTCGCTCGAGGGGGTAGCCCTGGCCTTTGGCCTGCACCCCTGGTGGGTAGGCCCCGACTGGCGAAGCGATCTGGCCCGACTCGATCTGACGGGAGCGTCGGCCGTGGGCGAGATCGGGTTGGACCGGCTCAAGCCCCACTTCGAGCTGCAACTCGAGGCCTTTCAGGCCCAGCTCGAGCTGGCGCGAGACCACCAGCTTCCGGTGGCGCTGCACGTGGTCAAGGCCCACGAGGCCGCCCTCCCCCACCTCGACCGGGTTCGCGGCGTCATGCACTCTTATTCGGGCTCGCGCGAGCAACTCAAAGCCTTTCTCGAGCGCGGCCTGTACATCTCGTTCTCGCCTGCCGTGCTGCGGGGGGGCAAGAAAGTCGAGGGCGCGGTGAAGAGCGTGCCCCTGGAGCGCCTGCTGGTGGAGACCGACTCGCCCTACCAGACCGCCGAGCCCGCCGACCTGCCCCGGGTGGTGGCTGAGGTGGCCCGCCTGCGCGGGCAAGATCCCCTCCAGGTGGCCGCGGCGACCGAAGAAAATGGCCGCCGACTGTTTGGGATCTTCTGAAATCTCTGCTACCATGCAAGACAATGAGAAGGCAGCGGGGCATCGTTCTGATCATCATCATCATCCTGGCCGTGGTGACCGTCATGTTCGTCGGTTCGGCAGCCCGGCTCACCTACGGCAACCTCTACGCCGGCCAGTCCGGGACCATTCATGACGACGCCGAGCGGGCCGCCGAGTCAGGTGTGCAGTACGCTCTTTCCCAGTTGCGGGCCAATCCCGCCTGGCGCGGTGACCTCAATGAGGTGACCGTCAATGCGCCCGACCTGTTCGTGGTCGAGGACAACGGCAACGTGGTGGGCCTGGTCCGCACCCCCGACCAGAGGTGGTCTCAGTTTCGCCTGCGCTTCAATTATCAAGACGGGGGTCCGGCCGAGGACGGCCTGCCCGACCCGGCCATGACTCTCGACTCGCTGTACGTCTCGGTGAACAACCTTGAAGGCGGCGCTGCTGCTGCCGTGCCCCGAGCCGATGGAGCCGGGTGGTCGGTGACCCCGGGCAGCGAGCGCCCCTTCTCGACGCCCGCTGGCACTGTGTGCCTGGCCGTGGAAGGCCGGGCCGGGTCGGGCCTGCTGGCGGCCAGTCCGGCCAACCCCAATCCGGCTGGCGTGGTGGCGACGCGCAAAGTCGTAGAGGCGATCTTTGCCCTCCAGGGAGCCCTGGGTGAGGAGGTCGAGGAATCCGCCATGATGGCCGCTCAGGGGGTTTCGGTAGCGATCCCTCCCGATGGGGGCTCCTTGAGCCTCTCCTCGACCGGCTCTGACAAGGCGCGCCTGCGCAGCAAAGGGCAGGTCAGCGTGCAAGGAGGCGATGCCACCAAGGAGAACCTGACCGGCGCCAATGCCGAGGTGGCCACCCCCACCAGCACGGTGGACGCCCGCTACAAGGCGGCCGACATCGGCATGGCCGAGGAGAAGCCCGACGATCCCTTCTTCCGTTTGCTGTGGGACGACGTGCGCAAGGCCCAGGCCAGCGACCCCACGCTCAAGGCCGGAACCTACGTCTGGTGGGAGGACGGCTCTCTGCACTACTACGACATGAGCCACCAGGACTACGTGGCCTTCATTGAGAAAAATCCCAAGGACCCCGGCCTGCCGGCCGACCTGGGCTCGGCGGTGAAGCCCGAGCAATCCGATGGCAAGCTCAAGCTGGTGGTGGGGGCGAGCGTCAACGTCACCCCGGGCACGACCGACGAGCTGAACATCCTGGTCCGCGCCGGGGCCGCCGAAGAGCCACCCGCCAGCAAGACCGGAGGGGATGAGGCCGACGCGCTCATCAGCCTGGCCGGGGCCGAGCCCGACGTGTTGTTGAAGGTCTTGCACAAAACCCAGGACCTTCCTCCGCCGGCTCAGAACGTCAAACAGGGCAGCGCCGAGCTTTATGACGACCAGGGCGTTTTTCACGGCTACCTCAAATGGGATCTCGACACGCAGGAGGTCAAGTTCGGCGGAGATCTTCAACGGTTGCTGTGGAAACTGGCGGCAGCAGAAATCGTCGCGGGCGACCAACTGAACGGCACCTTCAACATGTTCAACGCCTACATCGTGGCCAGCGATCTGGGCGTCACGGCCGGCGAGGCGCCGGGCGAGCTCGACCTTCCCGGCGTGAGCGACAAGCTGACGGCCTCCGATGTCGAGCTCGAGTTCAGGGGCAATGGCAAAGAGGTCGTGCTGACCAGCACCGGCTCGCTGCACATCACCGGTGGGCTTCGCGGGACGGACGCCTCCATCGTCTCCGGAGGAGACATCAAAGTGGTCGGGATGGCGGTGGACTTCGCCGCCAGCCAGAATCAGGCGGTAAGCCTCTATGCCAAAGGGGACATCGTGATGTCGACCCTGGACAAGACGCCCGACGGGAATTACATGTTCCAGGATGTCAAGATGAAGGGCGTGGTCTACTCCTGGGGCGACTTCGTCGCCAAACTGGGAACCAGGGATGGCCCGGCTGGCAATCTGATCCTCGAGGGATCGCTCATCGCCTATGGCGGCGATCCCGCCGACGTCCCCGGAGCCAACGGCAAGGGCAACGTTCTGATCACGGCCAACAACGCCGAGCTCAAGTTCAACTCGGCCTACGTGGCCAAGATGAGCAAGAAACTGCCTGAGACGTTCAGCTTGCAGAAGCTCTCCTGGACCAACCACCTCCCCTGACAGCGCCATGAACCGTCGGGCCTTCACCTTTACCGAGCTGATCCTGGCCGTGGGCTTGCTGGCTGTCTTGCTGTTGACGCTGGTGGCGCTGACTCTCTCCACCCTGCGCTCCAACCAGAAAGCGGCCCTGCTCGGTCCGGCCAGTCGGGCGGCCAAAACGCTTCTCAACGAAACGCTCTATCAAGTCGAGCTCGACCGCCCGGCTGGCACGCGCGACTCGTTCTGGAGCACGAACGGGCTGTGGAGGGATAGCGCCGTGGAGGGAGCTTTCTCGAGCGGCGGCATCGACTACCAGTACGCGATCTATGCCAACACCGTCTTCGATTCGAGCGGCGCCCCTCTGGGAAAGGATCCGGGCAATCGCGTGAAAAAGGTCGACCTGGTCCTCTGGTGGTACAGCACCCGGCCCCAACAGGGCTATCGCGAAGGAATGGGGCGCCTGGAGCTGCAGGCGAGCCGACTGGTCAATGAAATTCCGCCTCCCACGCCGTAACGCCATCCGTGGCACGACCGTGCTCGAGCTGCTGCTCGGGATGGGTCTTTTTACCCTGATGATGGTCGTGCTGGTGGGCCTGTTCAATCAGAGCCTGCTCATCTGGCGCACGACCTCGGGGTCGGACACCGCCATGCGCGAGCTGCGCCGGGTGGTTGCTGCCCTGGACCGGGACCTGGCGCTGGCCAGCCCCGCCATGCTGTCTCGCACCCAGGTGGTCGACCACCTGGGCGGGGGCGGCCGGGACGGGGAAGCACTCTGGTTCCTCTCGCCCCTCGACCCGGCCACGGGCCAGCTAGCGCGCAAGCCGGACGGCTCGCCCATGTGGATGCGGAACGTGCTCTATTACCTGGTCGTGCCCGCCAACCACGACACCGTCTTTTCCATGAGCTGTCCCGGTGGAGCCGGCCCCAACGGATACGACGATCGATGCCCTCACAAGCTCCTGATCCGCAAGGTGATCGACTCGGGTCCTCCCACCCTGGCAGCCGACGAGGCCAGCCAGGAAGAGCTTCTGGTCGATGTCTCCGCCTACCTCACTCAGCCCGATGGCTTCGACCTGGGCGCCATGGCCGAGCCCGGACTTGAGGACAAGCGGGTGATCGCCAACAACCTGCTGATGTTCCAGACCCTCAGCGCGCCGCCGCCGGTGGGAGCCCCCCGAGAGGTGGCCGTGGATGTGCGGGCGATGTCTGTGGAAGAAGCGCGCCGCGAGATCCGCGTAGGGCTCGAGGCGGGCGCAAGCTCGAGGTTCACCTTGCAGCTCCCCTTCTCAGTCCTTCTTCAAAACTGAGCCCAGCGCAGCTCGGCAGGAGTGAAGTCGCGCCACTGTCCGGGCGAGAGATCGCCGAGCTCGATCTTCCCCACCCGCACCCGGATCAGGCGCAGGGTCGGGTGGCCCACCGCCGCCGTCATGCGGCGCACCTGGCGGTTGCGCCCTTCGGTCAAAGAGAGCTCGATCCAGGCCGTAGGGACATTCTTGCGATAACGGATCGGCACCGAGCGCCCGGGTGGCTCGAATCCCTCCAGCAGGCACGCCTTTGCGGGCAGGGTCAGCCGCCCGTCCAGCTCGACCCCGGTCTCGAGCCGCTTCAGCTCGGCCGGGCCGGGGATGCGCTCCACCTGAGCGCGGTAGGTCTTCCAGTGGCTCCCCGGGCGCAGCAACCAGTTCTGGAAGCGAGCGTCGTCGCTGAGCAAGAGCAGGCCCTCGCTGTCAAGATCGAGCCGACCCAGAGGGTAGACCCGGGGCACGTCCACGAGCTCCTTCAGGGTAGGGCGTCCGTGGGGGTCGCTGAAGCGGCACATCACCCCGTAAGGCTTGTGGAATGCCAGGTAGCGCACGTTCAGCGCGGCCGCAGCAAGAGCTCGGCAGCGGCCAGGTCCTCGGGCCGGTTCACGTTGCACAGCATGCCCTCAAGCTCGTCGGAGCGCACTTCTACCAGCCGAGCCTGGAGCACGTGCGCGAATTTGCGCGCTTTGCGCTCGCCCCCTTGCAGGAATTGACGCAACTCCGGCCCCAGGTCGCTGCGGTAGAGCCCCGGAAAGGGCTGAGGCTGAGGCCCGAGCAGCATCGTGTGCTCACCGGCGACAAGGTCGGGATAGCTGAGGGGAACGTGCACCAGCACGGCTCGATCCTCGACCTGGCGGGAGCTCACCAGGCGTTCGAGCAGGCTCGAGCGGACAGCCGGCATGTCCACGGTGGCCACCAGCACCCAGGCCGTATCGGCCCGATTCAGGGCCGTCAGCAACCCCCCCAGAGGGCCCAGGCCGGGCTGCTCATCGCTCAGGCCGTGCTCGCCTCCTACCACGATCAACTTGTCGCAGTGAGGACGCAGCAGCTCCTGAGCATGCTCGAGCAAAGGCTTGCCCAGCAACAGGCGCTCGGGCTTCTGTCCCCCCATGCGACTGCCAGCACCGCCCGCCAGCACGACCCCGGTAATGGCCAGAAGCCTACATCTCCGGCCCGGCCGGACCGGGCTCGGGCGGTGGGGCCTCGATCGGCACCGGGGCCGGCTCGGGCGGGGCTTCCATGGGAATCTCGATCGGTATCGGCTCGGGGGCGGGTATGGCCTCGCCACCGGGTGGCACTCCCGGGTCGGCCACCGGCTCGGGCAGCGGCAAAGGACCCTCGCCCAGAGGCACTTCCACCGGTGTGGGGATCTCGCCCGGTCCTTCCTCCACCGGCGCGGTGGGAGAGGCCGGACCGGTCGGCCGGGCCGGACCGGTGGGACCCGGCCGGGCGATGCCTGTGCTCGGCAGCGGCCGGGCGCCGTGCGAATCGCAATAGGTGCTGGGAAGTTGTCCGGGCTTGTAATACTCGCGGTACACCTTGGGACAGTTCGGACCGGCCCGCTTGTGAGAGGTCGTGCACATCAAGCAGGGCAGGGTGGGACCTTTGCGCACCTTCCACCTGAGGTTGGGCTTGCCCTCGAGGGCAGCCATCATGACCTGCTTCCAGAGCGGGGCGCACACGTCGCCCCCGAAGACGCCGTACATCTGGGTAAAATCGTCGTTACCCACCCAGACGGCCGCGGTATACTGGGGGGTAAATCCGCAGAACCAGATGTCGCGGTGGCTGGAGGTAGTGCCCGTCTTGCCGGCGCAACGGCGCCCGTCGATGTAGGAAGCGTAGCCGGTGCCGTTCTTGGCCGCGTTCTCGAGCATGTCGGTCATGTAGTAGGCGGTCGACTCGGCCAGCACTTCCTCGTAGTGAGGGAAGCGATTGTCCTCGACGATGTTGCCCTCGCTGTCCTTGATGACGCTGATGGGCGAGGGATCGATGCGGATGCCGCCGTTGGCCACCACCGAGTAAGCGGTGGCCATCTCCAGCGGAGAGATGTCGCAGGCGCCCAGAGGCAGCGAAACCACCGGCTCGAGCTTCTCGCGCACCCCCATGCGGTAAGCGTAGTCAATGACCCGGTCGATGCCCACGATCATGGCCATGCGCACGGCCACTACGTTGCGCGAGTGCTGCAGGGCCACTTTGAGGGGCACCGCGCCCAGGAAGCGACCGTCCGAGTTCTGGGGCGAGTAGGCCGGCTCGCCAGGACCCATGTTGTAGGTGATGGGCGAGTCGGGCACCACCGACTCGGGGGTCATGCCCGACTCGAGGGCGGTCACGTAGACGAAAAGCTTGAAGGAGGAGCCGGGCTGGCGTCGGGCCTGCCAGGCGCGGTTGAACTGGCTCTTGTCGCTCCAGCCCACCCCGCCCACCATGGCGCGGATGTAGCCGGTGCCGTTCTCGAGCACCACGATGGCGCCCTGATGGAAATTGAAAATGCTGCCCTCGGCCTTGATGCGCTGCTTGAGCATCTCTTCGCACTTCTTCTGCAGCTTCAGGTCGACCGTGGTGTAGACGCGCAGGCCGCCCCGATAGAGCAGGTCCTCATCGTAACGCCGATAGAGCTCCTTGATGACGAAGCTGGTGAAGTAAGGATACTTCAGCAACTGGAACTCCTTGCGGTCCTGGTTGGCGATCTTCATCCTGGGAAGAGCATCCAGGGCCGCCCGGTACTCGGCCTGGGTGATG
>QWHO01000586.1 GCA_021404945.1 bacterium CPR1
TCCTACGACTCAAGGCTCGCGACTACAAGTTCATGGCCGGGTAAAAGTGTGGCCGAATTTCGGGTGTACGACCGTGTCATTTTCAGCCGGGCAGGGACAGACGGGCTTGGGTTGCTTTGCCTCCATTTCGCGAGGCCAGGGGTCTATCTTGGCTCCCTCGAACGCGTGCGGCATCTCCAGGTTAGGGAGGAAACTCAATGCGCCGACTGATCTCGGCAGCGCTCTTGCTCCTCGCTGCGGTCGCCGCTCTCGCAGATGAGCCGCCCCCGCGTAAGCGGTGCCTGGAGTGCGTCCCCCGTATGCGGCCAATCGGGTTTATCCTGAAGATCTATATGTTCATTCAGGAAAGGACCCTTTCATATGAGACGTTCAACGGTCGACTGGCCTGCCATCCTGGAGCGCTGCGACGAGAGCGGTTTGGCGCAAAAGACCTTCTGTGATCTCGTTGTCGACATTCAGCTACTGGCTGAAGAAATGGCGAGACCACGGAGGCACTGTCCCGGACGGGATGATGGCCGAGCCTGCCAAGTTTCTAGAGTTCGAGTTCATACCCGGGCCCAACCGAAAGCACCTCACTCGAGGGCTACCAGGGTGAC
Source organism: bacterium CPR1 (assembly GCA_021404945.1). GTDB lineage: Bacteria > Vulcanimicrobiota > Xenobia > Xenobiales > QWHO01 > QWHO01. The sequence continues at coordinate 597 of QWHO01000586.1, forward strand.
CTGGTCGTGGAGCTGCCACTGGGGGTCGTTCTCCGCTTCCGAAGGACGGGTCGTTGAATTTTGGCGGTGGACGGCGAATCTTCGCTTATGGTCAGCCAGTCGATATGCGTAAGGGTTTCACCACGAACTTCTGGGGACAAAGCTGCGTGCACTTTACCAGCGCCGGAAGAGTCGAGACCTCTTTGACCTTTCAATGGCGCTCTCCCAAGGCGGTGCCGATCCGGGTCGCATCGTTGCGGCCTTTTCCCGATATATGGCCGATGGCGGCCATCGCGTCGCGCGCGCCGCCTGACCGGGCCACGTTCACTTTTTGGCAACATCGGGTTCATGTGCCGGCAACTGCCTGGTAACAAACTGCGGGGACTCCAACGTACACGCCTCCCTACAATGAGATCATCTCAACAAATGGAGGTCGTCAATGGGTTACAGACACAGCTGGTCTCGGCCGAAGAGCATCAACCGGAAGCTCTGGCGAGGGATTGCTCGCGATTTCGAGCAAGTCGTTCCGGCCCTCGCCAAGAGAGGCATCCCTCTCTCGGATTGCTGCAGCGAGGGACCCGCCTGCATCGGCGAGGTCGAGGTAAGCTTCACTGGGAAGCGGGAAAGGCGCAGGTTGGACAAGATCCACCCATTCTTGCAACGGATCTTCCAACCCGACTGGAAGGATTACGACTGGGCCGAATTGAGAGGAACTGGCGGCTGCGATGGCTTCCACTTCCCCCGCGAGTCAAACTGGGACGGGGGGGACTGCAAGACAAACCGATACAACTACGAGCTGGCGGTGCAGTCGTTCCTCATCATTGTCAAGAAGCATCTGGAGGATGATCTGGCCGTGTGGTCCGATGCGCGCAGATGGTGGTGGCACGTGCCAGAGGACATTTGCCAAGAGGTTCTGGGCTATGGTCCTGGTTTGATCGTGCCGGAGCGCAGCTGGGAGACGACGGAGCAACTCGCCGACGGGCATGCCAAGATCGAGGAGCACCGCCGCATGCTGGCCGCGATAGCGCTTCCGGCGAAGCGGATGGCAGACCGCATTCACTGGTATGATGATGACGACGTCCTGAGGGAACTGGACGAGTTCCTTGGGGACGACGAGGCTCCGTGCCTCGCGAGATGGTATCACTTGGGGGACGAGGGGTAGCGCTGGCAGACGGCCGATACCACCACTCCCTGAGAACGACCGGGTTGGCTGGAGTTGGGGGACCTCTCCAGCCGCCTCGAATCGGCTGGGGCTGCGCGCCGCAGCAGTTTTCGGGGATTCTCCCGGATAGCTCTCCATCACTGCATCTGTGTGTTCGTTTTTTGAGCACCGATTCGGGTCGTGAGATAGCTCTCCAGGTCTTGCAGGCTGGCCAGCTTGCCGTAGTCGGACTCGGGGATGTCCACCCCCAGCTCGTCGTGCAGTTTGACGAGCAGCTGGAGGAAATCGTAGCTGTCGATGTCCAGGGCCTGGCGCAGGTTCTCGGTCGGGTCGAGCCCATCGAGGTCGGCGTCGGGCGCCACCGCGGACAGGAGACGCAGAATGGTTTCGCGGACAGGTTTCATAGTTTCTCCGGTTCTTGCAGGTATCGATTGAGAGCTTCCAGATAGCGCGCGCCGGTACGGCCATCGGTGGCCCGGTGGTCGCCTGCCAGGGTCGCGGTCAGCACCGGGCGGATGCCCAGCATGCCGTTCTCCGCCCAGGGCCGTTCGCTGACGCGTCCAAAGCCCACCAGGGCCACCTGGGGCGGGTAGATAATGCCGTGCACGACCTGGACGCCCAGGTCTCCCAGGTTGGTCATGGTGATGGTGGCGTCGCTCAGCTCCGAGCTCTTGAGGCGCCCGGCCCGCACCCGGGGGATGAGGTCGTGGATGGCGGCCATCAGCTCGTCTATGCCCTTGAGGTCGACGTCGTGGATGGCCGGACTGACCAGTCCGCCCTGGCGCAAGGCCACGGCAAACCCGACGTGCACGTTCTGGCGCACCTCGAGGCGATCGTCCACCCAGAAGCCGTTCAGCTCGGGCACGTCGCCCAGGGCGCGGGCCACGGCCTTGAGCAACAGCACGACCGGGAGCAGGCGCTCGGTGATGGGACGGCGACTGTTCTCGGCCTGCAACCAGGCCGTGGCCCGGGACATGTCGATGGGAGTCTCCAGATAGTAGTGCGGTATCTCGCGCTTGGAGCGGGCCATGGCGGCGGCGATGGCCCGGCGCATGTTGGCTGCAAAGTCGGCCGCGCGGGTAGTGCCCGGCTCGGAGGGGGAAGGGGCTGTCGTCGCTGGTGGTGCTGCAGAGGCCGGTGCCTGCGCCGCGGGAGCCTGGACCACGGGAGCCCGGGCCGCCGAAGCCTGCGCCTCGGGAGCCTGGACCGCGGGAGCCCGGGCCGGCGCGGCTGACGGAGCAGCTGCTGCCGGCGTCTGGGCTGCTGAGGGAGGCCGCGAGGCTGACGGAGCGGCCGCTGCCGGAGCCTGGGCCGCCATCGGCATCTTCGCCGAAGTGCCTCCGGCGGCGCGCTCCACATCCTCGCGGGTAATGGCCCCGCCGGTGCCCGTGCCCTGCACCCGGGAGAGCTCCACTCCCAGGTCGGCGGC
>QWHO01000587.1 GCA_021404945.1 bacterium CPR1
CGAGCCAGGCCCAGCGCGGCCCAGGTGAAAGCTCCGTCGGCCAGGCTGACGTCCAGGTGGCGGCCCACCCCGGTGCGATGGCGTTCTTGCACAGCCGCCAAAACGGCCAGAGCGGCCAGCATGCCGCCAGTCAGGTCAGCCATCTGGAAACCCAGCACCCGCGGTGGCTCGCCGGTGAGCGCAGTGACACCCAGCAGGGAGAGGAAATTCAGATCGTGCCCGGCCATCTGAGCCCGCCCACCGCTCTGGCCGTAGCCTGAGAGCGAGCAGTAGATGAGCCGGGGGTTCACAGCCTGCAGGTGGGGATAATCCAGCCCGAAGCGGGCCAGCACGCCTGGTCGATTGGACTCGAGCAGCACATCGCAGCGCGCGGCCATGCGCATGAGCACCTCGGCACCGGCCTCGGTCTCAAAATGCAGCGCCACGCTCTCCTTGCTTCTATTGAGGGTGGCAAAGCAGGCGTGCATCCCCTCCACGTCGTCGGACAAAAAGCGCAGGTAATCCGGGTTTCCGGGGCTCTCCACCTTGACCACCCGGGCCCCGAGATCTGAGAGCAGCCAGCTGGCGAACGGGCCAGGCAAGAGGCGGCTCAGGTCGAGTACCGTGAGCCCGGCGAGCGGGCCGGTGCTCAAGAGATCCAGTCGCAGCTCTTGAGGGCTTTGTCGAGCGTCTCCAGGGTCTGATCATAGAGGGCCTGAGCCTCGTCGGGACTGTCGGCCACGCAGGTCACACCCAGCTTGCCATACTCCGAGAGTGCGCCAATCATGTGGAAGACCGCCCCGGTGTTGGTGGACGAATTGTAGTGCAGCCCGGTGTAAGTGGTGATATCGATCAGGTCCTCGGGCAGCAGTCCCTTGTAAGCTTGCGACTCGAGGTTGTCGGAGGCCACATAGTACTTCGGCACCCCCGCCGAGCCGGTCTGGAACAAACCCGTGTCGGCGTTGTAGCGGCCCCCGGTCAGGAACTGCAGGGTGCGGAAGGGGTGGGTCGTGCCGCCCTTGCGCAGGTTGATCTCGATGGCGAACATGTCCCACTCGCCCGTGCCACGGGGAACTGCCAGGTAGTCTACTGAGAGCCGCCCTATCACGCCCGCGTCGGCCAGGCGCTGGCCGATGGCCCGACCCGCGTCGTGCAGTTGGGGCCGGTAGCTGGGCTCGGCCGGGAAGCGACAGCCCAGGAAGACCTGCCCGTCGGGGCCACCCAGAATCTGGTCGTGCGTCGAGATGAGCTGGGACTCGAGCTGAGGAGTGATACGGATTTGCACACTGGGCGAGGTCTTGCCCTCGCCTTCGATGAACTCCTCGACCACCCCCCCCATCTCGCAGAACTTGGACAGGAACGAAGGCCAGGTCATCCCGGGGGCCTGGAATCGGCAAGTCGGCAGAAGCTGCATGGCCAGCTTGCGCCGTGAAGCCGGCTGGGACCGCTGCAACTCCTCGATGTTCAAAATGGCGTTGCCCTCGCCCGAGAAGCCCTCGTTGATTTTGACCACCAGCTTGCGCATGCTCGGACGGCGGGAGCACAGCTCGAGCACCGACTCGAGCAGGTGCTCTTCGGTGTAGATGTCCTCGATGCCATCGGGCAAATGCACCCCGGCCTCGCGGAACAGCTTGCGCGAGCCGCTCTTGGAGCCGTGGTGGAGGTGGCGGGGATCGGGCCCGAGCAGCGGGCAGTCGAGGGCCACCGATAGCCGCTTCTCCAGCTCGGTCACGTTGAACACGGTGAGATGACGGTTCTCGGCGTGGCCGATGGCGTTCTTGATGCGCCGCAGCAGAGTCGGGCGCTCGAGAATTTTGGCCGTGAGCGGCTTGTGCGAGCTGTCGTAAGTACTGAACATGTGCAGCCGGCGCCGGGCGTGCGAGAACGGAATTCCGGGAAGAAGCTGCAAATAGTAGTCGATGATGACGGGGTTGATGGGCTCGGAGGTCACGAAGACGACCTGGGTCTTGGGCAGGCTGAGCAGGATCAGCATGAAGAGCAGGCGCTCCTCATAGTGGGGCAAGCCTTTCAGCTTGAGCAGCTCTTCCGGGTCGAGCGTCATGGAGGGCACCACCACGACCGTCTGCTCGATATGCCCATCCCCCTGCAGATTGGCCCAAAGCTGGGGGAGAGTGGCGTAAAGCTCCTGGAAGCGCGCTTCCTCCTCGGGAGAGCCAGGCGCGGGCAACTCATCGGTGATGGAGCTCGGGGGAGTGACCACCGGCCAGCTGTAGCGCCGGTCAGCGGGCGGTGTGCCCCCGTTCTTGCGAGGAGCCTCGCCGTCGAGTTGAGTGACCGAGATCGAGTGTCTCTCCACGGCCCGCGCTCCTTTCAGCCTGTCCAATGCGCATGCCATTCTCGTTTGACGCACGGGGACCCTTCAGCCGGACTGTCAATCAGCAAATGGAGGGGATCATCCCCTCAGTGCAAGTTCTTTCAAACGCGGTCGGCGGGATTTCTCCGGCCCCTCTGGCTGTTGGGACGCGGGTGCTGGTTGACTGCACTTGGATGCGGGAGCACTTCCTGGCCTGAGGTCCGAGTCTGAAGGTGGTCGAGGAGACCGGGGCGTATCAGTTGGCGCGCCCTGTATTCAGGGCCAGAGCCGCAGCAGGTGGACAGCCCGTCCTGCTCACGGACATTCTGAAATGGGGTCTGAGAATGAAACGCTGGCTCTTGTCCGCCTGGACGGTGACTTCCCCCACGCGGGCGCATCCGACGCTCCGCGCAAAGTGAGCTTCATTCTCGAAGGCGGCGAGGAGGAGGAGTTGACCGTCGAGTCCGAGAGCGACTCCAGTATCGTTGCGACCCTGCCCGCCGGCGCCACCAAAGGCAAGCTTCGCGTGACCGTGGACGAGCGGCACAGTAATCGCGTTGCCCTCCCCAGCGCCAACTTCGCGGGCCAGATTGCCATCCAGAAGATCTACCATCGCTCCCGTCAGCTCGGAGCGGATACCGAGATCGTGGATTACACCGCCTACTTCACTGCCAATCTGTCCTTCAGCACGGTCCAGGTGACGCTGGTGAGCGACGGGGCGACGCTCACCAATCAGTCGATCAGCGGGACTCGCGGTCTGGTGGGGTTCCCACCAGACGCCCCGCTGATCCTCCGGCCGGACGGCCCGGCCCCATGGCTCAGCGCCAGCCTGGTCTTGAACGGTGCGACCGGAACGCTGGAG
>QWHO01000084.1:0-8184 GCA_021404945.1 bacterium CPR1
AGCGGTCGAAATTTCCACCGTGTCATCGTTCACCCCGTGCACGATGCGCACCTTGGAGACCCGGCCCATGCTGGTGGTGAAGGTGGTCTCGAAGCCATCCTCGAGCAGCTGCCGGCTCATGGTGACGCCGTTCCCGGTGGGGTCGAGCGAGCGGAAGAGCAGGCCGTTGGCGGAATACTCCATGGTCGAGGGGTTGCCGTTGGGGTCGGTCACCGATTGCAGCAGGCCGTCGGATGTGAAGCTCATGCGGGTCACTCGGCCGCCGGGCGAGGTGACGGCGGTGACGTAGCCGTCGGCGTTGGTGGTGAGCACGGTGCGCTGGCCAAACGGCCCCACGATGGCCGAGGGATGGCCGTTGGAGTCGCGCTCGATGAGGGTCGTGTTGCCGTCGGAATCGGTCACAAACGAGAGCCAGCCCTGACTGTCATAGCCGAAGGAGGAGCCAAGCGCGCCCGTTAGAGCGCTGTAAGTCTCCAGGTGGCGCCCCGAGCCGCTGAAACGCCACAGCTCGCTGCCGTCGCGACTGGGAATGAGGTGGTCGCTCAGGCCAAAGCCTGGCATGGGCTGCTGCAGCGCCCAGACCACGCTCATGGCGGTGGAGGCGCTGTTGAAGTAGACTTTGCCGTCGTGGCCGGTCTCGACGGCGTAGATGGTGCCGATTTCGGACTTGATGGCCAGGTTGCCCTCGTCGCTGGTGTCGGTGATGATGCCGTTGTCCACCCCGGCCACCCGGGTGATGCGGCCGTCGCTTTCGATGGCGCGGAGAACCATGGCGGTGTCGCCGGTCGCGTTGGGGGGAGCGTCCTGAGCGAACAGAATGCGCCCGTCGGCCACCGCCAGGGCGTTGGGGCTGCTGAGCCGGGCGAGCAAGGCCGAGTCGCCGTCGCCGGTATCGCCGTCGGTGCCGATGCCGGCCACGGTCTCGACGATGCCATCGGTGCGCAGGCGGCGGATTTTGTGCTGGCTGGAGAAGAGCAGCGAGCCATCGGGGGCCAGGCACAGGCTGGTGGGGTAGCGGATCTGGGCCTGCGAGCCAGGCACGCCGTCGGCCAGGCTGCCGCCCACGAAGCCGGTGCCGGCGATGGTGGTCACGATGCCGTCGGTGGAGACCTTGCGGATGCGCCAGTTGGCCGCGTCCGCGAGGTAGAGATTGCCCTGGGCGTCCACGTCGAGGTCGCTGGCCCCAAGTTGGGCAGCCGTGGCGGGGCCGCCATCGCCGCTGAATCCCCGGGTCGGGGTGCCGGCCACAGTGCTGATGGTGCCGTCCGGGGCGATGCGCCGCACCATCGACCACGCGGTAGTGCCGCCGCCGTTATCCAGGAAGTAGAGGCTGCCGTCGGGGCCCACGGCCATGCGACCGGGGTACAGGAGCCGGGCGCTGGTGGCGGGACCGCCGTCGCCGGAGTAGCCGGCAGAGGTGCCGGCCACGAGCGTCATCTGGCCGCTGCGGTCGACCCGGAAGATGCGGTGGCTCAGATCGCCCACGAAGAGCGAGCCGTCCTTGCCGACGGCCAGGCCGGCGATGTTGTAGATGCGCGAGAAGTTGAGCCGGGCGTCGCGGGCGCTGATCGAGCCGGGAGCCAGGCTGCCTCCACCGGCGATGCGCGAGAGCACCAGGCCCAGTCCGTCCACGCCCTGCACGCCTCCGGTGCCGAGATAGACAGCCTTCTGGTTGGGGCTGTAGAAGTGGACCGGGTCGAGCGAGAAGCCGCCCAGGCCGATGGAGCGCACGTCGTAGCTGCCCAGCATCACGGGGAACCAGCCTGTTTGGATGGGAAAGCTGAGCCCGGTGCGCACGCTGCCGGTCAGGGGCTGGTTGGCGAAGAGGCCGAAGCTCCTCGGCTGGGTGGCGCCGGGCTGGCGATAGAAGGTGGGATAGACATAAGAGACGCGGTAGCGGGCCTGGACCATCCCCTGCACGGTGCGCCCGTAAGCGTCCTTCCCGTCCCAAAGGTGTCGCCACTCGAAGTTGGCGCCGGGCGGATAGCTCTGCACGATGCGCTGGCCGGCCACCTCGAGCTCGACCTTGATCTCGCGCAACGAGGCCGGAACGCTGGCTCCGCTCAGGCGGGCGGCCACGGTGCGCTGTCCCTTGCGACCGGGAGACCGGTCGCTTGAGTAGTGAAGGTTGTAAGCCGAGCCGGGCAGGAGTTGATGATGCTTGCTCATCTGGTCGGCGGGCGATCCCTCGTCGCAGTCGCGGCAACTGCAGCGACGCTCCTCGTCGCTGCGGTCGAGGGGCTGGGGAGGCACGGCGTCGTTGGGCGGGCCGTCGTTGAAGTTGAAGTCCCAGGTCGAGAGGTGGCTCAGGGGAACGCGCCAGAGCGACTTGCCGGGAGAATAGAGCTGGGCGAGCTGCTCCAGCTCGCCGAGGGTGAATCCGAGGGCGGTGAGGGCGGCGCTCGAGTCGGGGGCGCCGTCCCCGTCTGCGTCGATGCTGGCCACGCCGCTGTCCACGCCGAGGATACCGATGACCCGCCCATCGTCGGAGGGGATCCAGGTTGCCGTGCGTTGATCGAAAGAGCCCGAGGGCACCCGGGTGCCTACCGGAAGGCTGAGAAAGTTCTCGTTGTAGTGAAAAATCGGCTGAGACAGCCTTGTCTCGACTCCGCCCAGGCTTTCTGCCTCTTGCACGGTGAATTCGTAGCACAGGGTCGGCGCCGAGGCCTCCGGCAGGTTGGCCGGCGTCGACTCGGCCACCAGCGAGCCCACCGTGTATTCGGTCTGATAGAGGGTAAGACCCGAGATGGCCTGGGTGCTGCCGTCCGGCAGGACCACCTGGGCGGTGGCTCCGGCCGGGAAGATGAGGGTGGACTGGCGGCTTCCGTCCTGGTCGGTTTCGACCGGTCCGCGGGCGACCTGCAGGCCGCTGTTGAGGTTGACCACGGTGGACTGGCTGACCCGGGGTACGAGCACCACGTCCTCGGCGAAGGCGTAGTTGTTGAAGGGGGTGTTGACGGTGCGCTGGGCCGGCAGGCGACCGGACAGGGAGAAGCGCAGCGTCACGGCGCCACCACCCGAGAGAGCCAGGTCGTATTCTCCGGTCGCCTGGCTGAGGGTGCTGCCGTACTGGGGAGCGTTGAGGACTTCAACGGTGGCCCCGCCCAGGGGCTGGCCGTCGGTATCGAGCACGCGGCCTCGCACCACGCAGGCGCGCTCGGGGTCGATAGCGCCCGGGGCTACGCCGACCTGCGTCGCTCCCTCGCCAGAATGAAGGAACGCAACCGAGGTGGCGAAGTCGACTTCCTGGCCGGGGATCTCGGGGTAGGGCCCGGTGGATCCGCCACTTCCGCCACCGTCATCGCCACCACCACCACCTCCGTCATCGCCGCCTCCGCCTCCGCCTCCGCCTCCGCCTCCGCCGCCGGGGCAGGGAAGCAAGCTGTCGCCATGTCCTAGATGAGCCTGGAGCGCATTCTGGCTGACCTCGATGACGTGATGCCCTCCAACCTCCCCGGTGTGGTGGCATATCTCGATTTTCTCGGCTTTGCGCTGCTGGTCTTCGGCCGCCAGCCTGGCCAGCGAGGGCGCCACTTCAGCCGGTTGCGGCAAGGTCTGGGCGGGCTCGCTCGAGCCCCCGCAGCCTGTCAGGATGAGCGCCAGGAGAAGGAGGCCTGCTCTGATTCTGCGAGCCCGAGTGAGCTCGATCCGGCCATCCTGCATCCTGAATGCCCCCTTGATGCGTCCTGCGAAAGGCTTCGGTGGGGGGGGGGGGTCCGGAAGCGATCCCGCGGAGCTTCGGAAGAGGCGGAAAATGCCTCACGCCCTCGACATCAAGCTCCCCCTTCTCCCGGCCGGCCCCATTTCTGAGCATCGCCTCGAGCGCATCGAAGCCCCCCGTCGAGGCAGCAAGCTGTTAAGCAATCCTGACAAACCAAACGCCAGTTCCGTAACGCCTGGACAGGCCCCCTGCGAGCCCTCAGTTCTCTCTCCAGGGCCATTGAATCGGCCCGAGGCAGTTTTCTCCTCCCACTGATCGAGCTGCTGGAGGAGAAGCCGCCCTTCCGGCCTCCGGGCTTGCAGCAAGAGGCTCTGCGGTTGCAGGAGACGATGCGCAACTGCCAGCTGGTGCTCGCAGAGCTGCTCTGTCGGCTCATCGGCGTGCCCTGTTTCAAGAGCCTGGCCCACTATGTCGAGGAGCGGGGAATGGCCGGCTCGACGGCCCGGGCCATGGTGCGGCGACAGAGATGGCTCGAGCACAGGCCCGAGCTGCTCGAGGCTGTCAGCTGCGGGAAGCTGGGCTTGAGCCAGCTCGACCTGATGCTCCCGCTTTTTGAGCGCGGGCTGGCCAGCCCGCCCTGGGTTGATTTTGCCGCCAGGCTCACCTGCAATGCGCTGGATGGAGCACCTGAAAAAGCTCGACCAGGCCTGTTTTGAGACCAGGCTCGACCGGGTGCCCGGCAGCGACGATCCGCGCCGCGAGCCGCCCGCATGGCTTCGTCGCAAGGCCGACCTCGACTGCGAGGAGCTGGTCCTGCTGCCATTTTCGCCCATTTTACTGGCTCTGGGGTGAGCTGCCAGATGTTGTCTCGGCTCCCAGGCGCACGCCCCGGATCCGCTTCCGGGTGACGCTCGAGCCGGCGGCGATGCTGAACGTGCTCCGCATGGAGCGCACGGTGGAGCGATTCGCGGGCAAGGAGCTCGAGCGCGAGATCTGCGCCGAGGCCATCGCGCGGGCCTTTCTTATCGCCAATGAGGATCAGCACGGCTTCACGGGCAAGCTGCTGCGCAGCCTCAAGCGCGACCGCTTCACCTGTTGCGCGCCGGGGTGCACCCGGCACTGCAACCTGCAGGCCCACCACATCGTGTTCCGCTCGCACGGGGGGCGGCCACGAGGAGGACAAACCTCATCATGCTGTGCGCCTCGTGCCACCTGCGGCTGGTGCACCGGGGCTACCTGAAGAGATCAGCAGTCCGGCCAGCCAGCCTCGCTTCGAGCGGGTGGGAGAAGTGCTGCGCGTCCCGCATCTCCCAGACGACTCGGGGTTCATGATCTGCTCCAGCGGCGCCGTCCGCTCAGCTCCGCTCAGCTCGGCTGCCTGGCACAGAGCAGGACCCTGGGAATCAGCCGTCCGGCCTTCCTAACCACGCAGGGCGGCTGGGAAGAGGATATCGTTCTCTGTGTGAACGTGCCGCCGCATGTCCCGGTCGAGATCGGCCAGGCCCTGATAGAGCGATCGATAGGTGTTGCAGGCATCCTCCGGGGGAGTGAAGCCCTGCGTCAGCTCTCGCATTCTGGCCAGTGCCATGTCGGCGGAGCGGTGCTCGGCAAGCATCACCTCGACCGGGCCCTCCAGCGGCATGCCTCCCCCGCCGCTCTCCATCTGCCGAATGGCTGGAAAGAGCATCCGCTCTTCCTTCATCATGTGGCTTTCCATCTCATCGGCGAAGTCGTCGAAGATCTGCCCTAGCTCGACCACCTCGGGATGCTCGGCGGCGTGCGCTTCGATGACTTTGCGCAGCCGGGCTCTCAGGCTGGGAAGCTCACTCTTGAGATAGTCGTGGTGGATCCGCTCGACGTAGTCGGCCAGCTCGGACAGGCTCAGGCGGCCCAGGTCGGGTCCGCTGTTGGGCCCTTGGAGAACCTGGGCGATCTCGGCAAGCACTTCATCGGCTGGGATTCCTCGCTGCGCGCAGGCTGCTTGCAGCGACTGGCCACCGGAGCAGCAGTAGTCGATTCCAAATCTCTCCAGGACGCTCCAGATTCGTGGGTGTCCCCCGGCGACATCCCGGACGGGGGTCTGGGTATTCATCATGACGGGCTCCTCTGACTGGTTTGACCGTCCTAGACTGACAGCTTTTGCCCGTTCAGGAATTGATCTGAGTCAACGCGAGGCCTTGCTGGCCATTCGGTAGTAGCGCAAAGTGCAAAGGTCGATGATGTGGGCACCCTCTTGATCCTGGAAGTGGTACACGTGCCGCGTCTCTTCCTCGCCGGGGAGGCTGGCGGTGCTGACGCGGGCAAGTCCCGGCGGCTGAATGCCGGCTGTGTCATACACCAGCAGAGGCTCGCCGACGAACTTCTGGAAGACCACTTTGCCGGTGGGAAGCGAGACCAGCAGCTTGCCGTCGATGCGCTCCTCCTGAATCACTCCGCTGGTCGGGTTCTCCAGCCGGACCGCCCCGTTGGCGTAGCGTCGCAGCAACAGGCCGTTGCCCAGAACCAGCTCTTCATAGCTCGTAAACCCGTCCAGGAGGGCGTCGCCGGGTCGCTCGAGGTACTCCCCGCTGCCGAGTCGGTTCCCGTCCAGTGGGGTGCTGCCTCCAGATAGGAGATCCATACAGCGTAATCTTACCCCGTAGCGGCAGAAAATGCGTTGATCCAGGTCAATCCCCGGGGGTCAGGGATTTGCGATGCGCCTTGAGGGGCGTGAGAGCGGCTTCGAGGTCGGGACCCGGCGGATACACCCGGCGATAGATCACCTCGGCTCGGGCCAGATACTCCAGGGCCCGCGTGCGGTCGTTCGTCACTCGGGTCAGGCGGGTGAGGTAGAGCGCTATCACCGGATGGTAAGGGCCGTGCACGGCTTCGGCCCGCTCGACGGCTTCGGCCTGGAATTTGGCGGCCTGCTTCAGGTCGCCCAGCTCGAAGTAGCTCCAGCCAAGATCATCCAGCGCTTCGTGCTCGAGCTCTTGATTGGCCATCTGGCGGGCCATCCGCACGCAACGCTCGAGGTGGCGCACGGCCTCGCGAAACTGCTTCCCCTCCAGGGCGGCCGTGGCCAGCTGGCGCTCGGCCTCGAACTGGCCCCGGGTCGGGTGTCCGCGAAAGTGCCAGACCATGGCTCCCAGCGAGACGACGACCATGAGCATGAGGAGATCGACCAGGCGCGAGCGCATCAGGGTCTCTTGCCCCTGGCGCGCCCGGCCAGGAAGCTGAGCACATAAGCGCCCAGCGCTTTCATGGTGGCGGGGGTCAGGTCCACGAAAGCCAGACCGTAAGCGGGGACTTTGCGCTGGCGCAGGTTGGCTATCCTGGCCTGAACCTGCACGGCCGGGAGGCTTTCGTGGGGCCCCAGGGTCAGCTCCACGCGCTCGTCCAGGGTCAATCGGGCGGTGGTCTCGAGCAGCATCCCTCCGACGCCCAGGTCGAGGGCCGTTCCCATTCCTTTGCCCCGGACCAGGACCTTGAGTCGCGGAGTGGGAACGCGCAGCGTCTTGCGGCGCTGGTGGCTGTGCTCGGGCCCGAAGCCGAGACTGTGGAGCAGCACCGCGACCCAGGAGCGACTGAGCTGCTCAGGCTCTTCGTGGAAGGCCAGACCGGCCGCCACGCCCTCGGCCGAGCGACGGCACCAGCGCACCTGGCATTGGACCGGGGAAAGGTCGCTGGAGAGCTCGGCCCGCAGCACGACCAGGGCCTCGCGCGTCAGTCGGTTGGAGAGCTCGAGGCGAACCCCGGTCAAGCTCACCTCGCTGACCACGGCCTGGAAGCTCTCCCCGTCGCACTCGCCCAGCACGTCATAACAGCAAAGCAGGCGCGGAGCTCGGCGCTGCTCGCGACCGCCCCGCTCGAGGGCGACTTCATTCACCCCCTCCACCAGCTCGGTCACGACCGTGTCCGGGACAGGCTGGATCAACTCGAAAGCCTGCAACATGAGCGAGCGAATCGCCTCCAGGCCGATCGGGGGGGGCGCAGGCTCAGCGGGGGCGGCCTTGCGCGGCAGCGGGAGGGGGGTTTGGGGTGGACCCGTTCGGCTCGACATGCTCTTGGGAGCAGGCGGCTTGGCCGCCGGAGAGGCTGCTCGGCCCGTGGCTTCGGTCCAGCTGATCCTGTCGGGGCGTCGGGAAGCCGGGGGGCGGGCTGGCTGGGCCGGTTTCTCGGCTACCGGCTCAGGAGCAGGTGGGGCTTCGGCCTTCACCGGGCGGGGAGGAGGCGGGGGTGGTGGGGCGGGCTGAGACCGCTCGCCCCCTTGGCGCGGCTCACCGGCCGGTCGGGCCGGCCGACTGGCCGGATGGGCAACCCCGAACTCCAAGCGGGTGGAAGGAGTAAAGTAGCCTGAAGGCTGGGTCCGGGGCGTCTTGCGCTCGGGTCGGGTGGCCTCGCCCGTGGCGGCCCGCCTTCCATCCACCGGGGCCGAGGTGTCCGGTCGGCTCTCGGACCGGTTGCGGGCAGCCGGCTCGGTCTCCTCGGGCAGGTCCAAAACTCTGAAACTTTGGCGCCCCGACGCCGGCGGCCGGCTACTC
>QWHO01000084.1:8200-24999 GCA_021404945.1 bacterium CPR1
GGGCTGTGTGGCCGTGCCCTCGCGGTCTTCAGGAGGCAGGGGCTGTGTTGCCGCGCCCTCGCGGTCTTCAGGAGGTCGGGGCTGTGTTGCCGCGCCCTCGCGGTCTTCAGGAGGCCGGGGCTGTGTTGCCGTGCCCTCGCGGTCCTCAGGAGGCCGGGGCTGTGTTGCCGCGCCCTCGCGGTCTTCAGGGGACTCGAACGGGATCGACCAGGGAAAGGGCTCGTCTGAGGTCGTGCCGACCAGCTCGGGACGCGGCAGCGGGGGCTCGCCCGGCCCCAGGGCGGCCAGGACCTGCTCCAGGGCCTCCTCCAGCCTGCTCGGGCTGACAGCGAGGTCGATCCCCTCCCCCCTTCGATCGCTCAGGGTCAATCGGCGATCCCGGCGCTCTACTTCCAGCTCGTGCCCGGCGGTGTCGACCGGTGCCACCCGGACTTGCTCGTCAAGCAGGCGCCGGACCAGCGGCTGCCAGGTCCAGTTGAAATCGCCCGGCCCATAGTCAGCGCCTGCCTGGACGGCTGGCGCAGGCAGGCCGGGCAAATCGCGGCGCAGCTCCTGAGCGGCCTTGAGCAAGCTCAGACCCCGCTCGCTGGCCGGTGAGTCACAAAGTGGCGACAGGCCCAGAGCCGCAAGTTGCCTGACCAATTCCTGGAGGCAGCTCTCCTGGTCGATCCAAAAGGAGCTGGCTCGCAGGCGGATGACCCGCCATCCGAGGTACTGCTCCATCCAGCTCTCCGTGACCAGCTCGGCGCGGGTTGGAGGGCTCGACTCGCCCAGCATGCTGACCATGGCCCAGAGGGACTCTCCCTGAACCAGGACGGAGCGCTCATTGAACGGATGCATCCGATAGCCGGCTTTGCGCACGGCCTGAGCGACCAGTCCGCGCCAGCCTGAGCCGCCTAGAGTCAGGGTCCCGAGCCCCTCGGCCTGGGCCACCAGCTCGCGACGAAGGTCTCCGGGGGCGTAATCATTTTCGGGATCGCCAGCAGACAGGAGCAAGACTTGCTCCCTGGCCAGGCTCAGGCTGGCCAGCAGTCGGCGCCGGTCAGCCGCGCTTACCAACTTGCGCTCGGTATCGGGTAGCGCGACCAGAACCCGATCGCGCTCTTCGCCCTGCAGCTCCAGGGGTGACCCCACCAGAGGCCTGGTCTCAGGCGGGAGGGCATGCTCGAGCAATCTGCGGACCCGTCGCCCCAGAGCCTGGCGGCAGCAAGCTACCGCCAGGCTCTGTCCGGGATACTCGCGCAACACGGCCAGGGCTATCGCGGCCACATCGTTGGCCTCCTGCCGCGAGCGCAGCAGCGCGAACGAAGGCGTGGAGAGTGAGGGAGAGCGTCCCGGAACCTGGGCTACAGAGCTCTCGAGCTGACGCAGGAGTTGCAGGAGCTCGGTTCGAGCCCGGAAGGAGGTGGTCAAACGCAGCGAGTCGCCTTGATCGAGCCAGGTCAAGAGCGAAGTCGGGCGGGCGCGATGATGCTCGGCCAGGTAGGGAGCCGCCAGGCGGGCCAGCTCGTCATGCTGGGCGGCCGGCTCGGGACAGAGCCGTTCGGCATCGCCGAGGATCAAGGCTCGCTCGGCCAGCGCCAGCAGACCCAGGGCTCTCAGGTCGCAAAGTCCGGCATGCTCGACCACCAGCAGGTCGAAGCGGGTCTCGTCGGGGGAGAACCTGTCCAATACCTGGTCGAGCGGGATGACCCAGGCCGGAGCGCAGTCTTCCGAGCTCAATTCTCGCTTGCCGGCTCGCATGCTGAGCATGGCCCAGGCTCGCTCGGTAACCAGGTCGCGCGTGGCGCTCAGTACCTCTTCACGCACCTCGAAGAGCCGCTTGAGGATTCCCTCCGGTCCGGGTTGCTCTTGAAGTTGGCGCAGCCACTGAGTTGCCTGACGATGCTCCCAGGCAGCCGACAGATTGCCGGGCACTTGAGTGCGACCGTGAACCTTGGAGCGCTCGCGAATGGCGTCCACCCAGGCCGGCGCCACCGGTTCGAGCAGGTCAAGCAACTCTCGCCGCCGCCGGGCCAGAGGTAATAGCGATTCCCAGCGGGCCAACTGCTCCAGCGCTTCTTCGTAGGCCCGCACATCGCGCTCGACCAGTGCCTGACGCAGCGTTCCCCAGATGGGGTTGGGGTTGGACCGCTCGGCACTCTTCAGATAGCGGGCCTCCTGGTCGGCCCGCTTCATCAGCTGGCAGACGTCGAGATAGGCTTTGCGCCGTTCCAGGAGAGGCTCCAGCTCGTGCTCGAGGAAGGAGAGCAGACGCCGTAGCACCCGGCCCGAGCCGCTCTCCTCGCTGGACAGCTCCATGGCCCGCTCCCAGAGCAGGCCGGCCCCGGCTGCCTGGTGCTCGAAGTCGGAGAAGACCTCGAGATTCCAGTTCAGGGCTCGCTTGAGCGTATCGATGCGGTCCAGCTTCCGTTGCTCGGCGCCCATCAGGCCCAGCACGACCATCTCCTGAGCCCAGCGCTGATCTTCGGTCTCGTTCAGGCGCTTGAGCGAGATGGCCTCGAGCAGCGCCTGGAAGTCGCCCTCGGTGGTGGGAGATTTCCCCCGGACCTGCGCCCCCTTGAGGAACTTCTTCCAGCGAGGCTTGAGGAAGGTGGCCGCAATGCCGGTGACTGTCCCGCCGCGATTGACGTGCTCGAGCAGCTCCTGACAGATTTCCTGAGCCTCGTCATCGAAGAACGGGAGAGTCGGATCGCGCTCGCCGATCTGCTTGAGGATCCGGTTTCGCTCCTTGCGGTTCTGCTCGAGCTCGCGTTGCAGGACCGCGTAAGTCTGGCGATGCTTCTCATTGGTGCGCGCCCGCCAGACGCACTCGAGGAACCAGGGGTCGCTCTCGCGGAGCGAGGAAACGACCCTCGAGGCTGCCAGGGGGAGGTATTCCAGCGATTCCTTGGGGGGAGTGCCGGTCCAGTAGTTGTGATCGGGGTAGTTCTCCACTTCTTTCCAGAGCTCGCTGAGGGAAGCCAGCTCGGGCGCGGTGAGCAACTCGGAGCGATCGGGCAGAGGGCCCGATAGCTTCTCTTCCTCGTCCGGAGTGAGGCGGTTGCTGTCGTAGAGCTCGGCCAACTGGTCGGGGCTCAGGGGATTGGGCTTCAACCCGACCGGTCCGGGGATCCAACCCAATTCATCACGCTCGGGTTGCAGTCGTCGACCCAGCTCGCTCACGCGCTCGTCACCGCGCTCAGAGTATTCCAGCATGGCTTGCACGAGGAGCTGCTCTTCCAGCCTGTCTTGCTCTTCAAGCAATTGCTCACGTCTCTTCTTCTGCGCCTCGGCTTGCTTGAGCTGGGCCTTGGGATCGGTTTTCTCGAGACGTTTACTGAGCTCGAGATCGGGACCCTGGCCCGGGCCGACGCAAAGGGCTCGCAGATCGGTCGGGAGAGCATTCAGAATCGGTCTGAGAGCGGCAGAGGAGGGGCCCGTGACCAGGACTCGCAGGCCCATGGCCAGGCAGTGACCGAGCAGATTGGCGACCAGATGGCTCTTGCCGGTGCCTGGCCCTCCCTCCACCAGCACCAACGGTCGCACGGCCAGGCGATGGGCTATCTCCTCCTGCTCGGGGCTGATGCTGAGCGTCCACAGAGGCTGGCGATAAAGGGGCTCGGGCTTGGCCGGGGAGGGGCCGGTCAAGGAGGCCAGGGCGGCGGGGAGGTCGTCCGCATCGGGGAGCGCTTTGCGCAGATGGGTCAGAAAATCGGAGTAATCGAGCGCCAGCGGCTCGAGATAGAGCACGTTGCGGGGAGTGACCTGATAAGGCGGGTCCGGTCGCTCCGGCAGGGCGAGGCTGCGCAAGAGATCGTGGCGCAGGTGGGTCGGGCCCTGGACCTTCAGCTCCAGCCCGCCCTGCAGTCGACGCAGGCGCACGTTCTGCCAGCGCAGGGGGCAGGCAGCCTCCGGTCCCTCCAGCCACTCCTGGCCCAGTCTCAACCGGAATGGCTCTTTCTCGATCAGGTCGGCAACCTCGGTCAGCGCCGCGTACAGCGGCGCATCAGGAGCGATCCGCCAGGTCGCTCCCTCGGAGTTCGTCTGCAGGGTCGAAGACCAGGGCAGCTGTTCGAGCCGCGTCCACGGCTGCGTCCAGAAATCTTGCACCCTGACGAGGAACTCGAACAGTTGATTCAGTCGCTCGAGTTGTGTGCCCATGGGAGAATCGTGAAGCCTTCGCCGCCCTGCGGCCTGACTCCCTGTAGGTCAGGGCCTCCAGGCACGAGTGCGGCGTACTGCTTCGTCCAAAACATCCAGGCTCTTGCAGAAGGTAGAGCGTACAAGGTGACCGCTCGCTTCAGAGCGGTAGAAGGCGCTGCAGGAACTGGCAGCCACGTCTGCTTGAGAAGATGGATTGGCCGAAGGGCCCCAGGAGGGCAGCCAGACCCCTTGACACAGTTTTCCGGCTGCGCGACGCCCAACCAGGGTTCGGCCGTCACTCCGAGCCGCGACGCCGCAGGACCACGCCCCCGACCTGCACCCCGTTCTGGGTCTGGCGAATGCCGTGCGTGCTCTTCTCGCCCAGGGCGGCCACCAGGCTGGTCACCTCGGCCGTGGCCGCGGCCTTCTGCTGGGCAATGGCGCCGTAGGTGGCCAGACGGCTCAAGGTGTCCCGCTCGGGGGTCTGGTAACGCTTCACGGCTGCGCTGGCCGCTGTTCCGATCGCTGCCACCCCCAGGGCCAGCGGCACCCAGTGGCCGGTTGCCATGGTCAGCAGGAAGGAGCCCAGAGCCACACCGACGCCAACCTTGCAAAAGAGGCCCAACCGATCCTGGCGGGCCTCATTGGCGCTGAGCAGCGCCCCGGTCAGATCTGACAAGCTCTCTCCCGGCAGACTCTCGAGCTTCCGGCTATCTGCTTGCATCCGCTCCAGAGCGCGAGACTTCTCCACGCTCTCAGCCTGCTCTCCCCAGTCTGTGCGGGCCTGCCGAAGCCCTTCGAGCAGCTCGGCTCGGCTCACCGGTCCCAGGGCCTCCACCCCGGCCGCCATCACCTGCAACTCGTCGCGCTGCTCTTCGGGGTGGAGCACCAGCCCGGCGGCTGTATCCCGCACCCGGTCGGTCGGGCGGCCCAGGCGGTCGGGGTTGGACACGGTGACGTTCATGCCCTCAAGCGTAATGCGGTCGTCTGAAAGAAGTCTGAATGGCCGCACTTCATGTTCACAATTCGGTCAAACGTGTAACTCCATGTTCTGGTTAGGATACCTGCGTGGTGCGCAGGCCGGGTCCGTGGGACCCGGGGGCTGGTGAGAAGCCCGCTGCCTGCTCCGCGTGGTCGCTCGAAAACCGCCACGCGCCGCCCGCATTTCGTACCACCGAAGGAGTGCCAACGTGAACACCATTCGCCCCAACCAGGCCACCCCGATCTCCAGCGCCCGCCCTCAGGCCGCCGCCCAGTCCTCGGCCCAGCCGCAGGACCGCTTTGACGCGGCTCCGGCCGATAAGCCCCAGTACGAGCCCGGACAGGTGCTGGTCAAGTTCAAGAGTGACCTGGGCCTGGCCGATGCCCAGAGCCTGGCGGCCGACATGGGTCTGAGCACCATCCGGCACTTCGACGTGCCCGAGTCGATGCAGAAAAGCTTCGGTGGAGAGCTGTTCCAGTTCGCCCTGCAAGAAGGCGAGACCGTCGAGCAGGCCGTGGCCCGCCTCTCGGGCCAGGAAAGCGTGGCTTACGCCGAGCCCAACTACAAGATCCAGGTGCAGGCCGAGCCCAACGACCTGGATAGCCGCCTGTGGGGCCTGAAGAACAGCGGCAATCCGGGCGTGGACGTGGCCGCCCCGGCCGCCTGGGACCTCACCACCGGCGCTCCCAACGGCCAGGGCCCGCTGATCGCCATCATCGATACCGGTATCGACTACAATCATCCTGACCTGGCTGCCAACGTCTGGACCAATCCGGGCGAGATCCCCGGCGATGGTATCGATAACGACGGCAACGGTTACGTCGACGACGTGCACGGCGCCAACATGATCAATGGCGGCGGCGATCCGCTCGACGACAACCGCCACGGTACCCACTGCGCCGGCACCATCGGCGCCAAGGGCGACAACGGCGAGGGCGTCGTCGGCGTCAACTGGAACGCCACCATGGCCGGCGTGAAGTTCCTCGACGGCGGCGGCGGCGGAACCTACGCCGATGCCATCGAAGCCGTCATCTACTCCGGTCGCATCGGCGCCCGCGTCACCTCCAACTCGTGGGGCGGCGGCGGCGGCTCGGAAGCGCTCAAGGACGCCTTCCGCTCCAATCCCGCCCTGCACATCTGCGCGGCCGGAAACAGCGGCCAGAACGCCGATCAGCGCCCTCACTTCCCCAGCGGCTTCGACCTGGACAACATCGTCAGCGTGGCGGCCCACGATCGCACTGACAAACTGGCGCGCTTCTCCAACTACGGGGCAGTGTCGGTGGATGTGGCCGCGCCCGGAGTGGACATCTACTCCACCCTGCCCAACGGCCAGTTCGGCAGCCTGAGCGGCACCTCGATGGCCACGCCCCACGTCTCCGGCGTGGTGGGCCTGATGCTCTCGAATAACCCCGAGCTGACCAACGAGCAGATCAAGTCGCGCCTCATCAACACCGCTGTCAAGGGTCCGGCCTACGAGGGCAAGATGGTTTCCGGGGGCCGCGTTTCGGCCATCAACACCATGGAGACCGACGAGACTCCGCCGGCCGCTCCGGCCGACCTGCACGTGGCCGCACTGGGCGCGACCTCGATCACCCTCGGCTTCACCGCCACGGGTGACGACGGCCACACCGGCCAGGCCGCCAGCTACCAGGTGCGCGTCTCCGACAAGCCCATCACCGAGAACGGCGACCAGGGCGTGAGCTGGGATCAGGCCATCCCGATGAGCGGACTGTCCGCCCCGGGCGCGGCTGGATCCCCTGAGATGCTGACGCTGCCGGTTCCCACCAGCGCAGACCCCAAGACCTACTTCTTTGCCGTCAAGGTGGCCGACAACATGGGCAACACCTCGACCATGGTGACCGCTGCCGCCCGGGCCAAAGCAGCCGCTTTCGCCTTCGCCGACGACATGGAGCAAGAGAGCGAGAACTGGGCTCCCGACGCCGGCTGGGGCAAGGTGGCCATGGAAGGACGAGGGATGGTCTATACCGACTCACCCGAAGGGTCCTACGGTGCCAACGCCAGCACCTCGCTCACTTCCAGGGCGCTGGACCTGTCGACCGTCAAGAATCCTCGCCTGTCCTACAACATGAAGCTCGACACCGAGGCCGGTTACGACCAGGTGCACGTCGAGATGACCGAGGACGGCGGCCAGACCTGGAGCGAGCTCGCTTCCTACGACGGCACTGAAGACTGGAAGAACTACGAGCACGACATGTCGGCCCACGAGGGGAAGACCATCCAGGTCCGCTTCCGTCTCAGCTCGGACGGCAGCCTGCAGAAGGACGGCGTCTACGTGGACGACGTGAAGGTGGCCGGCGACCCGCGCGAGTGCTGATCGAACTCGCTACCAAAAGGGGCGCTCTTCGGAGCGCCCCTTTTTGATCTTCCCGGTCGGGCCAGTTATTTTTTGCTACCATGTCGGGTAGATGGCACCGACCGGGAGGGTGAGTTGATAACTCGTGTCTTGCGCCGGCCCCTGGCGCTCTTGGCCTTGCTCCTGCTCTACGCTTGTAGCGGCGAGACCCACGGAGGGAGGCGTCCCGGCCGCGCCGGTCGAGGAGACCCGGACGCGGCTGCTGGTGGACGCGCAGGGCGCTCAGAACGCGACGAGCAACCGTCTCTCCGGCCAGGAGGTCATCCGGTCGCGCACCCTGCGCCTCAATCCGGACCTGATCGCTCAGGGCGATCTGTGGGTGGACGAGTTGCAGGAAGTGCGCGTCGAGCTTTTTGAGGACGCCGTCTTCGACCTGAACCGGGTGCTGGTCCAGAAATCCGTCTCGGACAATCTTTCCTGGAGCGGGGCTTCGGGCGACGGCACGGTGCAGGCCACCTTCACCGCCCGGGGCGATCTCTTCGTGGGCCTGCTCACCGCCCCGGGCGCCACCTACCGACTGCGCTCGGCGGGGGAAGGTCTGGTGGTGGTGCAGCAACTGGCCGTTGGCGGTCCGTGTTGCGGGGATGCCCCGGTGGCAGTTCTGCCTGAGCCGGCCGAGCAGGCCCGCCTGGCTGAAGGGGTGCAGGCCGAGGACATCCAGGCCCTTACCAGTGAGGGTTATATCATCGACGTGCTGCAGCTTTACACCGACGACCTGGCCGAGTACTACTTCCCGGGCCAGAGCAACGCCAACCAGCTGACCCAGATGACCGCTCTGATCGACAACGACGTGGCCTGGGCCAACACCGCCTATCAGAACAGCCAGGTCAATATTGCCCTGCGCACGGTGCACGTGGCGGAAGTGACCTACACCGAGTCGGGGAACGCCCACGCCGATCTGTATCGCCTCTGCTCCTCGGGCGAAGCCACCGGAAATTCGGGTTCCCCGGGCACGCTGCCCACCACCACGGGAGGCCTTGACTGGCGCACGGGTGGCCCTTACCTGGACAACGCGCACACCCTGCGCAATACCTACGGGGCCGACCTGGTCATGTTGCGCTGCGAAGCCTTTGAGGCCGGGGTGGGGGGCGTCGGCTTCCTGACTCCCGAGCCGAACACCGCCTACAACATCTATGGATTTGCGGTGATGGCCAATCCGGACGAGGTGACCGAGATCACCATGAGCCACGAGATCGGGCACAACCAGGGTCTGGCCCATGACTTTGCCACCAATGGCGGCTATCCGGCCTCTCCGATTCCACGCTACGCCCGCGGCTATCGCGTGACCAACCAGTTCGCCACCATCATGGCCTACCCCGACCCGAATGACTGGGACCTGGTGCTGCAATACTTCTCCAACCCGGCCTTGCAGGTCAACGTGCCCGGTGTGGGATTGGTCACTTTGACGGACACCAGCTTGAGCGGCGACGACCGGCCCGACGAGCACAGGCGGCTCAATGAGATGGTGGATACCATTTCGAGTTACCGGACCCATGTGAGCGCGTACTCGCCGCTGGCCCCCACCAATTTGACCTCCACAACCTTGAGCACATCGTCCATTCGGATTCAGTGGAGCGATCCGATGTTTGGAGAGGATGGATTCAGGGTCTGGCGTCGGCCACACACCTCTTCCACGTGGACGAGCTTCGATGTGGGACCGAACATCCTCCAGTTCGTCGACACGGGCCTGGTTGAGGGAACGGCCTACGTCTACAGGGTGGAGACGAAGGTGGGGACCGAGTTCTCTCCCTACTCGAGCATGATTTACCCCAGGACCCTGCCGGCAGCACCCTCGAACGTAACCGGGGTGGCCCTGGACCAGTCTCAGATCCGGGTGAACTGGCAGGACAACTCCAGTAACGAAACGGCCTATTTCGTCGAGCGCCGGGTCGGGGCCGGCGGCTCATGGAGCGGGGTGCAACTAGGGTCGAATGTGACGACGCACACTTTTGGGAGCCTGCCCGCCAGCACAATCATTTATGTCCGGGTGCACGCTCGGGCGGGCTCATACAAGTCTGCTTACGTGTATCTGGTCGGGGGGATCAAGACCGCCCCGGCACCACCCAGCGGATTGACCGGAAGCGCCGCCAGCTCCACCTCGGTTCAGCTCAACTGGGTGGACAACTCTACCGATGAGACATACTTCTATGTCGAGCGTCGGCAGGGCACTGGAGGCACGTGGGTAGCTCAGGCGCTGAATCCCAACACGACCTCGCTGCTTCGAACCGGCCTGCTCTCGGGGCAGACCTATTACTTCCGAGTCCGAGCAAGGCGGAATGCGGCGTATTCCACCTATTCCAATCAGATCCAGGTCACGACCCCGTAACCAGCGGCGCGGTGCGGTCCCAATCCGAGTCGTCGCGCATGCGCGCGTAGCGGACCAGGTCATACTCGGGCGCCAGCCGGGCGGCCGCCTCCAGGATGTCGCAACTCCCCGGCCGCAGGCGATTGACCAGCAAGACATTGCCTACTCCGGCGAAGGCGCAGGTCTGTCCGAACACCGAAGCCAGCGTGTTGCGGTCGCTGGCGTAGGTATCCGAGTTGCGGTGCAGGTTGGCCACCACCACCGACCCTTCCGAGCACAACAAGCTGGCCACGTCGCGGTAGAACTGCTGGGTGCGCAGCACTTCGGGCACATCCAACCCGTCGAAGGCGTCCAGGAACACGATGTCATAGCGCTCTCGGGTCTGGCGCACGTACTGGCGGGCATCCTGCACGAAGGTGCGCACCCTCGGCCCCTCGCGGTAAAAGAAGAACTTGCGGGCGGCCTCCACCACCACCGGGTCGATCTCCACCGAGTCCACCCGCGCCATTGGGTAGAGCCCGTGCAGGGCCTTGGTGAGGGAGGCGCCCCCCAGCCCGATCACCAGGATTCGCTCGGGGGGCTTCTCCAGGAAGGTCAGGCCCAGCAGTTGCAGGCGGGTGTACTCGTGGACCAGGTAGGTGGGGCGTTTGACCTCGCAGCGCGACTGCTCCGAGTCGTGGCCCTGGTCGTGGAAACGAAGTATGCGATAACCGCCATCCTCCACCACCAGGACCTTGCCCGCGAACTGGCTGGGTTTGGAGAACAGAACCGCCTGAGCCAGAGCGGGGGCCACCAGGATCATCAAGAGCAGAGCCAGTCTAAGGCGTGACATTGTCGATCTTCTTGCCGGCCAGCTCGCTCAGAACCTGGCGGCCCACCCCGGCCCGGCTGGGCATGGTGGGCGGAAGGGCCCGCCAGCGTTCGGCCATGGCTTGCACCGATGCTTTGAAGTCCGGCTCTCGGCCCATTTTGGGCAGGCGATGCTGGATGGCGCTGAAGGCCGGGCCAAGCAGGTCCAGACCCCCCGAGGGCAGGCCCTGGGGCAATTCGTCCGCCAGTCGGTCGAGCAGGGAGACCAGCAGCTTGACATCCCTGGACTCCGGGCTGGAGTGCAGGCTCGAGCAGGCCAGCACCAGGCAGCGGGTGCGGTTGTCGTGGTCGGGAAAACTCTCGGCCAGCTCCAGCCAGTGCTCGGTCTGCCAGCGCCGGCTCTCCTTGCCCGACCGGGCCGCCAGATCGGTGAACAGTCCGAACAGCTGGGCCACGTAGCCGGCCGGGAGGGGTCCTCGCGAGAGCCGCTGGCGGGCCTCCTCCATCAGCCGGACCTGCAAAGCTTTCAGCTCATCCGATGGGGGCAAGAGCTCGAGCAGCACGCGGATGACCCGCAGGTCTCGTTCGGCTGACAGCAGATCCTGCTCGGGTCGCCCCCACGGATCGAAGCGCTCCATGACGAAGCGCACCAGCTCGATGTCCATGGCAAAGAGCGGCTCGCGCTTCTTGAGCTTTTTCAAGATGGCGATGGCCTGGTTACGATCCGAGCGAGCCCGATGGTCCTTGAAGCTGGGGTCGGTCGCGTAAGCTCTCTCCACCAGGTTGCAGGCCAGCTCCACCTCGACCCGACTCGACTTCTCCACGTCGGCGGCCCGCTTGGAGTCCTCGCAGGCTCGTTTGAGGGCCTGCAGGTAGGCGGCCCGCTGTCCGAGATGGTGCAGGATGGCAGCTCGCTCCATCTCCATAGCGGCCAGGCGGGTTGGCTCGGCCTTCTGCTCGCGGGCCAGCACGAGCGCTGGCTCGATATCCTCCAGGGCCTCCTGGAGTCGGCCCAGATAGCGCAGGTTGGTGGCCCGGTAGAAAAGGCTCGAGCAACGGCTTGACGGGTCGCCGAACTGGCGCGAGAGCTCCTCGGCTTCGGTCAAGCACTGTTGGGCCTCCTCCAGTCGCCCCAGACAGCTCAAAGCTCGTCCCTTGCCCGCCAGAGCGGCGGCGTCAGCCTGGCGCTCGAGGATGCGACCGAACTCCTGGGCGGCGATCTCGAACAGGTTCCGAGAAAGGGCGCCCTCGGCTCGCTGGGACAGGGCCAGCAGCACCTGCTGGGCGGCCATCCTGGCGTCTTCCGCCGAGGCCTCCATCTGCGACCAGTAGGCCAGCGCGTCATCCGGATTGGGAGGGCCGGCCTGCACCGGCGGGGGCTCGAACTCATGCACAAGGGTCACGGCCTGCTCGCGGTCGAGCGAGAATAGCTCTTCGGCGAACAGGGGGGTGGCGCCGATCAACCAGGAGTGCAGGATGGGCAGGTAGTTGCGCACGGCTTCAGCCTGGATGTCCACGTGGTCGATGGTGGGCGTCCACCGGTAGAGGGGCGGCTGCTCGGTGGGCGCGCCGGCGATGCCCAGCCAGCGCGTGTGCAACGCGTCGAGCGGGGGATAGGGGTAGAAGACTTTGAGCACCTGCTCGCCTCGTCTGGTTCGGGGTGGATCGACCAGCCCTCCGACAGCCGCCTGCAGCACGCGGGTGCAGCCCTCCAGCGAACCGGCACCCCTGGTCAGGAGCGAGAGCTGGGTGGGAGTGCGCAGACCCTCGTAGTCCAGGGCCTCGAGGGTGAGCCCGGAGAAGAACCGGATCAGTTGCTCGAGCGAGGCCCACAGGTAAGCCCGGGCCAGGTCGACCTGATCGCGCACCATGGCATCGTTCAGCCGGTCGAGCAGCAGCTTGAGCTGGGGTGGCGTGTTGGGCGGAGGCTCGGGGGGAAAAAGCTGGTGGAGCGGGTCATGCATGAGCCACGCCCGAGCGAAAGAGCTCTAGCCCCAGCCCGCCTCCCTCTCCTCGGGAATGACGCGGATGCTGCCAGGAGAAGAGGTGGTTCTCGGGGTGGGGCATCAGGCCCAGCACGTTGCCCTGCTCGTTGGTGATGCCCGCCGCATCCAGCCAGGACCCGTTGGGGTTGCCCGGGTCGGGAGCGTAGGTCAGAGCCACGCAGGCGGGGTCGCCCGGAGGGGAGGGGAGGAAGCGCCCTTCGCCGTGGGCCACGGGGCAATCGAGGGGACCTTTGAGGGCCCGGGTCCAGAGACATCGGTCTCCGCCGGGCACAAGGCGCACCCAGCGACACTGGAAATGGCCCACGGCGTTGGGGGCCAACGTGGCCTGGCCCTGGGGCAGGAAGCCGCCCTTGACCAGGGCCTGAAAGCCGTTGCAGATGCCCAGCACGGGCCGTCCGCTGGCGATGAAGCCGTGCATCTGATCGGAGAAACGCTGCCTGAGCTCGAGTGCCCAGAGCCGACCGGCGCCCAGGGCGTCGGCATAGGAGAAGCCGCCCGGCAGTACCAGCAACTGGTTGTCGAGCCAGCTCTGGCCGCGCAGCTCGCTCAAGGGGGTCACCACCGGCTCGGCGCCGGCCAGCTCCAGGGCCCTGGCGGCCTCGCCCTCGCGGTTGGTGCCCGGAGCGTAGAGGATGAGTGCGCGCGGCTTGGTCACGACTTCCAGGCCTCCAACAGCCGTTCCAGGGGCCATTCCTGCTCGCCCAGGCGTAGCACGGGCTCGGCCACGACCTGACCGATTCTGGTGCAGGGATGGCCTTCCAGGGCGGCCTCGAAGGCGGCCGGCCGGGTGACCTCCACCAGCAGGCGGCAGGGGCGCTCGGCGTAAGGCTCCTCCAGAGCGATCTGCAGGCCCAGGCGACCGCCCATGGCCATCTCGGCGGCGGCCACGGCCACGCCGCCCTCGCTGGCGTCGTGGCAGGCGGCCACCAGACCCTGGCCCATGGCCCGGTGCAGGGCCCGGTAGAGGCCCGGGGCCCACTCGGGAAGGCTTCGCTCCAGGAGAGCGCCGGGTGGAGTGCCCACCAGGTAGAGAGCCTGGCCCGGACGCTTGAGGTCGCTGGAGATGACTTTTTCGATGTCGGGATGCAGACTCAGGGCCGAGATCAGCAGGGTGGGCGGGATGCTCTGGCCCTCGTACTCGTTGTAGAGCGAGTCCTTGCCCGAAATGAAAGGCGTTCCGAACAGCCTGGAGGCGTCGTAGCAGCCGCGGCAGGCCTCCACCAGATCGCCCAGGGTTTCCGGACGACGCGGGTTGCCCCAGCAGAAGTTGTCCAGGATGGCTATCCGCTCCGGATCGGCCCCGGTGGCCACGGCATTGCGCACTGCCTCGTCCACGGCCCAGAGGGCCATCAGGTAGGGGTCGAACTCGCCCAGCCAGGGGTTGATGCCGCAGCTGAGCACCGCCCCCAGCGGGCCCGGGGTGCCCAGGGGAAGCAGCACGGCCGCGTCCATGGGGGCGTCCAGGGCGGCGCCCGCAAAGGGCTTGAGGGCGGTCTGGCCGAGCACCTCGTGGTCGTAGCGGCGCACCACCTCCTCCTTGGAGGCCACATTGGGGTCGCTGAGCCAATCCAGCAGGCCGCGCTCGGGTGGCTGATAGGGCCGGGGAGGCCGCACCACGGCCGGCATGGTGCGCCGGGGGCAACCCCTGTGCAAGAAGTGGTTGTCGAGCTCGAGCACGGGCTTGCCGGCGTAGCGCACCACCAGCTGGCCCTGACCGGTGAAGTGGCCCAGGTCAGTGGACTCGACCCCGTAGACCTGGCACAGCTCTCGCAGCCGAGCCAGATTCTCGGGGGGAACGGCCAGCACCATGCGCTCCTGGGCTTCCGAGAGCCAGATCTCCCAGGGAGAAAGACCGGGATACTTGAGCGGGACGTGCTCGAGCTCGACGTCGGCCCCCACGCCGCTGGCCATCTCGCCCACGGCCGAGGAGAGGCCGCCCGCACCGCAATCGGTGATAGCCGTGTAAAGGCGCCGGTCGCGGGCGCGCCAGAGAACGTCGAGCAGCCCCTTCTCCATGATGGGGTGGCCGATCTGCACCGAGGCTCCTGCCACCTGGGCGCTATCTTGCTCCAGCGTCATGGAGCTGAAGGTGGCTCCCCGCAGACCATCGCGGCCGGTGTGCCCGCCAAGCAGAACCACCCGGTCTCCCGTTCGGGGCTCGCGCGGATGGCTGCCGCGCGGGGCGATGCCCAGGCAACCGCAGTACACCAGGGGATTGGCGGCGTAGCCGGGGTGGTAGAGCACGGCCCCGTTCACGGTGGGCAGGCCCATCTTGTTGCCGTAATCCTCCACCCCCGCGATCACGCCGTCGCGGATGCGGCGCGGGGGCAGCACGCCCTCGGGTTGGTGGTGGTCGGGGGGGGCAAAGCAGAGCACGTCGGTGACCGCGATGGGGCGGGCCGAGACCCCCAGCACGTCGCGGATGACTCCACCCACCCCGGTATTGGCTCCTCCGAAGGGCTCCAGGGCCGAGGGGTGGTTGTGGGTTTCCACCTTGAAGCTCAGCTCGTGTCCCTCCCCGAAGGCAATCACTCCGGCGTTGTCCACGAAGGCCGAGAGCACCCAGGGGCGGTCCAGCTCTTCGGTGGCGCGGCGGATGTAGTGATCGAGCAATCCGTCCACGACCCGGCCGTCCTCGAGCTGGATGCGGGCCCGGAAGGTCTTGTGCAGGCAGTGCTCGCTCCAGGTCTGGGCCAGGGTCTCGAGCTCGACGTCGGTCGGGTTGCGTCCCACACCCTGAAAATAGCTCTGGATGGCCAGCATCTCGGCCTGATCCAGGGCCGAGCGGCGCTCCTGCGAGAGCTGCTCGAGCTCGTGGGGGGAGAGGCCGAGCAGGGCGACCTCGTCCACCCGGTCGGAAGGGCTGGCTTTGCCCAGCCAGGCAGGCTGCACGGCCCCAAAGGAGATCTGGTGCACCACCGGGTTGGCCAGGAGTTGCCGGGCCAGGCGCTCGGACTCGCCCTGGGCGGGAAAAAGCAGATAGCGGGTGCCACTGGCGGCGCTGGTGACCTCGTCCAGGCCAGCGTGGCGGGCCATCTCCACCAGCTCTTCGGCGACCGGGTCGGTCACCCCGGGGCGGAGGACCACTTCCACGATCTGGCCCTCGGTCGGGGAATCCCAGCGCGCTTTCTGCACCACCGGGTCGCACAGCATCGCTTCGAGCTGAGTGGAAGTGGCGTCGGAGAGATCGCCAGGAAAGAAGTAGAGGTCCTCGACCTCCAGGCGCTCAAGGGGAAAACCAAGGATGCGGGCGCCTTCGAGCAGGGCTCGCTGGCGCGGGTCGTCGTCGGTCTTCAGAGAAAGACAGCAGTGTCGGGTTCGGGTCGTCACGGCGAGGGCAGATTAGACGGCGCCTCTCCGGTTCCTGGTCAGCTCAGGTGGAAACGCCACCAGAGAAGGAAGATGGTCAGGCGTCGGGCGGGCGAGACTTCCCAGCCCAGCGTCGGGTCGCTTGATATGAATTCGATCTTCATAATGGCCTCAGGGTAACGAGCGAACATCGAACAAAGCCAGAGCGGGGATGAACCGGTTGTTAACGCGCTGTTGCCGTCCGGACACGCAGGGGGATCCCCTGAGGGCCGCGTCAGGGTGATCCCGGCACGGGGCCCCCGGATGCGGGCTTTTTTTTCTCAAGCTGCTTCCAGGCCAGATCCCAGTCTCTTTCGGTGGCCTTCTCGCGAGCCCGGCTTGCCAGGGCGGCGATCTCGCTGGTGGCTCTGGCAAAGACCTTCTTCTGCTCGGCGTTGGGCTTGATGGTGGGAGCGTCGTGCACGCACCCGGCCGGCGGCGCGTGCCTCCAGCACTTCCCCCCCAGGTGAACGTGCAGGGAGCGCTTCAAGCCGTAGGCGTCGGACAACCCGGAGCGAGACTCGGGCTCGGAAGGCAGCAACAGCAGGCCCAGCCAGTCCCGCTCCTGGCCCTGATAACGCCGCCAAATGAGCCACCAGCCAACTCCGGCTATCAGCACGACGCCGAGCATCAGGCTGACCGTAAGAAGCGGTGGGAAAGGCGGCTGCGCCCCAACAATCTCGACCACCCAGAATTTGGTAAAGAAGGCGACAAGCCAGGTCCAAAGTGAACCCTGCATTTCCGGCTCAAAGCGATCCGCAGCCGACGCCGTACCGGTCAAAATGCCGGCCAGCAGGCCGACCCCCGGCAGGGACTCGTCCCCGGCAATGAGGGGGCGGATAACCCCAG
>QWHO01000085.1 GCA_021404945.1 bacterium CPR1
GACCTCATAGCCTTTCTCGCGGGCTTCGCGCTCGGTCAGACCCACGCTGGCCACCTCGGGATGGGTATAGGTGGCCCCCGGAATCTTGCTGTAGTCGATCGGGCGCACGGCATGCCCGGCGGCGTGCTCCACCGCCAGAATTCCCTCGGCCGAGGCTACGTGGGCCAGCTGAGGGCCCGGGGTGAGGTCGCCGACGGCGTAGACACCAGGCAGGTTGGTGCGACCGAATTCGTCCACTTTGACCCGCCGGCCGTCAAGCTCGATGCCCAACTCGGCCAGGCCGGCCGTGTTGGGGAAACGGCCCACCGACAGCAGGAGGATCTCGGCCTCGAGGGTCTGCTTGCTGTCCAGAGTGAGCCGGGCTCCCTCGGCCGTGGTGGCGATGCTCTCCACTTTGGTGGAGGTACGGATGGGTATTCCCTGCCTGGCGAAGGACCTGGTGAGCTCGGCCGAGATTTCCTCATCCTCGGCCGGCAGCGCCCGGGGCAGCATCTCGATGACCTCCACCCTGGTGCCGAAGCGATTGTAGATGGAGGCAAACTCGAGACCCACGGCCCCGGCCCCGATCACCAGCATGGATGATGGTATCCGGTCGAGCTTGAGGATCTCGTCGGAGGTGAGCACTTTCACCCCATCCACCGTCACTCCGGGCAACACGATGGGAGAAGAGCCGGTGGCCAGCACGATGGTGGTGGCCTCGAGCGGCGTCCCATCCACCTCCAGCAGACCGGGTTTGATGAGCCGGCCGGTGCCAGTCAGAGAGCGAATGCGATTTTTCTTGATCAGGCCGTCAATGCCGCGGGCCAGCCTGGAAACAGCGTCGTTCTTCTTGGCCTGCATCTTGCCAACGTCCAGGCGCAGGTTGTCGATCAGCACTCCGTACTCAGCCGATCGCTTCATTTCCCCATACATATGGGCATAGTGGAGCAGCGCCTTGGTGGGGATACAGCCGCGGTGCAGACAGGTACCGCCCAGGAAGGAGTCCTTTTCCACCAGGGCCACCGTCATCCCCAGCTGGGCGGCCCGAATTGCCGCCACGTAACCCCCGGGGCCACCGCCTATGACTGCCAGATCGACCTTATCGCTCACGTCAACCTCCTGGAAACTCGACCAGAACCGGCCAGAGGTTTTTCCAAGCTTGGCCTTTCTCCTTTGTTGCAGGCTTTCAGCCAGCAGCGCCAGCCAGACGCCTGCTGGCCACCAGGGGGGTCTCCTTGCCATACATGACACTGAGAAAGCCCGGGAGCCAGTGGTCCAGGGCCGTCAAACTGACCTCGAGCAGCGGACTCAGTACCGACTCAGGCAGCAGACCGGTCGGGCCGGCGTCGAAGGCGGTGCGATAGCGAACCTCCGAGCGCTCGAGCTGGAAGCTCCCCAGACTGAGGTTGGAGTTGGTGCGTGTCAGAAACTCAAGCACCGGCGCCTGGGAGCGGGGGGGGATGGCGATCGGGGCCCGGCTGAGAAATCGGCAGATGCTGCCATGCATGGCCACCTCGCAGCGCCAGCGGGCGCGCTCGCCCACCACGTGCAGGATCTGCTTCTCCTCACGCCGGGTGGGATTCTGGCCGGCTGCGCGCAGAAAGGCTGACAACTGCTCCTGGGCGGGCGATTTGCGGCGGGTGGGCTCAGGCATGGGCAACTGGGGCAACTCCGCGGATCCTCCTTCGCAGACCCGGATCAGGGCAGGCAGAGCCAGCTCCAGAATGCGTGGAGCTGTGATCAGCAAAGGGCGGAGAAGATCGGTCGCAGGCTCGGCCTGACCGAGCTCGAGGCATGTGCGCAGTCGGATGTCGCCGTGCAGGTAGTCCAGCTCGAAGCAGCCCAGGTCGAGGCGCACATTGAGCCGATTGAGAAACCCGGCCATGTCGGGCCGGCGGCGGGCCTGCACCGGACAGAGAGCCACACTGCGCAGTCGGGTCGGGCCGCATTGCGAGATGGCCAGGGTCCACTTGAGGTCCTTACTCTGCAGGGGGACGCTCAAACCCTCCTCGCTGACGTCGAAATCCCAGCGGTCGGCTTGCAGCAGCTCGGCGATTGGCTGCAACAGATCGGTCAGAGGGTGCCTCCAGCGGCCAGGATATCCATCGCCTCCCGGGGGGTGGTACGGCCGTAAAGAACGGCCAGAAGGCCCGGGAGGAAGAAGTCCATGCGGTGGATGTTGGTGTAGAGCAGGGGACGAAACAGATTGTCGCTCAGCTCCCCGTCGAACACGTCCAGGCTGGTGCGGTAGCGAATCTCACCGCGCTCGGAGATCAACTCGAACTGGCCCAGCGAGACGGAAAAATTGGCCCGACCCAGGAACTCGACAGCCACCAGGCGACGCTCGGGAGGGATGTTGACGGGACAGAAGCTGTCGATGACCACCTGGTAGCCGCGCCGCTCCTCCAATCGCTCCTCGACCGAGACGGAATAGTAGCCGTGCTTGCCCGAGTAACGCAGCCGCAGCGCCCCTTCCTCCATCTCATAAGGCCAGCCGTCTCGTTCCAGGAACTGCCCTACGAAGGTCAAGATCTTGCCCATCACTCACCGATGATCTTGACCAGAACCCTTTTTCTCCGTCGGCCGTCGAACTCGGCGTAGAAGATCTGCTCCCAGGGCCCGAAGTCCAGCCTTCCAGCGGTTACCGCCACCACCACCTCGCGGCCCATGATCTGGCGCTTGAGGTGGGCGTCAGCGTTGTCCTCGCCGGTTCGGTTGTGGCGGTATTTTGCAGTGGGAGCGTGGGGCGCGAGTTGCTCGAGCCAGTCGTCGTAGTCTTGAATCAGGCCCGGCTCGTCGTCATTGATGTAGACGCTGGCTGTGATATGCATGGCGTTGACCAGGCAGAGCCCCTCCTGGATGCCACTCTCCTCCAGAACTTCCTGCACTTGAGAGGTGATGTTGAGATAGTTCCGTCGCTCGGGCGTCTCGAACCAGAGATGACGAGTGATCGACTTCAAGAGCGGGCTCCTGTCTTGTGGAGTAACCAGAACGAAGCGTAATTGTTGCAGAAGTGGATCACCACCGCCAGGGCCAGGTTACCGGTGAGCAATACCAGTCCTCCCATCAGTAAGGCCGTCAAGAAGGCCCAGCCAGCCATCCAGACCATGCGGCGGTCGCCCAGGTGGAGGAGGGCGAAGAGCAGGCTTGAGGGTATCAGGCCCAGCTCGGTCAGCAGGATCCCCCGGAACAAAACCTCCTCACCGAAGCCGGAGGCCAGCGCCACCAACAGTTTGCCACCGGGCGAGAGCACCCGGGCGATGGGGCCCATGCACTCCTCGCGCAACCAGCGCACGGACTCAAAGCGCTCGGCGAGTCGACCGAAGAGCTCATGGCTGAGAGCGGCCAGCCCCAGCCCCAGCGCCGCTCCACCCACCAGCCCCAGATTCCAGTGCAGGGCCTTCCACCAGGGGATACTCCTGAAAAAACCCCAGAGCAGCGCCAGAATGATGTAGGCCAGCTGCATTTTGAGCAGAAGCAGCAGAACGGTGTGGCGAGAGGGCTTCAGGGCCGCGGGCGGCTCTGCTGAGGGCGATGGCACGAGCGGGGTTTCGGCCGCGCGAATACGCCCTCCTTCACAAGAAGCGCGAGCGGCGTACGGCGACTCCGAAGTGGGATGAAGAATCCCCTCTGGGGGCAATCGGAAGGCCCACTGCTTTCCGCTCGCCGTCGCGCGAGCTCAGAGCAGGGCCCACCTGATCCCTCTCAGGCAGGGTCCTGCCTTTAAATGCAAAATGGCAAGGCCATGTCCAGCGCGTCTCTGACCCAGGAGTCACGGGGGAACTGGTTTTTCCTGCTCCTTTCCAAAGGTTATAAGTTCCCGCCCGGAATGGCCCTCAGCCTGGTGGTGCTGGGAACTTATGCGGCCATTCTGTGCCTGGGTGACTTCCACTTCGACTTGTGGGACATCGAGCTCCCGCTGACATTGCACGGCTTGCTGGGCTTCGTCATCAGCTTATTGCTCGTCTTTCGCACCAATTCGGCCTATGAGCGCTGGTGGGAAGCTCGCAAGTTGCTCGGAAATCTGAACGACAGTGGGCGCTACGTCGCTATCAAGCTGCGTGCCCTCGCCGACCTGGGGTTGGATGAGCGCCACCGTCTGGCCGAGTGGCTCTGCGCCTACGTTTGGAGCATCAAAGAGCACCTGCGCGACCGGAATCACGAGTACAGCTCCACCCTGGTACCCCCCGACTATCGGGTGGCTTACCTGCACTCGCCTCACAAACCAATTTTCCTGATGTACCGTTTGGCCGACCTGGCCAAGGTGCTGCGCGATAAAGGTCGTCTGGATGGGCACGAGTTGCAGATCGTGGAGACGGGGCTCAAGCCGGTGGGCGATCTGGTGGGGGGGCTCGAGCGCATCAAGAATACGCCCATCCCCCTGGCCTACACCCTGCACTTACGGCGCATCATCTTGCTCTACGTGGTCACCCTGCCGCTGGGTCTGGTCCACGATTACCACTGGTGGACCGTCCCCATCGTGATGGTCACCTTCTATATCATGGCCGGCATCGAGTACATCGGTGAGGAGATCGAAGAGCCTTTTGGCCGCGACGAGAATGACCTGCCCGTCTCGCAGATCGGGGTGCGCATCTGCCAGAGCATTTCCGCCGCCCTGGAAGTGGACAATCCCTGCCAGCCCACTTTGATGAAGGCCTCGGTGAGCCTCAAGCCTTCCGATTACCTCCCTCAGCCGACCGGTCCCAGTTAAATTAGCCAGCCAGGGCTAATCCGGCGTGAGCCCCGGCGGCGGCACCCAGGCGATTGCCCAGCACTCCACCCACCACCAGGCCGACCGCGCCGCCGATAGGGCCAGCCGCCTGGTAGCCGAGCATGGTCAGGCCCAGCGGGGCAGCAATGCCGCCCACCATGCCCCCCAGCGCGCCACCGGCCAGGGCAGCGTAGGAGGCCGTCTGGCGGGCCCCCTTCTCCCGGGCGATCTCCAGGCCTCGGTGGGCTCCCAGAGCCCCCAGGGCGACGAACCCCAGCACCGGGTGCTTGTAGGAGAACATCAAGCTGGCCCCGGCGGCCAGTTGGGTCCCACCGCTGACTGCGCGCATCGTGTCCTTGTTGGACACTCCGCTGATCACTTCGCCCACCCCGCTGGCCGCCAGGCTGTAGGCCGCCACCTGGGTCATCAGGCCCAGACCCCAGCGCAGGTAGGGCACCTCCAGTCCGCGGGCAATGAGCTTGCCGGTCTCGCGGAACTCCTCGCGGTCGACGAAGGCCTGCATGAAGTTGGGCCGGTCCAGCCGCTCCATGGCATCCATCTTCTCTTCGCTCACGTGGCGCAAGCGGGCGGGGTTCAGGCGATACTCAGCGTAGGTCTCGGCGAAATCTTCCTGCTTGAGGGTGCCGGCGTAGCGCGAAACATAGGGGGGAGCGCCGAAGGGATCACTGGAGGAGTGTCCGCCAGTGATCACGCTGACGACCCCGCCCTCGTAGTCTCGCGTGTGGCCGATCTCATGAATGAGGGTGTAACGGAAGTTCTCGGGGTTGGTCATGCCGATGCCGGTGCGGTTGAGCTCGATGGAGTTGATGGCGGGCCGGGTGACCCCCAGCAGATTGCTCGAGCCCAGGCTCTCGCGCACCGAGATGGAGATCGGCCGGACGGCGTCGTACATGGGAAGCGAGTCCAGCGTCTGCCAGATCTGAGCTTTCTCGGCCGCGGTGCCGAACACGCTGGGATAAATAAAGTTTGGCAGCGCTTTGTGGGTGTAGGCCAGCGCATTGAGCCCGTCACCCACCGCAGAGGAGAAGCGATCCTTCAGGCTGGGAGGAGCCGGGGGCTCTTCCTCCTGGCTCGAAGGCGAAGGCTGGGGCGTTGCCAGTTGGCGCGGAAGGATGGGGGCGGGGGCGGCGGCGACGTGCATTGCGATGGTGGCTCCAGACGGTAGGTGTCGCGGCTACCCTACCCTGAAAGAAACCTGAAAGCGTTTCTGGCATGTAAAAGTTCCCCCGGCCTGGCCGGTCCTGCTGGTCGTTGGCGGAAGGGTGGATCAGTCGCGAACCGGAACCCGCACGCCGTTGACCACCACGTAGCCGTCCCGGCTCTCGACACGGCCGGCCGGCAGAGGCTCGCTGGCAGGCAGGCGGGCGGTGTATTCCAGATGCCGATCGGTCAGGCGCACGAAACCCCTTTCGCCATCATAGCCGTAGAGCTCGCGTCGCTCGCGGTCCTCGAAGAGCAAGCGCCCATCGGGAGTCTCGCCGCGCAGCTCGAAGTCGTTGGCCGGTAGCTGGATGCGCCGGGGCGGATCGCCCAGCCGAGTGACGGCCCCCTCGTGGCGCACCAGCCGGCCCTGCACGCTGGCCCTGGGACCGAACTCGAGCACCTCGCGGCCCTCGGCGCAAAGACGCACGATCTTGCCGCCCCCCATGTTCCAGAAGACTGTCCCTTTCGGGGTCACGTACAGGTTGGGGCTCTCTCCCAGGCTTTCGCTCTCCCAGCGCTTGGATCCGTCAGCCGCGAGGCGCTGTAGACACGACCTGCTGACGTACTGGGGAGCGAAGTGATCCGGGTCCATGCCGGGCCCGAAGCCCATGCCTGCGCGAAAACGATAGGCGTGGGGGCCACGGATCTCGATGTTGGTGACCTCCTCGACCAGCACCTCACCCCCCTCCAGGGGCCAGAACCGACCATGGTAGTAGGAGACCTTGCCTTCGGCCGGGCGAGCTTCTAGCTTGAGGCGCCCGCTCTCCTGACCCCCCGGAGCGATGCGCACCAGCTCGTTGCCGGCCCGGAGCATCACCCCGCCTTCCGGGGTGGCCACGGGGGGTTGAGCACGCTCGGGGGAAAACTGCGCTACCGGCTTGCCGGCCGCGTCGTAGGCCTCGAGCTTGCCCTCGGCCACCAGGTAGAGACGCCCGGAGCCATCCTGGCAGGCTTGCGAGTAAACCTTCTTGGGGAAGGCCAGTTGGGAGCGCACCTGGCCGTCGCCGCCAAAACAGACCAGGCCATCGTGGCTCTTGAGCAGCAGGCTGCCCCCGTCGGGGCTGACCGTCAAGCTGGAGATCGAGGCGAAGGGGGTGGGCGACTCCCAGGCGATGGAGCCGTCCGGCTCCACCCGGGACAGATAGGTGGCCTGGCGCGACTGGTAGGCCACGTAGAGCTCACCCCGCGGACCGGCTTTGAAGGCCACCGGCCGGTAGTCCTGCTGATCCTTCTTCAGGTCGGCGGTGTGAACCAGCAGGCGGGTGGCCGAGCCCAGCTCCGCACCTTGGGAGCTGTTACCGCTGGCCCGGGCGGGGCGCTGGCGCCAGAAGTTGGCGTTTGGGCTCAGAGGCGTGATCATACGGCGATATCATGCGTTGAAAGACTGAAAAAAAACTGAAAGAGGGGGCAGGTCGAAGGTAGCCCTCGTGCAACAGCTCGCTCTGCTGACCGAACGCAAGTTCTGGCCCCTGTTCTGGACCCAGTTCCTTGGAGCCTTCAACGACAGCTTTCTCAAGAACGCTCTGGTCATCTGGATCACCTACCGCTCGGTCAGCGTGCTCGGCCTCGACCACCAGATGATGGCGGTGCTGTCGAGCGGGATCTTCATCCTGCCCTACTTCCTCTTCTCGGCCACCGCCGGCCAGCTGGCCGACAAGTATGACAAGGCCTTCCTGGTGCGCTGGATCAAGACCATCGAGATCGGTCTGATGGGGCTGGCCACCATGGGGTTCCTGTTGGCGGGGCAGGGCAATCAGGCCGGTATCGTGCTGTTGCTGGTGACCATCTTCCTGATGGGAGCCCACTCCACGTTCTTCGGCCCCATCAAATACAGCATCCTGC
This sequence comes from bacterium CPR1, assembly GCA_021404945.1. GTDB lineage: Bacteria > Vulcanimicrobiota > Xenobia > Xenobiales > QWHO01 > QWHO01. The sequence continues at coordinate 7,757 of QWHO01000085.1, forward strand.
CTCAGCTGGTTGGCCACGAGGCGCGCCTGGTGGGTGCCAACGCGCTGGTCGAGATGGCCACCAATCTGGCCATCCTCACCGGGACCCTGCTGGGAGGCGTGCTGATCGCCCTGGCTCAGGGCCCCGTCGTGGTCAGCCTGGCCCTGCTGGGGATTGCCCTGCTGGGTCGGTTGGCCAGCCACTTCCTGGGCGCCACCGTTCCAGCCGTGCCTGACCTTGCGGTGGAGCTCAATCCCGTCCCGCCCACCGTGCGCATCCTGGCCTTCGTCTATCCCCAGCGGGCCATCTGGCTCTCCATCCTGGGCAATAGCTGGTTCTGGCTTTATGGCTCGGTCTTCCTGGCCCTCTTCCCCAGCTACGGCAAGGACACCCTCCACGCCGAGGAGCACGTGGTCACGCTGTTTCTCACCATCTTTTCGGTGGGGGTGGGGATCGGCTCGATCCTGTGCGAGAAGGTCAGCTTCGACCGGCTCGAGCTGGGGCTGGTGCCCTTCGGCTCCATCGGCATGACCGTCTTCGGCGTGGACCTCTTCTTCGCCGGCGCCCCCACCGCCGGCCTGGCCGGCTCCGACCAGCTGGTCAGCCTGGAGCAGTTCCTGGCCCTGCCGGCTTGCTGGCGCATCATGGTGGACCTGTTCGGTCTGTCCCTCTTCTCGGGGCTCTTCATCGTGCCGCTCTACACCCTGATGCAGCAACGCTCGGCCGACAGCCATCGCTCCCGGGTCATCGCGGCCAACAACATCGTCAACGCCGCCTTCATGGTGACCCAGACCCTGGTGGTGATGGCTTTGCTCCACCTCCAGTTCACCATTCCCCAGATTTTCTTGCTGCTGGGCATCCTTAACGCCCTGGTGGCTGCCTACATCTACACCCTCTTGCCGGAGTTCTTCCTGCGCTTTTGCGTCTATCTGCTGGCCCACCTGATCTATCGGCTAAAGTGCTACAGCGTGGGAAAGATCCCCCGCGAAGGCCCGGCCGTGCTGGTGTGCAACCATGTCACCTTTATCGACTGGTTCTTGATCGCCGCCGACGTGCGCCGTCCCGTGCGTTTCGTGATGGACCTGAGCTACGCCCGCATGCCGTTTCTCCGGGCCATCTTTCGGGACGCTAAGGTCATTCCGATCGCCTCCGCCAAACGCGACCCGGAGGTGCTCGAGCGCGCCTTCGAGCGTATCAGCGAGGAGCTGGCGGCGGGCGAGCTGGTGTGCATCTTCCCCGAGGGCCGGCTGACCGACGACGGCAAGCTGAGCGAGTTTCGCCCGGGAGTCGAGCGCATCATCGAGCGCAATCGGGTTCCCGTCGTGCCTATGGCCCTGGGCGGGCTGTGGGGCAGCTTCTTCAGTCGCAAGGGTGGGCGCGCCCTGAGCCGCTTTCGCGGCCTGTGGAGCCGGGTCACCCTGGTGGTGGGCGATCCGGTGCCCCCCGAAGAGGTCTCCGCCCGATCACTCCAGGTGATCGTCCAGGAGCTGGCGCACCAGGCCGAGGACAAGCTTCGCTCCGGATAGAACCCTGGCCGTCATGCGACGCTTTCTCATTGCCCTGTTGCTGCTGGCTCCTGCGCTGGCCCAGGCCCCCAGCCAGCTCATCCCCAACCTCACGCTGGTCAAGGAGCAGGTCGAGCACTGGGTCAGCTCGGGCGAGTATGCCCGCGAGTGCGAGACCATCAATGCCAGGGCCAGGGCCTACCTGGAGGCCAACCTGGCCGGGGTCAAGCGACCGGCCCTCGTGCTGGACATCGACGAGACTTCGTTATCCAACTATCCTCTGATGCTCTCGGAGGACTTCGGGTTCGAGCAGGCCCGCTTTGACGCCTGGGTGGCCGCCGCCCGGACCCCGCCCATCCCCTCCACCCTGGAGCTCTTCCGCTATGCCGAGAGCCGCCAGGTGGCCTGCTTCTTCATCACCGGCCGGGGCGAAGCGCTGCGAGAGTCCACCGAGAAGGATCTGCGCAACGCGGGTTACTCCGACTGGGAAGGACTCTACCTCAAGCCGGAAGCCTACAAGGAGTCCTCCATCGTGGGCTTCAAGTCGGGAGTGCGCCGCCAGTTGACCGACCAGGGCTACGAGATCCTGGTGAACGTGGGCGACCAGATGAGCGATCTCGAGGGCGGCTACGCCCAGAGCTTCTACAAGCTGCCCAATCCCATGTATTTCATCCCCTGACGCCTTTCAGCCGCACAAGCGACAATGAATCGATGATCCAGACCGACCGTCAGGCCTTGCTCAACCGGCTGGCCGCACTCGAGCGCAAGGGGATCTTCTGGGACTGCGACGTCTCGGCGGCCCGCAGCGACCTGGAGCTGCTCGAGCGCAACACCCCCCCCGAAGAGCCCCTGGAGCGCACGGCAGACCTTTACGAGACCCTGTTCCTGGACGAGAAAGAGCGCCATCGAGTGGTGGATCCCACCGGGCCCGCCCGGCGGGCACTGGAGACGATCCATCGCTGCCTCGAGCCGGGCGAGGACCGGGGCCGGGCTCTGGAGGCCTATCGCAAGCTCTGGAGCCACTCACTCGAGCACGGGCTATACGAAACTCCCGGTGAGCCGGTGGATCTGACCGCCCGCAAGCGATTTCAACTCATCGACGAGCACATGCTGGAGGGAGACGACCGCGTTCACTGCGTCCAGCAATATCTCGCCGATCCCCCCAATTTCGTCAGGCTCAAGCAACAAGAAAGGGAGCAGCGCCAGGAGGAAGAGAGTGAGAGGGCGGGGCGCTGGGAGCGCCTGCAGAAGCCCGAGGGCTGCACCTCGTTGGGCCGGCAGGAGGATTACCTTATCGTGGGCGGAAGCCGGGTGCCCTGCAAGCCCCATGGACCCTCTGAATCTTCTTGAAGTCAATGCTCCCGAGTTAGACGGGCTGGAAGCCGGTCCGGACGAGCTGATCGTGGTGGCCGCCACCTGGGGCCGCGGCTGCTCACCCGAGTTGCTGCGCCACCTGGAGCCCTTCCGGCGCCGCTCGGGCTACAACGGCACCCTGGTGGCCGTGGTGCCGCGCTCGCAAGCAGGCGAGCTTGTGGGCCAGGATGCCCCCGAGCATCGTCCCGGGCAGGTCCCTGTTTTGTCACTGGCGTTCGGCCGGCGCCATCTAGACTGGCGAGCCGCACCGTAGCACGATCAGGAAGCCTGGCGGGCTCTGCGCAGATAACCGATGGCCCGGGCGGGCTGGTCAGCGTTCAGCTCGGCCAGCTCGAGCAACCAGCGGCGGCGCGTGGTCGCCGAGGTATTGGCCAGGCCGGCCAGCTGGTCCAGGGCCTCGCAGTAAGCGCGCAGGAATCGCTTGTGGGCGTTGCCGCGCAGCGAGAAGGCCAGCTGACGGGCAAAGCGCGAGCCCTCCATGCTGCTGCCCACCATGGCCCAGCTCTGAAAGACCTTCTGGTAGAACTGGGCAAAGGACGGGCTATGGCCGGCCAGGGTGGCGAAGATTTCCAGGGCCTCCTCGCCTCGACCCAGGATGATCCGCTTCATGGCTTTGATCAGCATTCGATCCACCGGCGTGAGCGGCGGCGGGGGAGGTGGGGCCGCTTTCCTGCGGCCGACCTGCTCTCGGGCCGTGCGCAGCTCGGCTTCCAGCTCCTGCAACCGCGAGCCGGCCCTGGCCAGGCTCTGCTTCAGCGTCCCCTTCTCTTGCTCGAGCTCTTCCAGGTCCTGGCACAGAACCGACAGGTCGCGCTGATAGGCGGCGATCTGGGTCTCGCTGCGTTGTCTTTCCTCACGAAGGGCCAGCGCCAGAGCAAGATTGCGCTCGGACAGGTGGTGGTTCTCCTCGGTGGGGCTGTCGCAGATGTGGGTGACGGACACGGTGGCAGGCCTCCCGTCTTCGAATCTGGGGCTGGCGGCTCCCGCTTCAGTCTACTCCATCCGACCTCCGGGCGCTGTGTGCCAGGACACAACAGGAGGAAAGAACCCTCTTGCTCCGGTCAAGGTTCGCTGGACGATCGCGCCTGACCGGCAAACAGGAGCCCGATCTCTTCCGGGGGCGTGTCGGGAGGGACGATTCCCACGATGCGCCCCCCTTCCATGACTGCCAGGCGGTCGGACAGCGTGCGCAGCTCATCCAGGTCTTCTGAGATCAGCAGGATGGCCGTGCCGCACGCTCGCTCATCGAGCAGCAGGCGATGGATGGCCCGGGTAGCTCCCAGATCTACCCCCCGGGTGGGCTGGGCCGCGACCAGCAGCCGGGGTTGGCGAGACAACTCGCGCGCCAGCACCAGTTTCTGCAGGTTGCCGCCCGAGAGGGTACGGGCGGGCGCCTCCACCGAGGAAGTCTTGACGCAATACTCCTCGAGCAGCTTTCGGGCCCGCTTTTGAACCGCGTCCGGTTGCAGCACGCCCCGCCGGGCCAGGGGAGGGCGGGGATAGTCGCGCAGGATCAGGTTCTCGCAAAGGCTGAAGTCAAGGATGCTGGCCGTCGTCTGGCGGTCTTCGGGCACGTAGGCAAGGCCCGCCTCCAGTCTCTGGCGGATACTCATGGCGGCCAGCTCGCGGCCATCGAGTCGGGCGCTGCCCTCAAACGGGATCAGACCGGCCAGGGCGTCGGCCAGCTCACGCTGGCCGTTGCCGCTGACCCCGGCCAGCCCCACGATCTCGCCCTGGTGCACGGCAAGATCCACTCGCTTGAGTCGTGGGGGCACGGCCAGCTCGCTCAGCCGCAACCGGGGGGCGCTCGAAACCGGACCGCGCTCGAGCGGCAGCGGATCGAGCTCGCGGTCGACCATCAGCCGGGCCAGTTCTCCGGGGGTGGTCTGGGAGACGCTCTGGACGTGGCTGACCAGCTTCCCCTGGCGCAGTACGCTGACCCGGTCGCACAGCTGCATCACCTCCCCGAGCTTGTGGCTCACGAACACCACTCCTCGACCCTGGGCCGCCATCCGGCGCAAAACGACAAAGAGCGGCTTGACCTCAAGCGGGGTGAGCACGGCGGTTGGTTCGTCCAATAACAGAAGCCAGGCGTCCTGAGCCAGGGCTCGCAGGATTTCCACCTTCTGGCGCTCGCCCACCGAGAGCTCAGCCACCGGAGTGCTCCAGGGAAGGCTGAGGGAATACTCTTCCGCCAGCTGCTGGGGATGCCGGCGCGGGCCGGCCAGGGCCAGATTCTGGGCCACCGTCAGCTCATCGACCAGCATGAAGTGCTGGTGCACCGTAGCGATACCCTGGCGAATTGCCCCCGTGGGCGAGGTCAGGTGCAGCGGCTGACCCCCGGACAGCACACGTCCGCTGTCGGGGCGCACCAGGCCGCTGAGCACTTTGAGCAGGGTCGACTTGCCCGCCCCGTTCTCACCCAGCAGGGCGTGGATCTGCCCGCTTTCAAAGCTCAGGCTGACGTCTTGCAGGGCCTGAGTGGATCCGTAGCGCTTGTTGATGCCCTCCAGGGCAAGCCGCCTCACTTCTGCTCACTGAGGGCCTTGTCGTAGGAGGCGCGGACCTTCTCGGGCACGGGGACCTGTGGATTAAAGACGCTCACCAGACCTTTGCCGAAGGTCAGCCGGTAATGCTTGCCCCCGGGGCGGCCCTGGCGGCGCTCGTTGAGGATGTCTTGGAGCACCGGGGTCCAATCGTAGGTCTGGCACACCACCACCTGGTCGGGAGCCAGCGAGGCCTGGTCAGCCTGGGTGCCCAACCAGTAGAGCTTCTTCTCGCGGGCCACGTTGATGGCCCCTGCCACCTGCTGGGCCGAGCCCGTCAGCACGTCGGCCCCGGCCTGCACCTGAACGCTGGCCGTCTCGGCTGCCTGGGAAGTGTCCGAGAAGCTGCCCGTGTAGGCGACCAGCACTTTCACGTCCGGTCGGGCCGCTTGGGCCCCGGCCTGGAAGCCGTCGATGTAGAGCTTGGCATCCCCCGCCTCCACCGGGCCTACCACCCCCAGAATGCCTTTCTGGCTCAGCCCGGCAGCCAGCACGCCGTTCACGTAGCCGGCCTGGTCGGCGGCGGCGTCGTAGGCGAAGACGTTGCGGACTCCCCGGGTATCGGTGGCGGTTCCGTAGGCGAAGCTGACCTCGGGAAAGTCGGCCGCCACCTCGAACAGACCATTACCATACTGCGTACCGTGGGCCACCACCAGGTCGTAGCCTTCATCTGCATAGTCGCGCAGGGCGGCGTTGGCGTCGGCCACGCTGACCATCTTGTCGGAGATGGCCACCTCCAGGTTCGGGTCCTTCTGCTTGAGCGCGTTCAGCGAATTCACCATGGACTGGCTCCAGGCCAGGTCGTCGACGGCGCTCGGCAGCACGACAGCAACTCTGGTCCTGGGAGAGCCGGCGGTGGTCGGGGGCGAGGAGGGGGCGCTGCACCCCACCAGCCAGATGGCCAGCAGCAACAGCAGTCGGTTCACTGTTGTTCGACGGGAACGGGCTGGCCGGACGGAAGGATCAGGTCATCCTCGGCTTCATCAAAGCCGGTGGGGGGGGGATCAAAACCATCGGGAGCGGATTTTACGCTGGAACGAGCGGCTGGCTTGTTGTGCTGGCGCACCTGCAGGGGATCTTCCTCGGGGTTGCCCAGGTTGGCCTTGAGGTGGTCCTCCCCCTCAGGAGTAGGTCGCATCTTCAGGTGGTCCTCTCCCTCGGCTGGATAGCGCGCCTCGATCTCCTGGGGCGAGCCGATCACCGCTTTGAGAGAGTTGCCCTTGCGTGGAGGAGCGGCTTGCAGCGGATCGGGCTCGCGCGCCTCCTCGACCGGCACGGGGTTGGGGACGGGCGCCTTGTAGATGGCCGAGGCGCTCCAGGCCAGGCTCTGGGTCAACCTCCCGCCGGGAACCTGGACGTAGATACCCACGCCGGTGAGGGGATCTTCGAAGCGATACCCTCGGACCAGGTAGGGGATCTGATCCACAGGCTCCCCTTCGAGCAGATGCACGGCGTAGGCCTTGCCCCTGGGCTCGAGTTGCAAGCGGGTCTTTCCGTTGGGCCCAAAAATCGTGTAGGTATTGGTGGAGAAGGTGGTGCGGATGTTGACGCTGCCTGCCTTGCCGTGGATGGCGGTGACCCTCCCGTAGGTCAGCGTATAAACCACCTTGTCGTTCGGCAAACGGGCCTCAAAGGCCGTCTTGCTGCGCTGAAAAGTATAGGTGTTGGGCCCGAAGCGGATTTTCAGCGAGCCATCCACCTGCTCTTGCACCGTGGCCGACCATTTGGGGAACTGGAACACGTAGCCGAAACCGCTCCTGGTGATGGTCACCGGCCCGGCCTGGGTTTGCAGCAAGGTTCGAGTACCTGTCTGGTCCGGGACGCGGGTGACGCCGGCGGGACAGTAGATTCCCCCCCACTTCTCCCGGAACAGGGCCTGGTGCTCGCCCTCAGCGGCGAGCGGAAGACCCAGCCAGAGCCAGGCCACCAGCACGACCAGCCCCACCTTCAAGCTCTTCTGCGGCCGAAAATTCAACATAGACTGGCAGAGGGTTTTAAGTTTTACGCCAGCGAACTCCTGCTTTTCATGCCCAATCTACGTGTTCTGGACAATTGCGGTTGGGATGGGCGAATTTTGGCCGTGGGCCTGGACGACCTGGTGCAGAGCTTCATCGTAGTCACCCGCCGTTTCAATGTGCTGGTGGATACCATGGTCAACCAGGAGACCGCCCTGGAGCTAGTGGACCTGGCGCGTCAGGCCGGCCCCGGCCGCGAGTTGCTGGCCGTCAACACGCACGCCGATTGGGACCATTTTTGGGGCAACCAGATCTTCGCCGCCCCCATCCTGGCCCATCGCCTGGCGGCCGAACGCGCTCTGGACCTCCGGGCCCGGGAGGACCTGCGCGAGCATGCCGCCCGCGAGCCCGAGCGCTACGCCGGGGTTCGCCTGACGCCCCCCAATGTGCTGTTCGACGAGCGTCTGACCGTGGATGGAGGCGACCTCACCCTGGAGCTCTTGCGCACTCCCGGGCATACCATCGATCACATCGCAGTCTACCTTCCCGAGGTCGGCTTGCTGTTGGCCGGGGACGCGGCCGAGGAGCCTTTCCCGCTGGTGGGTGATCGTGGTTGTCTCACGGCCCTGCGGGCCTCCTTGCGGGCCATGCGTGACCTGCGGCCGCGGCACGCGCTCTATTGCCACGCTCCCGTGGAGACCGGTCCGGCTCTGCTTGATCGCAATCTGCGCCACTTCGACGAGATGGAGCGGCGCTGCCGTTCGGGCCTGGACTTTTCATTGCTGGAAGCCACGGGCGGGCGGACCGACCTGCCCGGTTTTTATGCCGAGAGCCATGCCCGGGCGCTGGAGCTGATGCGCCGGCTCATCAGGTGAAGTCTTGCGGCGTCGGGAGAGCGTAGCGCCTCCGATACCAAATGGGGGTTTGCGGCCGGACTTCTCGAGACGTGTTTGGGCATCCCACGAAGGACAGACTCTCAGCACAAATTGGAAAGTCGTTCACACGGAATTAACACGCTGTTCACAACAGGTCGCCCTCGGCAACAGACTGGCAAGTCCCCTGCCCGATACTGAGGCATAGCTCACGGGAGGTCTCCAATGCTGAAAACTCCATCCGATGCCATCAAGATTCCTGTCGCCATCGCTCGAGGTCTGAGCGATCTGGGCCTGAGCGGCCAGTTCAACTGGGTCACCCCTCGACTGCTGGCCGGCCTGGCTCGCAAGCCCTTTCTCCTGATGCGGCGTGGTTGGTCGCTGGCCCAGACCGAGCCGCTCGGATATCTGCTGGGTGGAAAGACGGTGGGACAGTTGTTGCGCATCGAGCCAGAGAAGGGACGGGCCATCCTGGACAGCCGAACGGCCGACTGCTGGCACCGGATCGTGATCACCCTGCAGGGCGAGCTGGTGAGCGCCGGCCCGGCCTACGACGACGGGCGCGAGTTGGAGGAGGCGGCTTAGGGGCTTGAGCACAGGGACAGGTTCCTGGAGTCACAGGATGCCATCAGTCAGAGAGGGGCCTGCTCAGGGGCAACTCCAGGACACGTCCCCGCCTCTCGGTGGGCAGGCTCACGATTCCACCGGGTCTCTCGGACTCGTCGGAGACAATGGTCCGGGCAGGCTCTGGTGCCACCCCTGAAGGAGTCGT
>QWHO01000588.1 GCA_021404945.1 bacterium CPR1
GGACCGGCCACCGGCCCGGGGGTCACAGGACCGGGAGTGGGTTTGGGACCGGCCACCGGCCCGGGGGTCGGGCCTACCAGGCCGGGGCGCACTGGTCCGGGAGCGGGCCTGGGAGTGTTGACCGGCGCTCCTTTGGCAGTCCCGGAATGGGGACGCGGGCCCTCCGTGTGAACGGGAGAAGGCTTTGGCCCGGCACCGGCGGGGGCGGGACGCAAGGACTGGTCCTTTGCTCCGGCCGCAACAGGCCGCGCATCCACCCTCGGAGCAGCCACTTCGAGCGGAGCTGGTCTGGCCGGGCCGGGCGTAGGACGAGGGCCATCCACCCGGGGGCCGAGCTTCGCACCTTCCCCTGTACTTGCCTGACCGGGCCTGGGAGCCTCGACCGTGCCAAGCCTGGGTACCTGACCGGACTCCACGGGCCGGGTCGCTTGCACCTCGGGGCGAGCCGGCCCGGGAGTGGGGCGGGGACCCTCAGGGCGAGTGCCGCTGTCGCGCATGCCCGCGGGGCCTTCGGCTTTCACGGGAACTCCGGTCAGGTAGTGGGGACCCGGTTGCAGGGGCGCAGCTTTTGGACCGGCCGGGGCTGGAGCCGGACCATCCGTGACCCGGGAAGGCATGGGGGCATTGGGTCGCTGTTCCGTCCGGGGGCCTGCTGGCCTGGTCTCGGAGGTGCCCGGCGCGGGCCGGGTCCTGGGGCTGGCGGTTCCGGCTTGCGGCCCCTGCGCCGAAGGCCTGGTGTCGGTTGGCGGGTTCTGTGCAGAAGGCTTGGCCTCGGCTGGGCCGAGAGTACCGGGCCTGGTCGGAGGCAGCGGGGTGGAAGCCTCCCGGACGCCGGTCAGCTTGGCCAGCGCCGGATCCTCGGCCAGCATGTTCGGGTTCACGACCCCGGATAGGGGTACTTTCTTGGCTGCCCCGGTGCCGTCCATGCCCTCGGTTTCGAACAACTCTCCGGTTTGGCGGTTGAAGGTCAGGCGCTTGCCTGCCAGGGACTGGTCGAGTTGGCCCAACATCTGCCGGTCGCCCTGATCGAGCTTTCCATCCCGGTTCAGGTCCATTTGCTGGCCGTCAATGCCTTTGCTGCCGGCTTCTTGCTTGAGCATTTCCAATTCAGAGCCCTGCAACTGCACATCCATGCCCAGGTTCTTGAGCTCTTGCAGGCCTTCTTTGGCCTCCAAGTTTTGGAGGTCCTGGAGCTCTTGCATCTTGTCGAACTGCTGGTTCATCTGGTCGTAGATATCAGAGAACGGATTGGAGCTGCTCGAGAAGTCGGAATAGTTGGAGTAGTTGGAGTAGTTCCCGCTCGAGCCGTAATTGCTGTAGCCGCCGGATCCACTGCTGGAGCTACCCCCGCCGGAATAGCTCGGGCGGTAGTCATTCTGGGACCCGTTGTCGCGATAGGACGGGCTCGGCTCTTGATAGCCGCCCTGGTTCCCTGTGCCCTGGTTCCCGCTGCCAGTAGTGCCAGCTCCCGGGGGAACGTACTGTTGAGTATTCTGCGGCTCGCGAGCTGGCTCAACCTGCCCGGCCCCGGGAGGCAAACCTGTGGCCCCACCCTGCTGTGTGGCCCCACCCTGCTGCGTAGCTCCACCCTGCTGCGTGGCCCCACCCTGCTGTGTGGCCCCACCCTGCTGTGTGGCCCCACCCTGCTGTGTGGCCCCACCCTGCTGTGTGGCCCCACCCTGCTGTGTGGCCCCACCCTGCTGCGTGGCCCCACCCTGCTGCGTGGCCCCACCCTGCTGCGTAGCTCCACCCTGGTAACTGTGTGTGGTGTCGTGGCTAAGCCTGTGGCTTAGCGGTTCACGACGATCGCCATCACCTCTCCACGATGCGCGAGTCACGCGACCATCGCCGTCATGCCGTTCACTCCAGCTCATCCGGCGGCGATCTTCACTCGTTCTGCCGCGAAGGTCCAGGTCGGTGTTGTGGATGCCACGCAACTCGCCCTGGGGATTCTTCCATCTGTTCTGGAGGTTGCCGCCGATGAAGGGGATGTTGCCCAGCCAGCCAGCGATCTGTTGTCCCGGGTCGACGAACTGGCTTACGTCGCCCTGGGTGGCTTTCTTGATGGCATCGTAGAGCTCGGGATCACGACGCTTCAGCTCCTCGGCGTCCGCCCCTCCGCGCATGACCGCTGAGAACGCCTCCGAGGCAAACTCAGCCCTGTCGCTGCCCGCATTTTCATTCAGGAAATTGTTGTTCTTCCGAGCAGCATCGAACCTCTCATCCATGAATTGATCATAACGTTCTCTGGTCTTGCGATCCTCGCGAATCCGGTCGTCGAAGGCGTGGCCGACCTCGTCGGCCACTGTCTTGTTGACAACTTCCTGGGACTGAGCGCCGATTTCCGGCCTGGTGCGGTACTGGTTCTGATCGGCATCGTACTCGGCGAGGCGCGAATTCAGACCCGCCGACTGGCCCTTCTTCAGGTCGTCGGTGACTTTGATCGAGAACGGCTTGTCGCCGGTAAAGAGCCCCTTGACGACGTTGTCGGACAGATCGAGGCTCTCGAAGCCCTCGATGAGCTTGGCTCGAGTTGCCGCATCCCCACCTTCGATATTTGCGCGCACCACTTGTCCGGTGGTCGGATCCTGCCCACCCCCAAACATGCTGGAGAAGAAGTTGCCCACGGACTTTGCAGCCCCGGTGACAGCTTCCACAGCCTGGTTGGCCAGGTTGCTGGTTGCAGGAACAACTGCCGGTGGCACCGCCGCCAGCGTGCTGCTGCCCAACTCACCAGCCTTGTCCAGGGCGCTTTGGCCCAGCTCGCTCGCCTTGTCGAGAGCGCTGCTACCAAGCTCCTTCGCCTTGTCGAGCGCACTGGTGCCAAGCTCTTTGGCCCTGTCCACGGCGCTGGTGCCGAGCTCTTTGGCCTTATCGAGGGCGCTGCTACCCAGATCACTCGCTTTGTCGATGAGACCACCGAAGAAACCCTTGTCCTCGGACTTCCTGGCCTCATCGGCCTTCCTGGCCTCATCGGCCTTCCTGGCCTCATCGGCCTTCCTGGCCTCATCGGCCTTCCTGGCTTCTTCGGCTTTCCTGCCCTCTTCGGCCTTCCTGGCTTCTTCGGCTTTCTTGGCCTCGTCGGCTATCTTGGCCTCGTCGGCCTT
>QWHO01000589.1 GCA_021404945.1 bacterium CPR1
CGGGGCTGGCCCTCAACCAGTGGTTCGCCGTGCTGGCCGTGGGACTGGGCATGCTCTGCTCGAGCCTGGCCTCCCCGCTGGCCGCCCCGAGCGTCGGCTTGACGGCTGGCGCCCTGGCGCAGGCGATCGGGCTGGGCATGATGGGTGCCCTGGCTCTGAGCATGGACTTTCCCGACTCCGACCGGCCTCTATCCCGGCTGGCGCCACCCGGTTCATGACTTTGCGGCGCCATTTCCGTGCGGGGATGGACCTTGATTCGGACCAGGAGACTCTCGCGCGAAAGCCGCTTGGTGAACGCCGCGCTGAGTTGCAAGAAAGGCGGGGATTGGCCGCGGTGTGATACGTGCCCGCTCAGCTCACTTTGCGCGCCACCGAACAGTGGTTCCTCCATAAAATCAGCCAGACGGTTTGATCTCGAGCCGCTCACGAGCGGGGTCTCGCCACCGCATTTTGCGTGGGATCCAGCCGGCCCTGCAAACTCGTTCCCTGGGCCTGGCGATCCCAGCACCCCGCCCGCCGCCGCATCCACCGAATCGCCCAGGACGGAACGAGGGCCCCTGGCCCGCTGTGAGGGAGCTCATTCAGAGCACTCTGACTGCCCCGACCCGCCCGACTTCCTGGCCTGGGGAAACTACTTCCACTTCTTGAGCGGGAAACGCCGGTGGTAGGCGTCGTGGTCAAACGGCTCCTGGCACAGCGCCAGGATGGCCTTGACCATCTCCTCGTGGCACACCGGACAGAACGACGAGCCCTGGCTCGAGCGCATCACGCAGCGGAAGCTCGCTCGCCACACCCCCACGCTGCGGTAGTAGCCGCCCTGGTAGGCGCTGACCAGGGGATAGCTGTCGGGCAGGTCCAGGAAATGGCCCCACTTGGCCGTGGCCCGCACCGTCTCCCGATTCTTCGGGTCGATGTAGCCATCTCGGGTCAAATTGGCCTGGCGGAAATCGCCCGAGGGCATGGTCGAGTCCTCGCGGTCGGCCAGCTTGGAGTCGGAGTCGTACTCGTCGCCCAGATCGGCCATGCTGTGGCCCAGCTCGTGGGCCAGGGCACCGAACCGATCGCGCGTCAGGATGGGAGCGGGAAGCGTGCGCCGACCATCTTGCAGCTTGCCGCCGGTGGCCCGGCCGCTGAGAGTGGTCAGGGTGACCACGATGTCCATATCAGGCGCGTTCCTGGCCGCCGTCAGCACCTCGCTGCGCCGCTCCAGGCGGACCACGTCGCGGCTGACCACGGTGGATCCGAAGGCGAACAGATCCGGGCTCTGATTTTGCACCCGCCGGCTGGTATGCGACTCGACCGGGATGAGGTGCACGTTGAATCGGTCCTTGTAGTCGCCAAAGGGGGAGACCTGCCACAACATGCTCAGCATGCCCCGGGCGTCCTTCTCAAATGCCCCGCCCCGGTTGAGGTCCGAGCCAGAGTAGCCGTCGCCCACGATCACCAGATCGATCTTGCGCGCGCCGGGACCCGAGCTCTGGATGGTGTTGCAGCGAAGACCTGTATAGCGAAATTCGGGGGCGGCCAGGAGCGATCCCAGGAGCAGCGTGACCAGAACCAGGACCCGGATCACCGCCGCAGGCCCAGGGCCATCCCCAACCCGCCCGAGACGCACAGCGTGGCCAGGCCGCTCCCAACGCCCCGGCGGATCATCTCGTGTAAGAGCGTGACCACCACCCGGTTGCCCGAGCATCCGATGGGATGGCCCAGCGCAATGGAGCCACCGTTGACGTTCAATCGCTCGGGATCGACCTTCAGCTCGCGCTGGCAGGCCAGCACCTGGGCCGCGAAGGCCTCGTTGATCTCGACCAGGTCGAAGTCGTCGAGCCTGCCTCCGAAGCGCTCGAGATAGCGGCGCACGGCCGGCACCGGGCCCAGGCCCATGCGCTCGGGCTCGAGGGCCACCGTGACGGCACCGGCAAAGCGCGCCAGCGGTTTTGAGCCGGGCTCGGCGGAGAGCACCAGGGCCGAAGCCGCATCGGTGATGCCCGAGGAGTTGCCGGCGGTCAGGGTGCCGTCCTTGGCGAACACAGGGCTCAATTTCGTCAACGAGGCCATGGTCGTGCCGGCCCGGGGATGCTCGTCGTGATCGAGGGCCTCCAGGGCGATCCGCTCGGAGGCAAAGCGGCCCGCCTTCTCGGCCTCCTCGGCCCGATTCTGGCTGCGCAGCGCAAACTCGTCCTGCTCAGCGCGTGAGATACCGAGCTCGCCCGCCAGGGCCTCCACCGTCTCGCCCATGATCTTGTTGGCCAGCGGGCAGAACAGGCCATCGTGGTACATCGCGTCCACCAGCTTGCGGTGGCCCATCTTCTGCCCAAAGCGCACCTCATCGAGCAGGTAGGGCACGCGGGACATGCTCTCGGCCCCGGCGGCCACCACGAAACGGCACTCTCCCGAGCGGATCTTGTCGGCAGCCTGGGCGATGGCGGCCATCCCCGAGGCGCAGGCCTGGTTGAGGGTATAGGCCGGGGTGGTCAGGGGCAGGCCGGAACGCACCGAAACCTGGCGCGCGGGATTGGGGCCGTTGCCCGCCTGGCGGGCCAGGCCCAGGATCAGGCAGTCGACCTCGGTGGGCGCGATGCCGGCCTCGGCGATAGCCGATCTGACGGCCGCAACGGCCAGCTCGACGGCGGTGATCCTGGCCAGGGAACCCCCGAACTTCCCGATGGGAGTGCGTTTGGCTGAGAGAATGTGAACTTCTTGCATAGCGCCCGGCAGCTTCTGCGCTCAAAGGGAGAGCCCTCCCCGGTGTGGAATCGCGGGCGCTATGACAAAGACCCCGGGCTACCCCATGAACATTCGCGACATCCTCGAGTGCCTGCCGCACCGGTATCCTTTCCTGCTCGTCGATCGCATCGACGAGGTGGTGCCGATGGAGACGGCCCGCGGATCCAAGCTGCTGACCATCAACGAGGAGTTCTTCCAGGGCCATTTTCCCGACGATCCCCAGATGCCGGTGGGCCTCTTGATCGAGAGCATGGCCCAGGTGGGCTGCACGGTGGTCATGTCCACCCCGCAGGGCCGAGGCAAGAACATCCTGTTCGCGGCCGTGGACAACTGCCAGCTCGGACGGCCCGCGCGGCCGGGCGATCACCTCGACATCCGGGCCCGCATGACCAACTTCCGGGGTGACAAGGGCAAAATCGCGGTCAGCTGCCAGGTCGGCGAGGAGATCCTGGTCTCGGCCGAGATGATGTTCGCCCTGACCGACCCGGCCACCTGACTTCAAGCGGTTGAAAAGGCCCTTGCCTCCCCGTCCTGGATAAGGGCCCAGAACAGCCGCCCCTGGCACTCGCCCCGATAAGGCCGTCCCTTTCGGTCCAGGGCGATGGCCCCGAAGTGGCGGTCGCGCTGGCGGCAATCGGCGAAGACCTGCTCGAAGCAGCGCTCCAGACCGCCGCAGACCAGACGGGCAGCCAGCGCCTCGTGCACGATCTCCTCCCCCAGC